>CBCTTO010000014.1:0-33928 GCA_965149855.1 uncultured Collinsella sp.
AATCCTAGGCGATGTGGAGGGGGTTGGCGGCGTCGACGGCGTCGGGGACGTCGGAAGGGCCGTCGGGGACAGCGTCTGCCGGGTCCTCGTCGGGGGTCTCGATCTGCTTGATCATGACCTCCTGACCCTGCAGCAGGTATGTCTCGCCGCTACCGCAATGGGGACAGGTCTTGCCGTGCTCGACTGTCGCGTAGTCGCGGCCGCACGCCTTGCAATGCGTCACGGCCTCGACGGGCTCCACAATAAGCTCCGCGCCCTGCGCGACGGGCTTTTTATCTGCCGCCCAGCGCCAAGCGTCGAGCAGCAAGTCGGGAACGACGCCCGAGACCTCGCCCAACAGCAACGTCACGCTCGAAACGCGACTCACGCCATTGGCGCGCGCCACGTTCTCGACATCGCGAATGATGTGATAGACGATTCCCAATTCATGCACTTTTTCCTCCGCCGTTCCCGTTATGACTACTTACTTGCGACCGAACTTAATCTTGATGGCGCGTTTCAAAGCATACTTGCCCAGGCTTGGGAGCTTTTGCTCGTATTTGACCATCGTGGAGCACTCGGGGCGGTCGCGATCCAGGTGGATGGCATCGAACGCACACTTGGTAGTGCACAGACCGCAGCCGATGCACTTGTTGGGGTCGACGATCGAGGCACCGCAACCCAGGCAGCGGGCGGTCTCGGCGCGCACCTGCTCCTCGGTAAAGGTCTCGACGTACTCGCCAAACGGCGCGGCCTTCTCGCGCTCGCGGTCGACATGCGCCACCTCGCGGCTCGCGTTGTCGTAGCTCTCGATCACGACATCGTCGCGGTCGAGCGCGGTGTAGCGGCGCTGATTGCGGCCGATGGTGAGCGTGGAGCCCGGCTGCACAAAGCGATGGATGGACACGGCGGCCTCGTGACCGGCGGCGATGGCATCGATGGCAAAGCTCGGGCCGGTGTAGACGTCTCCGCCCACAAAGATGTCGGGCTCAGCGGTCTGATAGGTCTGGGGATCGGCAAGGGCGCCCTGGCCGCGGCCAAGCTCCACCTTGGAGCCAGCCAGCAGATCGCCCCACACAATGGACTGGCCAATCGACATGACGACACGGTCGGCATCGACACGGCGCATATCGTTCTCGTCGTACTCGGGCGCAAACCGACCCTCGTCGTCAAAGACACGCGTGCAGCGCTTGAAGGTGATGCCGCACACACGACCGGCCTCGTCCAGGTGAACCTCCTTGGGGCCCCAGCCGCAGCTGATGTGCGCGCCGTCCTCAACGGCCTCGCGACGCTCCTCCTCGCTGGCGGGCATCTGGGCCTCGCTCTCCAGGCAGAACATCTCAACGTGCTCGGAACCCAGACGGCAGGCGTTGCGCGCGACGTCGATAGCCACGTTGCCGCCGCCCACCACGATGGTGCGGCCGGGCAGCGCGTCAATCTTGCCGCTGTTGACCTCGCGCAAGAAGTCGACGGCCACGGTCACGTCCTCGGCCGCCTCGCCCGGAATACCGGCGAGGCGGCCGCCCTGGCAGCCGATGGCAACATAAAAGGTCTTAAAGCCCTGCTCGCGCAGCTCGTCGAGCGTCACATCGCGACCGACCTCAACGCCATAGCGGAACTCGGCGCCCATCAGGCGAATGACCTCAACCTCTGCCTCGATAACATCCTTCTGCAGCTTAAAGCTGGGAATGCCATAGGTGAGCATGCCGCCCGGGCGCTCGTTCTTCTCGAACACGACGGGCTTGTAGCCCTTCTCGGCCAGGTAGAAAGCGCAGGACAGGCCGGCCGGACCGGCACCGATGATGGCGATCTTCTGGTCGAAGCCGCCGGCTCGCGTCGGGGTCACCACAGGTGGGACATAGCGGGTCGCGGCATCCAGATCGCGCTGGGCGATGAACTTCTTGACCTCGTCGATAGCCACGGCGGCGTCCACACGGCCGCGGGTGCAGGCGTCCTCGCAGCGGCGGTTGCACACGCGGCCGCAGATAGCGGGCAGCGGGTTCTCGCGCTTGATGAGCGCCAGTGCCTCGTCATAGCGGCCCTGCGCCGCAAGCTTCAGATAGCCCTGAACGGCAACGTGCGCGGGGCAGGCCGTCTTGCAGGGCGCGGTGCCGGACTCGTGCGTCTCGATACGGTTATCGTTGCGGTAGTTGGGCGACCACTTGGTGTGGTCCCACTTGGTGGCATCGGGCAGCTCCTGGCGCGGATACTCGGGTAAGCGGCCGCCGGCCTTTTTGCTGCAGAGCTTCTGGCCCAGCTTGGCGGCGCCGGCCGGACACACCTCAACGCAGCGACCGCAGGCCACGCACTTGTCCTTCTCGACCTTGGCGACATAGGCCGAGCGCGACAGGTTGGGTGTGTTGAACAGCTGCGAGGTGCGCAGGGCGTAGCACACGTTGACGTTGCAGTTGCAGATGGCGAAGATTTTGTTCTCGCCGTCAATGTTGGTGATCTGGTGCACAAAGCCGTTGTCCTCGGCCTGGCGCAAGATGTCGTAGACTTCCTCACGCGTCACATAGTGGCCGCGGTCGGTCTCGACCACGTAGTCGGCCATATCGCCCACGGCAATGCACCAGTCGGCGGGGTCGTCGGCGCAGCCCTCGCCCATCACGCGACGGCTCGCGCGGCAGCTGCAGGTGCTGGCGGCATACTTACCCTCGTATTTGTCGAGCCAGTGCTCGATATGCTCGATCGGCACCGAGGTGCTCGAAGCATCGATAGCCTTCTCGACCGGAATGACGTGCATGCCGATACCGGCACCTCCGGGCGGCACCATCGGCGTGGCTTTGGACAGCGGCCCCTTGGAGGCCTGCTCAAAGAACTTGGCATAGACCGGATGCTCCTCGAGCTGGCTCACGCGCATGTTGAGGAACTCGGCGGAACCCGGTACCAGCATGGGCAGCACCCACTGCTTGGCGCGCTCGGGATTTTCCCAGTTGTACTCGAGCAGACCCGTGTAGCTCATGTCGTCGAGCATCTTCTCGATCTGGGCCTCGGGCATGCCGGTGAGCTTGACCATCTCGGGCAGCGTATAGGGACGGCGCATCTTCATCTTGCAGAGCACCTCGGCCTGCTCGTCGGTCGCGGCCTCGGCAAACGACCAGTACTCGTAGCCCAGCAGCTCGTCGCGATGCAGCAGACGGTTAGTGCAGTGCTCGCACAGCTTGACGATTGCCTCGCGCGGATGCTCTGGCAGCGGCGGCACGAACTCCGAACCAATGTCGGGCTCGGTGTAGCTAATTCCCGGTCCGTTGAGAATCATGGTTGTCCCTTCTCTTGCCGCAGCCCGACGAGGCCGCAGCGCCCCTCTTTTTTTGCAGGTCGAGCATGCCCCATGCCGTTCACCCGCCATTGTTGACATTGTGTCAAAAATAGTATTGACGAACCGTCAACAATATTCAAGACTGTTAGGTGAACGGTCAGGCAAAAGAGGATGAAAGGCGGCAAAACATGGGCAACAACACAGCAGATACCTCTGTGGCCGATGCCGTCCCCGCGCCCGACAGCACGGCCAAACGTCTGACGGGCGACGAACGCCGTCGCGAGATCCTCGCCGCCGTGCGCACCGTGAGTTCCGAGCTGGGTGTGTCGCATCTATCTGTCTCGGCCGTGACCAAACGCGCCGGCTGCACGCGCTCATTGTTCTACCACTACTTTGCCGATATGGACGCCGCCGTCACCGCTGTCATGGACGAGGCAATCGACGGTTTTATCGCCGAGCTCGAGCAGTGGAATGCCAGCCGCATCGCCGGTGATATCGAGGGCGCACTCGACACCGTCGCCCCGCTCTTCAAGCGCCTGGTCGTCAGCGGCCACGAGCTGCCGAGTACGCTCACCTCAAGCAGCGGCGCGCTCTACGGCGGCTTTTTGCACAACGTGGTCCAGCGCGTGGCGCAGTATATCTGCGACACCACCGTGGTGGATTTTGTCGCCCATCATGAGCTACGCATCGACCATGTCTACGAGACGTTCTACACCCTCATCATGGGGTTGTTGATGTATATCCGCACGCACCCCGATGTGCCCGACGAGACGGTCAAGGAAATCATCGCCTCGACACTCCACATCGAGGGCTATACCGCCAAGTATCCGGAGCGCAAGCCCCAGAACTGACGACATTTGGCCAAACTGCCCGCGATCGGAAGAGGGGCCGCGGGCGTGTGAAAGGAGAGCAGCATGCTGTTCGATGTTTGGGGTAGCGATACCCTTATCCACTGGGCCGGCTGGGCCATGGTCTTTATTGGCCTCATCGTGCTCAACGAGGTCGGCCGCCGCACCAAGCTGGGCGCGGCAATCATCTTTGGCGTGGCTCCACTGGCTATGACCATCTACTGCGTCGCCATCGCCATCGGCGTCTCGCAGGGCGCCGAGTGGGCGCTCACCAACCCCACCCATGTGTACCAGAACAGCTGGTTCCACTACGCCAAGGTATACGCGGCGCTGGCCGGTTGCTGGGGCTTCATTGCCATTAAGTACCAGTGGGGCAAGATCGGCAAGGTGCATTGGTTCCGCGCATGGCCGTTTGTGATCGTCGCCATCAACATCATGATCGCCGTCGTGTCCGACTTTGAGAGCGCCTATCACTTCTTTGTCCTGGGCGAGTCCACCTGGGTCACCTCCGAAGGCGCCACGCAGCTGGCCGGCTGGAACAACGTGTTCAACGGCATCGCCGGTATCATCAACATCTTCTGCATGACCGGTTGGTGGAGCGTCTACGCCTCCGAGGATCAGACCGATATGCTGTGGCCCGACATGACCTGGGTCTACATCATCGCCTACGATATCTGGAACTTCTGCTACACCTACAACTGCCTGCCCACCCACTCCTGGTTCTGCGGCTTTGCGCTGCTGCTGGCGCCCACCGTCGCCGCCTTTATCTGGAACAAGGGCGGCTGGATCCAGAACCGCGCCTTTACGCTGGCCATTTGGTGCATGTTTGCCCAGGTGTTCCCGTACTTCCAGGAGGAGTCCATCTTTGTGACCCACTCCACGCTCGACCCCGGCGCCGCCACCGCGGTCTCGATCGCCGCACTGGTCGCCAATGTCGCCGCGATCATCTACATCGCCTACCGCGCCAAGAAGCTCGGCCGCAATCCCTACAAGCAGGATGTCTTTGAGGGCACCAGCGATTGGGAGAAGGCTACCGCTCGCCGCGCCAAGGTGGATTACGCGCACGCCGAGTAACGCGCCTGACGCAGACATCGCTTGAGCGCGAAGCAGCATAGCCGGCTCCGCGCAACTCAACGCATTGCAGAGCCCCGGAATGTGATTCGTTCGCGTTCCGGGGGCCTTTTGCTGCCGCGAGGATGCGGCCGAACGATGCGCTCGAGTTAAATCGGATCTTATATTTCGCACGCGCTTTATATGGCTCCATTTTTGGGTACAGTGTTGTCCCGATATTGAGCTTGGGGGATATATGAAAGATGAGACGATGGGCCAAGAGGATGCGGCCCAAGATGCAGAAGCTTGCGCTGAGGCCTTGGAGAGCTTAGACCGGATTTCACTCGATGAGATTGCGTTTGACGATTCGGGCGTTGATGTGCAGGATGAGTCGGAAGCCGAGGCGCAGTCCGATGATCAGGACGCAGACGACGTTGAGCCTGCCGAAGATGAGGCAGATCATGAAGACACCGAATGCGAGGCCGACGACCAGCCCGAATCCGACACGAGCGAGGAAACCATCTTGCTCGACAGCTTGCCGGCCGAAGATTCGCTGACCCGCGAGCTTCCCGGCCTGGGCTCTGCGCCTGCCGTGGACGAGACCATCGCCATGGGCGATATCCCCCTACCGTCCGTTCCCTCAGCACGCGAAGCCGAGGTCCGCCATCGCAAGATGTCTCCCAAGCGCCGCAATCTGATGGTCGCCGGCATCGTGGCCGTCGCGCTCGTCGCCGGCGGTGCAGGCTATGCTGCCTGGAACGGATATCAGCAAGAGCAGGCTGCCGCTGTCGCCGCCAATGCCCACACGATGATGTCAGTGCAGATTGGCGTGCATGCCGCGGGCCTCGACTGTTCCACCGGCTCCAAGATTCCCGTACAGGTGAGCGGTCAGGACGCTGATGGCTCCTCCGTGAGCGAAACGCTCTATGTTGACGAGCACGGCCGCGGCATCAAACTGCTGCCCGGCGATTACACGCTCTCCATCGCTGCCTCCCCCATCGCGGCCGACGGCACCATCTATACCGTCCCGACCACCAAGACGCAGGTCACCGTTAAGAGCGATGGACAGGATTTAAGTGCCCAGGCCACCTTTAAGCTCAAAGTGCCTTCGGCCGACACGGTGACTGACGACCAGATCGATGCCGCCGCCAAGTATGCCGAGGAGGGCGGTGCGAGCTCCGCCGCGGCTGCCAAAGTGCTCCAGCAGGCAGCAACCGCGCGGCGCGACGCCGCCGTCAATGCCGTGAGCGCGCAAAAGGCACAGGCGTCCCGTGATGCTGACGCTCGCCACAAGGCAACCGACCTCTACCAGCTCGATATTCCCGTCGAGTGGTACGGCAAGGTCGCAACTTGGCAAAACGGAAGCACGCTATGCATCTATCTGGGCGACGACGCCAATACGCCGCTCGTGACGCTCGTCGCGGTGCGCGAGGGCGAGAGCTTTACGCCCGATGAAGGCGATACGGTTTTGGGCGCGGCCAATCTAGGCAACGGTTATACCGTCTACGCCAGCGGCCCCGTCTATCCGTACGTGGTGCCCCAGACCATCAACGGACGGACGCAGAACCCCGTGTCAACCTACCCCATGGACACGGCCATTGAGCTTGTCGAGCTTACGACCGGCAACCGCTATACGTATAGCCAGATCAAGAACGACCTGGTGGGTAAAGACGGCAAGGCCGATGGTGCCACTAAGCTCGAAACCGACTACCTCGCCCAGATTCTCCTGCCGAGTATCAAAGCCCAGGACTAGCCGGCCCGAAGACAGCCGCCCAACGCAGTTGCGGTGAAATAGGGATTGTTTTTGCTGGTCAAACCGCAAAACAGTCCCTATTTCACCGCAACTTATTGGTGGCACTTAGCGCCACGGATCGGCTTCGAACATCGGCTCGCGCTCGGGGCGTCGGTCGCTGTAGGGGTCGTAACCGTCATCGTCCTCGTTCTCGGCACGGATGTAGGGGTCGCGCGGCTTGGGTGCCGGTTTAGGCGGAGTCTTCGGTGCGGCGGGCGCCGCCTCAGCCACCGGTGCGTTCGTCTTGTTCTCGTCTTTCATCTGCATAGCTCCTTGCCATGTGCTCACGTTCAACACCATCGATTGTCGCACGAAAAAGGGCGGCGGACCCAATCGGATCCGCCGCCCTTGGCGTTCGGCTCAAAAGGCAGATTTTAAGGCATGGCCCAAAATCTACTCGGCGTCGGGGACCTCGTAGGTGGCCGCCGGCGTATTGTCGCACACGACGGTAAAGCCGCCGTCCTTGTCGACATCGACCGTCACCTGATCGCCCTCGCGCACCGTGCCGTCGATGATAGCGGCGGCGATGGCATCCACGACCTCGCGCTGGACCAGACGCTTGAGCGGACGGGCGCCAAAGACCGGGTCCAGGCCGCCCACGGCGAGCATCTGCTTGGCCGCCGGGGTGATGGCAAGCGTCATGCGCTCCTTGGCCAGACGCGCGCGGACGTCGGCGAGCTGGATGTCGACGATCTTCTCGATCTGCGCCATACCGAGCGGATGGAACACCACGATATCGTCGATACGGTTGAGGAACTCGGGGCGGAAGGTCTGAGCCATGGCAGCGTCGACCTGATGGCGCATCTCCTCCTCGTCCTTACCGGACAGATCGGCGATGGCCTTGGAGCCCACGTTGGACGTCATGATGATAATCGTGTTCTTGAAGGACACCTGGCGACCCTGGCCATCGGTCAGACGACCGTCATCAAGTACCTGCAGTAGCACGTTAAAGACATCCGGATGAGCCTTCTCCATCTCGTCGAGCAAGATCACGGAGTAGGGGCGACGGCGCACGGCCTCGGTGAGCTGGCCGCCCTCGTCGTAGCCCACGTATCCCGGGGGCGCACCGATCAGACGCTGGACGCTGAACTTCTCCATGTACTCGGACATGTCGATACGCACGAGCGCGCGCTCGTCGTCGAACAGGCACTCGGCAAGCGCCTTGGCGAGCTCGGTCTTGCCCACGCCGGTGGGGCCCAGGAAGAAGAAGCTGCCGATGGGCTTGTCCGGATCGGAGAGGCCCGCACGGCTGCGGCGCACAGCTGCGGCGACGGCGGAGACGGCCTCGTCCTGGCCGATGACGCGCTTATGCAGCTCGCCCTCCAAGCCCTTCAGCTTGTCGAGCTCGCCCTGCATCATCTTGGACACGGGCACGCCGGTCCAGGCGCTCACGACCTCGGCGATCTCATCGGAGGTCACCTGTTCGTTGAGGCCCTCGCCGTCCTGCTGCTTTTGCGCCTCGAGCGCGGCCTCGGAATCCTGAATCTGCTGCTGCAGGCCCGGAATCACGGAGTAGCGCAGCTCGGACGCACGACCCAAATCGCCGTTGCGCGTCGCACGCTCCTCCTCGCTCTTGGCCTCGTCAAGCTGGCTCTTAAGCTCCTGCACGTGGTCAATGGCGTTCTTCTGGTTGAGCCAGCCGGCCTTTTGCACGTTGAGTTTTTCCTGGACCTCGGCAATCTCCTGGCGCAGGGCCTCCAGACGCTCCTTGGAGGCGTCATCGGTCTCTTTCATGAGCGCCTGTTCCTCGATCTGCAGCTGAGTGAGCTGACGCGTGGTGGCGTCGATCTCGACCGGCATGCTGTCGAGTTCCATGCGCAGGCGGCTTGCCGCCTCATCGACCAAGTCGATGGCTTTGTCTGGCAGGAAGCGGTCGGCGATGTAGCGATCGGAGAGGTCGGCAGCCGCCACGAGCGCGCTATCGGTGATATGCACGCCGTGGAAGATCTCGTACTTCTCCTTCAGGCCACGCAGAATCGAAATGGTGTCCTCGACGGAGGGCTCGGAGACCATCACGGTCTGGAAACGACGGGCGAGCGCCGCGTCCTTCTCGATGTACTTGCGGTATTCGTCGAGCGTGGTCGCGCCGATCGCGTGTAGGTCGCCACGGGCGAGCGCCGGCTTGAGGATGTTGCCGGCGTCCATGGAGCCCTCGGTGGCACCCGCGCCCACGATGGTGTGGAGCTCATCGATGAACAGGATGACCTTGCCCTCGGACTTCTGGACTTCCTTGAGTACGGCCTTCAAGCGGTCCTCGAACTCGCCACGGTACTTGGCGCCGGCGACCAGCGCGCTCATGTCGAGCTCGATGAGGTCGCGGTCGCGCAGGGTGCTCGGCACGTCGCCGGCCACGATACGCTGGGCGATGCCCTCGACGATGGCCGTCTTGCCGACGCCCGGCTCGCCGATGAGCACGGGGTTGTTCTTGGTGCGACGGGACAGGACCTGGATGGTACGGCGGATCTCGTCGGTACGGCCGATGACCGGGTCGAGCTTGCCGGCGCGGGCCAGATCGCAGATGTTGCGGCCGTACTGCTCCAAGGCCTCAAACTGGGTTTTGTCCTCGGCAGACGTCACGCGGTCATCGCCGCGCAGCTCCTCGTAGACCTGCTCGATGCGCTCCTTGGTGACGCCGGCATCACGCAGCACGCGGCCCGCCTCGCCCTTGTCCTCGGCAAGTGCCATCAGCAGATGCTCGGTCACCACAAAGCTGTCGCCCATCTTGGTGGCCTTCTTCTCGGCCTTCTCGATGACGCGGACGAGCTCGTTGGACAGGCCCATCTGCTGGCCCTCGCCCGAAACCTTGGGCGCGTGGTCGATGGCATCCTGTGTGGAGCGTGCGAGCTGAGCCGGGTCGGCACCGATGCGCTCGATGATCACGGAGATATTGCGCTCGCCGGCACCGAGCAGGGCGGACAGCAGGTGAATCGGCTCCACCGCGCCGGCCTGCGCGTCGGCAGCCGTGCTCATGGCGGTCTGCAACGCCTCGCGCGACGTCATTGCTAGCTTATCGATTCTCATGGAATCACCTCTCTTGGGGTGGCCGCCCTACGGGGCGGCTTCACGTTGTTCGAGAAGTATTGTTGCCAGCTTTGTACAATCTTATACACAAATCTAAGTCTCTATATATAAGATTTTCTGAGTGATTGATGGATAGGGTACTGAGATGTCAGCCCGCCGCTGCCCAGGCGCACTACCATCTCGATCTGTAACATCTAGCAGCCATTTTTGATCCTAGATGTTACAGATCGAGAGAAAATGACCAGTGGCAACCGTTTGTCTCAATCTGTAACATCTACTCGGCAAATAGAGCTCTATCTGTTACAAATCGAGACAAACCGAGAACCACCACAAAGGGGACAGGCACCTTTGTGGTGGTTCTCGACGCTAACGGTCGACCATCTCGCGCCATGAGATTAAACTTGAATTGTTCTCTGAACATATCCATTTCTGCCTATCCTCAACAGATCTTTGTCTCGAGGAGCGCATATGAAGCCGCCTCATTCCACCGGTCGCAACGTCATCGCCATTCTCGCCATACCCATCGTGATGCTCTTCCTTATCGTCATCACGCCCTTTTCTTTTGGTATCGCCTCGCCCTTCGATCTTTGCGGGATGATCGACGCCGGCTCGCGTGCCACCTCGCTCTCCTTTGTCTGCCGTGGCGTGTTCTACGAATATGCAATTCCCACCGGACTTTGGCAGTCCAAGTTACCGTTGCTCGGTCAGATCGACGGATGCTCCCCCTATTTCTGCCTTGGACCTCAGGCGCTAAACTATCTAATCGACGACCAGCCACTCGACTCCATCGGCCTTGCCTACGACTACGCACCAAACACCGATGAGCGCCACATGAACCAAGTCCTCGACAAGATGCTTGGACAGTGCGGGCTCACCGAGGAGGCCGGTCGAACCATCTATAGCAACCAGAAATTAAAGCGAACAGAACTCCGCCGTGTCGGAAAAATCAAAGGGCGAAACAGGGCCGCCTACTGGGATGCCTGGGCAACACGCGACAAGGGCGAATTCGGACACAGCACCTATATGGTCACTGTCTACACCAAAGACGGAATTAAGGACAATGTTGACGATTTCGCGTCATCCAAACTCGGCATCCCCAAAACAACCAAGCCCGCCAGCCCAGATGAAATCCTGTAGAGACGCTCATTAGAATGTCGCTCAACGTGCGCACCGACATTGAGCTCACCCCCGCCACCACAAAGGTGCCTGTCCCCTTTGTGGTGGTTTTCGACAAAAAGAAGCCGCCCCATTAACAGAGGCGGCATCAACCAAGTCTATTTATTAGCGTCCTTCAAGACCCAACGAGAACGCAAAAATGTAGCCCGGGGCTTACCCTTTCCCGAACGCGACCCTCGCGAAGCGCGTGAGCGGGCGGGAAAGGGTAAGCCCCGGGCGGACAATTAAGTGCGTTACTCGGCAGCGGCCTTGAACTTGTTGTAGTTGATCAGGCAGCCGGCCTTGACGATGGCGCGCTCCTCTGCCGTCATATCGGCAATATAGAGCTCAATCTGCTCAACCGTGCCGTCGGCGCGCACAACGTAGGCGGCGATGTCCTTTAGGTCGCCATCGAGCGCGGCGCGGATACCCGGCACAAAGACGTAGTCGCCCACCTCAAAGTTAGGCTCGGCCTCCATCTGGAAGGGCACCATGCCCCAGTTCATCACGTTGGAGCGATAGCGCTTGGTGGCGTACTCGTGGACGACGTTGGCCAGACCGCCAATTACGCGCTGGCAGCTCGCAGCCTGCTCGCGGGCAGAACCGTCACCGGGCTTCTTGGCATAGAGCATGGAGCCGTACTCGGTCGCCTTGGCATCGGCCGCGACACCCGCGCCGGTCAGCGCCTCAAACACGCTGGCAAGCTCGGCATCGAGTGCCACCAGGTCGCCCGCTGCCTCGCCGGCAATGCGGCGCTTTTCCACCGCGTCGACCTCCTTGGAGCGGCCCACGTAGGCAGGGTCGCGACGGCTGAGCGTAAACTCGGCCAGACCCAGCGGGTTGGAGCGGAAGGAGCTCGTCTCGCCCGAGGGAATGAGCTCGTCGGTCGTAGTGACCGGGTCCATGATCTTGGAGCACACCTTGAGCAGGATGTCGTCGCCGAGAGGCTCCATCGCGGGCCACGGCTTGATGTTGGGGCCCTCGACCAGCTCGTCGGCCGGCTCAGCCTTGCCAAAGCCCCAGTACACGCGCTTCTTGTACGGCGCGTCGTCAAAGGTGTACTCGCAGGCCTCGTCCCAAGTCTCCTCGGGCAGGTCGGTCGCCGGCGTCAGGACGCCGCCGTTGGCAGCCGTCGCCGCAATGGAGCGGGCGTCCATCAGGGCCACGGCGCTCAGCTGACCGTTGCCCGGCTTGGAACCCTCGCGATTGGGGAAGTTGCGCGTGGTGTGGCGGATCGAAAGGCCGTTGTTGGCAGGCGTGTCGCCGGCGCCGAAGCACGGGCCGCAGAATGCCGTGCGCACAATCGCGCCGGCCTCCATAAGGTCGTAGATGTAGCCACGGCGTGTAAGCTCGAGTGCCACGGGCTGGCTCGTGGGATAGACCGACAGCGAGAACTCGCCGCAGCCGGTGTTAGCGCCCTTGAGCACGCGAGCAGCCTGGACCACGGAGTCGTAGTTGCCGCCCGAGCAGCCGGCGATAACGCCCTGCTGCACGTGCAGCTTGCCGTCGACGATCTTGTCGAGCAGGCTAAAGTGCGTCTTGCCCTCGCCGATCTTGGCAGCCTCGAGCTCCACCTCATGCAGGATGTCCTCGAGGTTCTCGTTGAGCTCGTCGATCTCAAAGCCGTTAGAAGGATGGAACGGCAACGCGATCATGGGCTTGATACTCGACAGATCGACTTCGACGCAGCCGTCGTAGTAGGCAACATCGGCGGGCTTGAGCTCGCGGTAGTCCTCGCCGCGACCGTGCATGGTCAAAAACGCGTGCGTGTCCTCGTCGGTAGCCCAGATACTCGACAGGCAGGTGGTCTCGGTGGTCATGACGTCGACGCCGTTGCGGTAATCGGTCGTCATGTTCGCGATGCCCGGGCCCACGAACTCCATGACCTTATTCTTAACGTAACCCTTGGCAAAGACGGCACGGATGATGGCGAGCGCCACGTCGTGCGGGCCAACGCCGGGGCGCGGGGCGCCCGTGAGGTAGATGGCAACGACGCCGGGATAGGCAACGTCGTAGGTGTCGCGCAGCAGCTGCTTTGCCAGCTCGCCACCGCCCTCGCCCACGGCCATGGTGCCCAGAGCGCCGTAGCGGGTGTGCGAGTCGGAGCCCAAGATCATCTTGCCACAGCCGGCGAAGTTCTCACGCATAAAGGAGTGGATGACGGCGATGTGCGGCGGGACGAAGATGCCGCCGTACTTCTTGGCCGCGGAAAGGCCAAAGACGTGGTCGTCCTCATTGATGGTGCCTCCCACGGCGCACAGCGAGTTATGGCAGTTGGTGAGCACGTAGGGCAGCGGGAACTGCTCCATGCCCGAGGCGCGCGCCGTCTGGATGATGCCGACGAAGGTGATGTCGTGGCTCGCCATGGCATCGAAGCGAATCTTAAGCGCCTCGGGGTCGCCGGACGTGTTATGTGCCTGGAGGATCGAATACGCGATGGTGCCGCGCTTGGCATCCTCGGGCGTCTGCGTAATACCGCGCTCGGCAGCCTCGGCCTCAGGCACAACCTCGCTGCCGTTACGCAGGTAGATGCCGTCCTCGTACAGCTTGACCATACTGTCTCCCACTCTGCCCAAAAGATTTGGGCGCATAGCATACATTCGTTCAATATCGTGCCATAGAACGGTTGCCAGCGGGTTACGAATCTCGGCGTTCACTTTATCTCAGTAAAGCACAGGGCGATATTGGCGCAAGGAGTGTCCCAAAGTGCCGGCACAGAAGGAACGTCCCCAAGTGCCAGCCAAAAATGGGAGTGGATAACCTCCCGTTTCTAGCCCTCAAGCGGACCAAAAGTGGGAGATTATCCACTCTCATATTGTTAGGATTTGCGTCGTAGAGCCGCCGTAACTAAAGATCGGTTCCCGCGCCCAAAAGCTTGCTCATGACCTGTTCGGGGTTAACCGAGCCGTCGCGCGGGGCCAGGGCGGTAATCTTCTTCTGCATCTTGTACTCGTGCAGCTCGTCCTCGAGCTGGCGCACGCGGGCGCGGAGCTTTTCGTTCTCGCGCTCGCGCTCCTCGGCACGCTCCTTCATATCGAGGATGCGCACCACGCCGGCAAGGTTGATGCCCTCGTCGGTCAGCTGGTTGATGAGCTCCAGGCGCTCGATATCGGCACGCGAATACAGACGCGTGTTGCCGCCCGAGCGCTGGGGGTTCACCAGGCCCTTGGACTCGTAGACGCGCAGAGTCTGCGGATGCATGCCGGTCAACTCGGCCGCCACGCTGATCATGTACAGCGGTTTATTCCTATTGTCCTCGGCCATGCTACCTGACCCCTTTCCGTCTCGTTATCGTCCATCATAAGCCCGCGGGCGCGGGTGTGCGCCACGACCGCCCTAGTACGTCGCCTTGTAACGGTTGACCTTCTCGCGATAATCGCGCGTGTCGGCCTCGCGCAGCTTGGTCATGGCATCGCGCTCGTCATCGGACAGGTTCGTGGGGACCTGTACCTTGATTTCGACGAGCAGCGCGCCTGTGCGGCCACGGTGCTTAACGTCGGGCGCACCCATCTCCTTAAAGCGGAACTTCTTGCCCGTCTGGGTGCCAGCGGGCACCTTCAGACGAACCGTCGCGCCGCCGGGCGTGGGCACATCAACCGTGCAGCCGAGCGCCGCCTCGTAGACCGAGATCGGCACCTCCATGGTCACGTCGGCACCTTTACGCTTAAACAGCGGGTGCTCCTCCACGTGCGTGGTCACGACCAGGTCGCCGCGCTCGCCGCCGGCAACGCCATACTCGCCGCGACGCTTGTAGCGCAGTTTGCCGCCGTCGACCGCACCCGCGGGCACCGAGACCGTAATGGTCTGTTGCTCGCCTGTCGAGGGAATGCGGTAGGTGACCTTGTGCGTCACGCCGCGAAACGCGTCCTCGGCCGTCACATCGACGGTCAGCGACAGATCGCCGCCCTTGCGAGCGCGGCTGCGGCCAGCGCCGGCACCGGCAGCGCCCGCAGCCCCGGCAAAGCCTGAGCCCCAATCGCTGCCCCAAGCGCCGTTGCCGCTAAAGATGCTGTCGAAGATATCGCCCCAGCCACTGGCGCCCGCGCCGGCACCGTAGCCACCGCCATACGCGCCGCCCGCGCCCGGCATGCCGCCAAACATGAGCATCTGGTCGTACTCTTTGCGCTTCTTCTCGTCCGAAAGCGTCTCGTAGGCCTCGCTGATCTCCTTAAACTTGGCCTCGTCGCCGCCGGCATCGGGGTGATATTTTTGCGCGAGCTTGCGAAACGCACTCTTGATCTCTTTGTCGGAGGCGCTCTTGGATACGCCCAGGATGTCATAGAAGGTTTTGCCTGCAGCCATCGTAGCTCCTCTCCTGTTACGTCCGCCGTCCATGCAGACGACGGCCCATGCTTTCATATGGCACTAGGCCAGAAAGGGCCCCGGGTGTTGCCCCGGGGCCCTTCTCAATTACTCCTCGGTGCTCTCGGCCGTATCGGCCGTAGCATCCTCGGGCGCCGCTTCGGGCTCCGGTGCGGGGCGCTTCTCGCCACCGTAGGTCACCGTCACCATCGCGGAACGCAGGATGCGATCCGCCATGCGGTAGCCCTTCTGGTACACATCGTTGACGGTCTCGTCGTACTGCGATGCGTCCTCGACGCGACCCACAGCTTGATGCTCGAGCGGATCGAACGCCTCGCCCTTGGGGTCGATGGGCTCAACGCCCTCATGCGCAAACACGTCGAGCAGCTTGGCATGTACCGCGTCAACGCCATCGACGAACTGCTTAAAGTCGTCGGAAAGCTCTTGGCTGCGGGCATGGTCGATCGCGCGCTCGATATCGTCAATCACCGGCAACAGCGCGGTGACAAGCTTCTCGGTCGCGCGCTCGCGCTCGGCGATACGCTCATTGGCGGTGCGGCGACGGAAGTTCTCCCAGTCGGCCTGCAGACGGGCGGTACGCTCGGTGGCGTCCTTTGCCTTGTCCTCGGCGGCCTTCTGAGCCTCTGCCGCAGCATCGAGCTCATTGCGCACGTCGGCAAGCTCTTTCTGAGCCTGCTCGAACTTGAGCTTAAAGTCGTTGTCGGCGGCTTCTTCACCGGCGCGGATAGCGGCTTCCACCATCTCGTCCTCGGTCATCGTCGCCTCCTTGTTGGAATCCTCTGCCTGGTTCTCGGCAGCCTCGGCGGCCGGGGCCTCGTTGGCCTCGGTAACGTCTGCGGCCTCTACGGGAATCTTCACGTCCTTCTCCTCAGAGTCAACGGGGGCGGCGCCAGCGGCGGCCGCCTCCGTGCGAGCTTTACGGGCGGACATGATTATTTGTCCTCGTCGTCCACAACCTCGTAGTCAGCGTCGACAACGTCATCGTCGGCAGGCTGGGCGCCAGCGGCACCGTCGGTCTGCTGCTGAGCGTCGGCGTAGACAACCTGGGCCAGCTCGTAGGCCACGGACTGCAGGGACTCGCCGGCGGCCTTGATAGCCTCGACGTCAGAGCCCTCGAGCGCCTTCTTGGCATCGGCGATAGCGGCCTCGGCCTTGGACTTCACGTCGGCGGAAACCTTGTCACCGAGCTCGTTGAGGGTCTGCTCGGTGGAGTAGCACAGGCTGTCGGTCTGGTTGCGGACCTCGACCTCTTCCTTCTGTTTCTTGTCCTCCTCGGCATGAGCCTCGGCGTCCTTGACCATGCGATCGACTTCGTCGTCGGAAAGCGCGGTGGAGCCGGAGATGGTGATCTGCTGCTCCTTGCCGGTGCCCTTGTCCTTAGCGGAAACCTTGACGATGCCGTTGGCGTCGATGTCGAAGGTGACCTCGATCTGCGGCACGCCGCGGCGGGCAGCCGGGATGCCGGTCAGCTGGAACTTACCGAGCGACTTGTTGTCGCGGGCAAGCTCGCGCTCGCCCTGGAGCACGTTGATCTCGACGCTGGTCTGGTTGTCGGCAGCGGTGGAGTAGACCTCGGTCTTGGAGGTCGGGATCGTGGTGTTGCGGTCGATCATCTTGGTCATGATGCCGCCCATGGTCTCGACGCCCAGCGACAGCGGGGTAACGTCGAGCAGCAGGATGCCCTCGACGTCGCCGGTGAGCACGCCGCCCTGGACGGCAGCACCGTCGGCAACGACCTCGTCGGGGTTCACGGACATGTTGGGCTGCTTGCCGGTCATGGTCTTGACGAGCTCCTGGACGGCGGGCATACGGGTGGAGCCGCCGACGAGGATGACCTCGGTCAGATCGGAGAGCTTAAGCTTGGCGTCGCGCAGGGCGTTGGTGACAGGCTGCTTGCAGCGCTCGAGCAGGTCGCGGGTGATCTTCTCGAACTCAGCGCGGGTCAGCGTGTAGTTGAGGTGCAGCGGGCCGGACTGGTTCATGGTAATGAACGGCAGGTTGATGGTGGTCTGCTGGGCGGCGGAGAGCTCCTTCTTGGCGTTCTCGGCAGCCTCCTTCAGACGCTGCAGGGCCATGGGGTCCTGACGCAGGTCGACACCGTTCTCCTGCTGGAACTTATCGGCCATCCAGTCGATGACGCGCTGATCCCAGTCGTCGCCGCCCAGGTGGTTGTCGCCCGAGGTGGACAGAACCTCAAACACGCCGTCGGCGAGGTCGAGGATGGAGACGTCGAAGGTGCCGCCGCCCAGGTCGAAGACCAGGATGCGCTGGTCGGTGCCCTGCTTGTCCAGACCATAGGCAAGAGCAGCAGCGGTCGGCTCGTTAACGATACGCTTGACGTTGAGGCCGGCGATCTTGCCGGCGTCCTTGGTGGCCTGACGCTGGGCGTCGTTGAAGTAGGCCGGGACGGTGATGACGGCGTCGGTAACGGTCTCGCCCAGATACTTCTCGGCGTCGGCCTTCATCTTTGCGAGCGTCATGGCGCTCACCTGCTCGGCGGTGTAATCCTTGCCCTCGATGTCGACGACGGCACGGCCACCCTGGCCCTCCTTGACCTCGTACGGCACGGTCTTGATCTCGGAGGTGCACTCGGAGTACTTGCGGCCCATGAAGCGCTTGATGGAGAACACGGTGTTCTTGGGGTTGGTGACAGCCTGGTTCTTAGCGGCCTTACCCACGACGCGGTCGCCGTCGGCACGGAAGCCCACGACGGACGGGGTGGTGCGGTCGCCCTCGGCGTTCACGATAATGGTCGGAGAACCGCCCTCGAGAACGGCCATAGCGGAGTTAGTAGTACCAAGGTCGATACCAAGAATCTTGCCCATTAGAAATTCCCTCTCTCTTGTGCGTTTGCACCGACTCGGCGGTCTGCCGAGCGGCGCTTCGGCTTGTCTTTCAGGATGTAGTGTATCCCCTTATGGGCCGGAATATACAAAATCTAAGTCAATTCATATAAGATTTCTTATTGCTGAGAGTTTAGGTTCTTAAATGCGCAGGTAGATGCGCTGATTGAGTTCTCGGCAAATCTATCAAGATCTATGTAGAGATGGCTGAGGTTTGCGTCCGGGGGTGCCCGGGGGCCGTCTTGCGGAAAGCTCATCCCGGTTTGAGCGTGGATTCCGGGTCGCAGTTTCCGTCTGAAGGCTCAACCGGAAACCGTATCCCGTTTTGAGAGCTGATACCGGCTCGCATTTTCCGCTAGCGGGCCTAACCGGAAACTGCAACCCGTTTTTCGACAAAATAATGGGATGCGGTTTCCGCAAGCACGCTCAATCGCCCCATATTTCAAGTCACCTTTAGCTAACATTTACGCAGCTCAACGGCCCCACCTGCGTGTTTTTTAGTAAACCTTGGCATACTCGGCGAACGGTATGAAGATGCCGGTCAGAGGGTATTGCAAACGGTCGCTCCCGTGGTATGTTTTTGCCCGAATCAAACCGGCGCGCATCGCCTGTAGCGTCGGTCAACAGAGAGGAAACTACCATGGCTCATCCCGTAATTGATGCCGACGAGTGCATCGCTTGTGGCGTTTGCGTCGACTCCTGCCCCGCTGGCGTTCTGGAGCTCCAGGACGTCGCTACCGTCGCTGACGAGGACTCCTGCGTCGCCTGTGGCGCTTGCCAGGACGCTTGCCCCGCCGGCGCGATCACCGAGATCGTCGAGGAGTAACAACTCCCCCACCTGCACACTCAAAAGTACACCGTGCACAAAAAAGGAGGCTTCCGCATCGCCGCGGAGGCCTCCTTTTGCATTCGTCGTTACTAGGACAGGTCGTCTTCGTAGGGCATTAGATCCGCCAAGTAACCTTTCTCCTTGAGTATCGCCTCGATCTCGTCGAGGGTCTGCTCGTCCTCCGCCGCAATGCGATGGAAGTGATAGCCGCTCGTCACCGTTAGCAGCGGAAAGCTCTTGCCGCTCTCGATATCGCGCAGATAGCGCTCGACATCGCGGCGGTTGCGGATGTCCAGGTCGGCCGTAATCTTACCGTACACGCGATGATTGACGATCACGTTGAGCACGGCGCCGCCGGCGTCGACGATACTCGTGAGCTCATCGCCTGCCTGCTCCACGCTGTGGCGAACCTTGACCAAGCGCGTAGGCACGGCGGGGCTGCTGGGGGCCTCCTGCAGCACGTATCCGCGGTTGGTCGCCACGATATCGTGCCCATCGGCGCGCAGCAGGGCGATGTCCTGCACCACGACCTGGCGGCTCACACCCACCTCGTGGGCAAGCGCGCTGCCCGATACGGGTCCCTTGGCTCCCTCGAGCACGGCCATGATGGCACGGCGACGCTCGCGGGCGTTCATTATTTACCGTCCAGCAGACGCAGGTGCTTAAGCGAGAGGTCGAGGATCGGCGCGGAGTGCGTCAGGGCGCCCGAGCTAATGAAGTCAACGCCCAGGTCGGCCAGGGCGCGAATGTTGTTGGCGTCCACGTTGCCCGAGCACTCGGTCTTGGCGCGACCGGCGATAAGCTCGATAGCGGCGGCCATGTCGTCATGGGTCATGTTGTCGAACATGATGATGTCGGCGCCGGCCTCCACGGCCTCGCGCACCATGTCCAGGTTCTCGCACTCAACCTCGACCGTCGTGGTAAACGATGCATGGGCGCGCGCCATCTCGATCGCACGCGTCACGCCACCGGCAGCATCGATGTGGTTGTCCTTGAGCATGACGGCCGTCGACAGGTTGTAACGGTGGTTGCTGCCGCCGCCGACCTCGACCGCCGCCTTTTCAAACACGCGCATGCCCGGCGTGGTCTTGCGCGTGTCGACGAGCACGGTCTTGGTTCCCTCGAGCGCCGCAGCCATGCTGTGCGTGTAGGTAGCGATGCCGCTCATGCGCTGCAGGTAGTTGAGTGCCACGCGCTCGCCCGAAAGCAGCACGCGCGCATCGCCGCGCACCTGGCCCACGTGATCGCCGGCGTGTACCTCGTCACCATCGGCAACATCAAACAGCACCGAACTCTGCGAATCCAGCAGCTCAAAGGTGCGGGCGAATACGTCCAGGCCGGCGATGATGCCGTCGGCCTTGGCGATAAGCTCCACCGTGGCGGGACGCGCCGTGGGGCACACGCTCGCCGTGCTCACGTCCTCAAACGTGATGTCCTCGCGCAGGGCCTGCAGAATCAGATCATCGACGACGAGCTTCATGGTAATGGGATTCATGGTCTACTCCTCCACGGCCTGCGTGCCGGCGGCACGGGCCAAATCATCGATTGCCAGGGTGTCGGCGCCCAGGGCGCGATGACGGCCATCGAGCGCGGGATCGCCTGCCTGCTCCACGGCCAGTGACTCGCCGGTACGCATATACCACGCGGCGCGACGACCCCAGACCAAAGCCTCGAGCAGGCTGTTTGATGCAAGGCGGTTCTTGCCGTGAACGCCGTTGCAGGCCGTCTCGCCCGCGGCGTAGAGCTCGGGCATCGAGGTGCGGCCGTCCTTGTCGACCCACACGCCGCCCATAAAGTAGTGCTGCGTGGGCGTAACGGGAATGGGCTCGTCCAAGATGTCGCGGCCGTCCTCCAGACAGCGCGCGCGGATATTGGCAAAGTGCCCAGTCACCACGTCGCGCTCGACGGGGGCAAAGCTCAGCCACTCGTGCTCGGTACCGTCCTGCTTCATCTGCTCGCGAATGGCGGCGGCGACAACGTCGCGCGGCTGCAACTCGTCGGTAAAACGCTCGCCGGCGGCGTTGAGCAAAATCGCGCCCTCGCCGCGGCAGCTCTCGCTGATCAGGAACGTGCGACCCGGCTGCGGCGAGAACAGACCCGTGGGATGGATCTGCACGTAGTCCAGGTGCTCCATCTTAATGCCATGCTCCTGAGCGATGTAGCAGGCGTCGCCCGTGAGCTGCGGGTAGTTGGTCGAGTGGTCGTACACGCCGCCAATGCCACCCGTCGCCCACAGCGTGTGGCGGGCATGGATCTTAAACGGCTTACCGGCATGCACGCCCTCAGCGGCATTTGCCAGCTCGTCGGCGGGGCGAACCGAGTTGTCCTCGTCCACGGCTACGGCGACGACGCCGGTGCACACCGTGGCGCCATCGCGCTCGGCGGTCAGGATGTCGGTCATGGCAACGTGTTCGAGAATCTGCACGTTGTCCAGCTTGCGAACGGCCTGGAGCAGCTTGGTCGTGATCTCCTTGCCCGTAATGTCGGCATGGAAGGCAATGCGCGGACGGCTGTGCGCGCCCTCGCGGGTAAAGTCGAGGCTGCCGTCGGCCTTGCGCTCAAAATCCACGCCCATCGCTAGCAGGTCGTTGATGACCGAGCGGCTCGAGCGGATCATGATGTCGACGCTCTCGCGGCGGTTCTCGTAATGGCCGGCGTGCATGGTGTCCTCAAAGAAGGCATCGTAGTCCGAGCCTTCGGGCAGCACGCAGATGCCGCCCTGCGCGAGCATCGAATCGCACTCGTCGACAGCGCCCTTGGAGAGCATGATCACGCGCGTGCTCGTCGGCAGGTTGAGAGCTGCGTACAGGCCCGCCACGCCGCAGCCGGCAATAACGACGTCGCACTCCATGTCGGGGTATTGTTTGGTTTTCACAGGAATCCTCTCCCTTGTAATGTGGCATAAGGGACTGCCCCTCATGTCACATCGTTCTAACGCGCCGCGTACTCGAGCATGCGGTCGAGCGTGAGTTTGGCCTGGTCGGCAGCCTCGTCCGACACGCCGATCTGCACCTCGCCCTCGCCCGTCTCCAGGCAGCGCACGAGCTTTTCGAGCGTGATGAGATCCATGTTGACGCAGGTGGGCTGCACCGCGGGGAAGTAGAACTTCTTGCCGGTGCCCTGGCAGCGGCGCTCGAGCTCGTAGAGCACGCCGCGGACCGTCACGATAATGAACTCGCTCGCGTCGGACTCCTCGGCATACTTGATGATGCCGGCGGTGGAGCCGATGTAGTCGGCCTCGGCAAGGACGTCGGCCTTGCACTCGGGGTGCGCCAGTACGAGCGCGTCGGGGTGGGTCTCCGTCGCGTCGACGATCTGCTCGACGGTGATGATGTGATGGCGCGGGCAGTAGCCGTTGTTGAGGATGACGTGCTTTTGCGGCACCTGCTCGGCTACGAAGCGGCCCAGGTTTTGGTCGGGAATGAACAGGATATGCTGCTGCGGCAGCTCGGACACGATCTTAACGGCGTTGGAGCTGGTGACGCACACGTCGCTCCAGCTCTTGATCTCGACCGTGGAGTTGACGTAGCAGACCACGGCCAGGTCGTCACCGTACTCGGCGCGGGCGGCGTCGACCGTCCCGCGCTTGACCATGTGAGCCATGGGGCAGTCCGCGCCCGGCTCGGGCAGCAGCACGGTCTTGGTGGGGTTGAGCAGCTTGGCGCTCTCGCCCATAAACTCCACGCCGCACAACACGATGGTCTGCTGCGGCAGGCTCTTGGCAAGCTTAGCCAGGTAGAAGCTGTCGCCGACGTAATCGGCAACGGCTTGGACCTCGGGCGCCACGTAATAGTGCGCCAGGATCACCGCGTCACGTTGGGTTTTTAGTTGCTGAATGGCCTCGACGAGCTCTGCGGGCACCAATGCCGCGCGCTCCGTTGCCGTCGTTGCCGATGCCAGGCCGGCCGCAATGTCGCGTGCAAGCTCCGATGCATCCATGTTCGCGCTCTGTGCCATCAAGGCCCCTCTCTTTTGGCGAATCTTGGGGCTTTAGTATGACACCTAGGTTTACAGCTGACAAGACAGCTGTAAACCTAGGTGTAAAGTTGAAATAAAGATTCAATCATGTGGCAGGTCCATATTCGAACTGGCAAGCTGAGGATAGCTGAGCTCTCGATGGCGCAGGAGGCATCTTTCGCCACCGCAATACCGCTTGGCGCGAGTTGCACGCCGTGGGGCGCAAACGGTCCGCACCCCCGCAAGCGGCGCGTACCCGATGTGGCAAAATCGAACTACTTAAGGGGGCCGAATGCTCAAGATTATTGCCTGCGACGATGATGTCGCTTTTCTAGATAGACTGCACCGGATGATCGACCGTTGGTCGACCGAGACGGGCACGGCGGTCGATGTTGCGCTCGTCACACGCGGCGAGGACCTGCTGGCCCGCCATGCCGCATCGCGCGCCGACATCATTCTGCTCGACATGATCATGCCGCTCGTCAACGGCATGGACACCGCACGCGAACTGCGCCAGGCCGACACCGCCGTGCGCCTGGTGTTCCTCACCTCGTCGCCCGAGTTCGCGCTGGAATCCTACGAGGTCCGCGCCTTCGACTATCTGCTCAAGCCCGTGACTTACGAACGCCTGGCGCAGTTACTCGACGAGCTTTCGAGCATGCGCCCGGCGGCAACCGACGAGCTCGTGATCAAAACTTCCTTTGGCTACCACGCCCTGCGCCTGTCCGACATCGAATATGCCGAGGCGCGCAACAAGCACGTGGTCTTCCACCTGCGCGACGGACGCGATATCGAGGCACTCGAGTCGTTCCGCAGCGTCGAGGACCGCTTGGAGCAAAACGCAGTCTTCTTTAAATGCCACCGCAGCTACCAGGTCAACCTGCGCAATATCGATCACTTTGACCGCACGGACATCGTCATGCGCTCGGGCGCGTGCATCCCGCTTTCGCGCAGTTGCAAGCAGGGATTCCAAGACGCCTACTTTGCGGTGCGCTTTGAGGGTGGGAGACACTGATGGTCTCCTCGGTCGAAATGGTCCTTTGGGCAATCCACCACGCCACGACGCTGCTCTTTGGCGTCTTTGCCTCGGCGGCGCTGTGCGGTGTCGAGATCAACCGGCGTCATGCGCTTGAACTGGTGTTGGTCGGCATCGTGACCGGCGCTGCCTTTTCGATCGCCAATGTCGTTGGCGGCGAACTATTTGCCCGACAGGTTTATCCACTTGCCGTGCACCTGCCGCTTATCGTCTACCTGTGTGCGCGCTACCGCCTGAGCCCGCTGCTTGCCGCGCTCGGCATTACGAGTGCCTATCTGAGCTGCCAGTTCAGCAATTGGATGGGCATCGCCGCCTTTGCCGCAACCGATTCGCAGATCGCGTACTATCTGGCGCGCATCGCGACCACACTCGCCGTCTTTGCCGTCCTGTTGCATTGGGCCGGCGACATCGGTCCGCGCTTGGCGATTAAAAGCACCACCGAGCTGGGCATCCTTTTAATCCTGCCGCTCGTCTATTACGTCTTTGACTATGCCACCAACGTCTACACCACGCTGTTCCACTCGGGCTCGGTGGTAACGGTTGAGTTTTTGGCATTTGCGCTCTGTGCCTTCTATCTTATGTTTCTTGCCGTTTACCTGCGCGAATACGAAGAAAAGGAAACCGCCGAGCGAGAGCGCTGGATGC
Source organism: uncultured Collinsella sp. (assembly GCA_965149855.1). GTDB lineage: Bacteria > Actinomycetota > Coriobacteriia > Coriobacteriales > Coriobacteriaceae > Collinsella. The sequence goes on from CBCTTO010000014.1 coordinate 24,741, forward strand.
TCGAAACCCGCGACAGCGCCGCCATCAAAGAGCTCGAGGCTTGGCGTCAATCTGGGCGCGAGCTGTCGATTCTTCGCCACGATATGCGCCACTTCCTACGCGGCCTGGCCGCTTTAATTGAGGAGGGCCACACCGACGAGGCGCTCAAACGCATCGATGAACTCTGCGAAGCCGGCGATCGCACCGCCGTACGCCGCTTCTGCGCCAACGAGACCGTAAACATCGCGCTTTCGTCATTTAACTCGGATATCAATAGAAACGGCATTACCGCCAACCTGCGCGCCGCCGTACCCGAAACCATCCACGTAGGTGACGCCGACCTGTTTAGCGTGCTCTCAAATGCCTTGGAAAACGCTATCACCGCCGCGAGCGCCGCGCCCCAGGGAAAGCGATTCGTCGACTTTGACCTGCGATTAGAGGACGGCCAGCTGCTGCTGTTAGTTTCCAACACGTTTGACCGCGCGCCGCGCATGGTCGACGGCATGCCCGTGACCCGGCATGCGGGCCACGGCTTTGGCACCAAGAGCATCAAACTTGCCGTGGAGCGCATGAACGGCAACTGTCAGTTCCGCATTAACGGCGATCGGTTTGAGCTGCGCGCTGTGATGTAGAAGTGCGGCGCCGATCTCGCGGCGTGTCTTGCCCGCCAGGCAATCGCTCACCGGCGCCAATCCGCTACAGCGGAGCGGCCGCCGGGGTCAGCTGCTTGATGTAGGCCCACATGCGCTGCTTGGCCGCTTTGTCGGTCAGCGCCGCCTCAAAGCCATCGAGCGCGAGCACGCGGCGGCCCTGCACATGGGCGACCAGGCCGGGCTTGAGCATGGCGGTGTCGAAGTCATCGATCGCCACGAGCATATCGGCGTAGGTCTCGCGCATGGCGTCAGCCGCGTTGTTGTCGAGCAGCAGCACCGCCTCGGGGTCCAAAGCCTCAAGCGCCTCACGGAACAGCTCGCACGGCAGAGTCTCGCCCACCGCGACCGTCCCATCACCCACGCCGGCGACGCTTGCCAGCACGCAAAAATCCTCGGGCGCGTAGCCGATGGCCCCAAGCGCCTTGCGCAACGCCGCGCCATCCGGGCCGGCGGCAAGCTCGCCACCCGAACGCTCGGCCTCGTCCAGATCGCCTTTGACCAGCACGATCGGCGAGCACGCGTTGCCCGCGATACGCACGCCACGACCCGCGAGCGATGCGAGCTCCTGCTCGGTCGCCTGGGCGATGGCTTCTTTTTTCTGGCTTTGTGACGTGGGCATGCGCTCTCCAATCGTTTGCGTGCCCACCATTATATAAAAGAGCCGCCCGCGAGTGGTTGCTTTGCGGGCGGCTGGGTATAAGCACGGTCGTACTGAGTTTTACGCGGCCGAGCCGCGTCGCATTATGGAGGTCACCATGGCTGACATTAATCAGATTACCCCCGAGAACTTCGATTCCATCGTTAACGACAGCCTGCCCGTGCTGGTCGATTTTTGGGCACCGTGGTGCGGGCCCTGTCGATCCCTCTCGCCCATCGTTGACGAGGTTGCCGATGAGCTGGCGGGCAAGCTTGCCGTTGCCAAATGCAACGTCGACGACAACCAGGACCTGGCCATGAAGTATGGCGTCATGAGCATCCCCACGCTGATTGTGTTTAAGAACGGCGAGGAGATTGACCGCTCAGTTGGCGCTCTGCCCAAGGCGAGGCTGCAGGCGCTGCTGGAAAAGCATCTGTAATACGCTTGTTACTTACCCGCCGTCTATGAGCGCTTTTGCACCGCTCGCCGGACTTCTGGATGCACCGAGTGCAACCACGGATAGTATGGTAGTCACAAACAGCCCCCAGTGAACGGGTGCGGGTCGCACAGACTCGTACCCGTTTTCTTATGCGGCTGCGCGCAGAGCGGGCGTAGTATAATCTGAACCACTGAACTGCCCCATACAAAAGGAGATTTCCCATGCATGATGTTGGAATGAACATGAGCCAGCTTGCCATGAGCGTCAAGCAGGTCGACGACACCATCGAGCTCGCTCACGAATGGAGCCATCAGTTGCTGCATGCGACCGAGAATTTTGACATGGAGCGCATCGGCGCCAAGCTCGAGGCCGCCATGGCCGCGCTGCACGAGGCGCATGACGCGCTCGAGGGCTACGAGGAAGCCATCGAGGCCGACCACAACTCCGTCGGCTCCGTGAAGCTGGTGTAAGGTGGCCGAACACGAGCACTGCTGCGGGTACGAGCACGAGCATCCGCACGGGGCGGACGGTGACGCGGGCTGCCACTGTAGTGGCTCCGGCTCCGAGCTGGTCCGTTTTTCGGTTACCGCACCCGACGACCTGCTGCGCCGTTTTGACGAGCAGATCGCGCGCCGCGGCGACGTGGCCAACCGCTCCGAGGCCGTGCGCGATTTGATTCGCGCCTCGATCGCCAAAGAGCAGATGCGCACGCCCGATGAGCACGTTATCGGGTCGCTCACCATGATTTACGACCACCATACCGGCGACCTGACGCGCCGTCTGGACGAAGTGCAGCACGACTACACCGACGAGATCGTATCGACCATGCACGTGCATCTGGATCACCACAACTGCTTGGAGATTCTGGCGCTCAAGGGTCGCGGCGAGCGCGTCTACGAACTAGCCGACCGCCTGCTGGGCCTGCGCGGCGTTAAGCACGGCGAGCTCACGTGCGCCGCCACCAAGCAGAGCCTGGGGCTGTAGCGGGATTTCCCGCAGCGCACCTGCCAAATAGGGACAGGTTTGTTTTGGCAGGTTTAGAAGTTTTACCTACCAAAATAAACCTGTCCCTATTTGGTCGGTTTTGATGAGGGGTGTCGCATGCGGCATGTGCATATTCATGTGACGGGCATTGTGCAGGGCGTTGGCATGCGACCGTTTGTGTATCGCGAGGCCATGGCGCATGGCATTTGCGGATGGGTGCTCAATGCGGGCGACGGCGTGCATATCGAGGCGCACGCTCCGGCCGATGCGCTCGATGCTTTTGTTGCCGCGCTTTCCGAGCATGCGCCTGCGGCGGCTCGCGTAGAGCATGTCGAGGTTGTGGACTTGGCAGCCAACGGTTGGGATGCCGCCAATGAACAGGGCTTTCGCATCGTAGCATCGCAGGACCAGACCGCACACACGACGCTCGTCTCGCCCGACATCGCTACCTGTGACGATTGCCTGCGCGAATTGTTCGATCCCGCCGACCGACGCTATCACTACCCCTTTATCAACTGCACTAACTGCGGGCCACGCTTTACCATCATCCGATCGTTGCCTTATGACCGAGCGGCCACGTCGATGGATTGTTTTCCCATGTGTCCCAGGTGTGCCGCGGAGTATGCCGACCCACTCGACCGGCGTTTTCACGCGCAACCCGATGCCTGCTTTGATTGCGGGCCGCATATTACGTGGCGCGAGGCTGTAAACGGCGATGCGTGCGGGAATTCGTCCGCGACACCGGCCGTCGGCACCACACGCGAGGCCAGCGACACTATCATCGAGCGCTGCGTTGAGCTGCTGGCCAGCGGTGGCATCGTCGCCATCAAGGGCCTGGGCGGATTCCACCTGGCCTGCGATGCTGCCAACGAACAAGCGGTGCGCGAGTTGCGCCGTCGCAAACGCCGCAGCAACAAACCACTTGCCGTCATGGTGCGCAGTCTTGCTGATGCCGGGCGCCTGTGCCATATCGACGACGCTGAGCGCGAGCTTCTCGCCGGCAGTATCCGCCCCATTGTGCTGCTGCGCCGACGTGCTGCTTGCGAGAGCGGCGGCTCCCCCGACGCCCTCGCGCTCGCGCCGTCCGTCGCGCGCGACCTTCCTGAGCTCGGCGTCATGCTCCCCTATACGCCGCTTCAACATCTGTTGCTTGCCGCGGCAGAAGCCTGCGGTATGCACGCGCTCGTCATGACCAGCGGAAACCTAAGCGAAGAACCCATCGAGACCGACGACGACCTTGCCTGGGAACACCTCGTTGCCGCCGGCATCGCCGACGCGTTGCTCGGCAACGATCGCGCGATTCTCTCGCGCTACGACGACTCTGTAGTGCGCGTGGTTGAGGGCGCCGTTATGCCCGTACGCCGCGCTCGCGGATATGCACCCCAGCCGCTGCCGTTGCCGGCGCTCGACGGCGCTCCGTCCTGCGTGCTCGCCTGCGGGCCACAACAAAAGGCCACGATTTCGCTCACGCGTGAAGGGACGAACGGCGAGGCGACCTGTTTTGTGTCGCAGCATATCGGCGATGTTGAAAACGGCGGGACCTTCGATGCCTGGAACGCCGCGCGCACGCGCTTGGAAGATCTCTTTGACTTGGCGCCCGCCGCCTTGGCCTGCGATGTGCACCCCAGCTATCTATCGGGCCAGTGGGCGCGCGAGCAGGCGCGAAAATGCAATCTGCCGCTCGTCGAGGTGCAGCACCATCATGCGCATATCGCGAGCGTAATGGCCGAGGCCATCGCCGCGGGCCAGCTTACAACCGACGCGCGCGTCCTTGGCATCGCCTTTGACGGCACCGGCGCCGGCACCGATGGGACCATTTGGGGCGGCGAGTTTCTTGTTGCCAGCCTTGGCGGCTTTGAGCGCGCCGCGCATTTGCGCACCTGGGCGCTCCCCGGTGGGGCGGCCTCCGTGCGCGACGCCCGCCGCAACGCCTTTGCCCTGCTCAGTGAGCTCGGCCTGCTCGAGCACCCAGGTGCCGCTCGGCTTTTGGACAGCCTCGACGAGCAAACGCGCAGCGTGACAGCCACCATGATCGAGCGCGGCATCAACAGCCCGCGTACCAGCAGCATGGGGCGTCTCTTTGATGCCGCGGCAGCAATTCTGGGCATCTGCGACAAGGCAACCTACGAGGGCGAACCCGCCATCGAGCTTGAGGCCGCCGCCTGGCGCGCGCTCGACAACGAAATCGCCCATTTTCCCGACGACAACGCCGGCTATTTCGCATCTGGCCCATCGTGGCTGGACGGCCCCTATGTTCTGGACCAGAAAGCACTCTTTGAGGCACTTTTGGGAGGAATTGAAGCCGGAGCGCCCGCCTACAGGCTCGCGCTCGACTTCCATATCGCCATCGCGCGCTCTTCGGCACGAATCGCACGCGAAATCTGCGCGCGCGAAGGCATCGATACCGTCGCGCTCTCGGGCGGCGTGTTCATGAACCGACTTTTGCTCCAGCTCCTCACCCGCGAGCTCAAAAGCATGGGTCTCACTGTCTTGATTCCCCAAACCGTGCCCGTTAACGACGGCTGCATCGCCTACGGTCAGGCGGCAGTCGCAAGCGCTCGTCTTGCGCAGATTGCATCGCAGTAGGCTGTTCGGCCAGCCCGCAAGCCGCCGTCTCACAGGTGTAGCGCGTTTGCCCGCAGCGCCCGCGAGCGCTACCATCAACTGATGGATTATTAAGCGCCCGTCCAGCGCAAAGCGTATAAAAGGGGAACAATATGTGCCTTGCCGTTCCCGGTAAAGTAGTCAAACGCGACGACGACCTCAAGGCCACCGTCGACATGATGGGCATCGAGCGCCCCGTGTCGCTGCGGCTCGTGCCGACGGCGCAGGTTGGCGACTATATTCTCGTACACGCCGGCTTTGGCATCCAGATTGTCGACGAGCAGGAAGCACAGGAAACGCTCGAGCTTGTTAATGCCATGTCCGAGCTGGTCGAAGAAGACCAGCTGGCCACCAACCCGGCGGAGGCTTACTAGTGGCGCCCGAGCAGCCGGCTCGCTCCGGTATCGATTTCTCGGCATTCCGCGATCCCAAGCTGGCTCGCGAGCTCATCGAGCGCATTCATGAGCTTGTCGGCGACCGCACCATCAACCTTATGGAAGTCTGCGGCACGCATACCGTGAGCATCGGGCGCTATGGCTTTCGCTCCATTATGCCGGCAGGGCTCAAGCTGCTGAGCGGCCCGGGCTGCCCCGTCTGCGTCACCGCCAACCGCGACATCGACCACGCAATCGCGCTCGCCAACATAGACGGCGCCATCATCACCACCTTTGGCGACATGATGCGCGTGCCCGGATCATCCACCTCGCTCGCTGCGCAAAAGGCGGCGGGGCGCGACATCCGCATCGTTTACTCTCCGCTCGACGCACTCGACATTGCCGAGCAAAATCCCGAACGCCCGGTTATCTTTATGGGCGTCGGCTTTGAGACCACAACGCCCACCATTGCCGCCGCCATCCTGGAGGCCGACGCGCGCGGGCTCCAGAACTTCTCGGTCTACTGTGCTCACAAGACCACGCCGCCGGCTCTGCGCGCGATCTCCAACGACCCCGAGACGACCATCGACGGCTTTATCCTGCCTGGTCACGTCGCTACCATCACAGGCCTGGCACCCTTTGGGTTTTTGGTCGATGAGTTCGAGACCCCGGGCGTGGTCACCGGGTTTGAGCCGGTCGATATCTTGCAGGGCATCTGCATGCTGGTCCAGATGGTTGTCGAAGGCAGGCCGGCGATCGACAACGCCTACCGCCGCGGCGTCAATGCAGACGGCAATCCCGTAGCACGCCAGCTGGTCGAGCAGGTATTTGAGCCGTGCGACGCCACGTGGCGCGGGCTGGGACCGATTGCCAATTCGGGTCTTTCCATCCGACCCGAATTCGCGCGCTTTGATGCCGGCGCCCGCTTTGACGTGCCCATTGAACCGACGGTTGAGCCACGCGGATGCCGCTGCGGCGACGTGCTGCGCGGTGCCATCACGCCAAGCGACTGCCCGCTGTTCGGCCACGCATGTACGCCCGAACACCCCGTCGGCCCCTGCATGGTGAGCTCCGAGGGCAGCTGCGCGGCGTACTACCGCTACCGCGACTAGCCCGGACGCACCCGCACACCGGCACCACCCACGATTGGAGTTTTCGATATGTCCCGTACTGCCACCGATAGCACCGTCCTGTTGGGCCACGGCTCTGGCGGTCAGATGATGAAACGCATCATCGATGAGGTCTTTCTGGATGCCTTTGGGTCGCCCGAGCTGCTCGAAGGCAACGACGCCGGCGTCGCCGCGCTGCCCGCGAGCGGGCGCATCGCCATGTCGACCGACAGCTTTGTAGTCTCGCCGCAGTTCTTCCCCGGTGGCAACATCGGCCGTCTCGCCGTGTGCGGAACCGTCAACGACGTCGCGACCTCGGGCGCCAACGTACGCTACCTATCGTGCGCCTTTATCCTCGAAGAGGGCTATCCCATGGATAAGCTCCGCCAGATTGTGCAGACGATGGCCGAGACGGCGCGCGAGGCGGGCGTGTCTATAATCACGGGCGACACTAAGGTGGTCGAGCGCGGCGGGGCCGACGGCGTCTATATCAATACCGCCGGCGTGGGCGAGGTGCCTGCGGGCGTGGCGCTCAGCGGTGCCAACTGCCAGCCCGGCGATGCCATCCTGGTGTCGGGCACACTGGGCGACCACGGCATCGCCATCATGAGCCAGCGCGAGGGCCTGGCGTTTTCGAGCACGATCGAAAGCGATGCCGCGCCGCTCAACCACCTGATTGCCGACGTTTTGGCCGCAGCGCCCGGCACGCGCTGCTTTCGCGACCCCACGCGCGGTGGCCTGGCGTCCACACTCAACGAGTTTGCCCAGGCCAGCGGTGTTGCCATGGAGGTCGACGAAGATGCCGTGCCCGTGCGTCCCGACGTGCAGGCCGCCTGCGAGATGCTCGGCTACGATGTGCTGCAGGTGGCAAACGAGGGCAAGATGGTTGCCGTCGTGCCGGCCGAGCAAGCCGATGCCGCGCTGGCCGCCATGCGCGCCGCCCGCTACGGCGAGAATGCCGCCGTCATCGGTCGCGTGCTGCCACTTGCCGAGGGCGCCCGTCCCGCCGTGCGCGTGCGCACCGGCTGGGGCTCGACCCGCATCCTCGACATGCTCGTGGGAGAGCAGCTGCCGAGAATTTGCTAGGGTGGAACCGCACGGTCGGCGCGATGTGACCTGATATCCCTGGAGATGTTCAGATTCCAAGCACGCCCAACGCGGAAGCCCAGTATTATGGGGTGCGTTTTGAAACCCAATGACGGGAGCTTTCATGGCAGCAGCTTTTTCCCATGTGATCTTTGACCTGGACGGCACCATTCTCAACACGCTCGAGGATCTGGCGGCCGCCGGCAACCATACCTGCAAGATGCACGGCTGGCCCACGTTCGCCGTAGACGAGTACCGCTACAAGGTGGGAAACGGCATGCTCAAGCTGGTTGAACGCTTTATGCCCGCCGAGTATGCGGGCGACGGTCGCATGTTTGAGCAGACGCTTGCCGAGTTTAGGGCTTATTACGGCGAGCACAAGGAGGACCACACCGCCCCCTATGCCGGTACGATCGAGATGCTTGACCGCTTGCGCGCCGCGGGTGTGCAGCTTGCCGTGCTCACCAACAAGGACCACATCTCGGCGGCTCCGCTTATCGAGAAGTATTTTGGTTCCGAGCGCTTTGCACTGGTACAGGGCCGTGTCGATGCGTTTCCGCCCAAGCCCGAGGCACCCGTCACGCTGCATGTGATGGAGGAGCTAGGCGCCGATCCGTCGACCACGCTCTACGTAGGCGATTCCAATGTCGATATCCTGACCGGTCACAACGCCGGCCTTAAGAGTGCGGGCGTCAGCTGGGGCTTCCGCGGCCGCGCAGAGCTGGAAGCCGCCGGCGCCGACTACGTGGTGGACACCCAGGACGAGCTCGCAGCGCTGATCCTGGGCGAGTAACGAGCGACACTGCCTAACGCAGCTGCGACAATTCTTCCGCGCGGAAAGCGCATCCCGTTTTGGAGCTCCGAAATGGGATGCGCTTTCCGTTTGAGGCACATCAGGGAAACCGCATCCCGTTTCAGAGCAATATTCCGGGTCGCACTTTCCGCAACCCACCCCATCCGGAAAATGCGACCCACTATTCGGCCAAAAACCGGGTCGCGGTTTCCCAAGCACTCGATGCAACGCTGGCACAAGGAGTGTCCCCAACTGCCGGCAGAAAAGGAACGTCCCCAAGTGCCGCCCCAATGACCACCATGGCAACGCCGCAGGTAGAAAACGGACAGCGAAAACGCCCCTAAGCGAGCAAGGTGACGTGAAATGAAAGGGCGCTGACCTTCTGGTCGCGCCCTTGAAATTGAACGTCAGATTGCCGCTTAGGGGCGTTTGCAGCGTCGAGCAGTTGCGGCGTTTGGTAAAACGCCGCAACGAACTAGCTCAGCATTGCATCCATCATCTCGGAGTTGACGGAGTCGTCGGCAGACCAC
>CBCTTO010000015.1:0-32102 GCA_965149855.1 uncultured Collinsella sp.
CGGGGGCGGGGGCGGGGGGGGGGCGCCGCCCCCGGCGCCCCGGGCTTTTTCCCCCCCCTCCGGGGCCCCACCCACGGGGTCGGCCCCCACACGGCCCCCGCGGCCGCCGTTGGCAAAGAAGGCGCCCGGTTTCATCGCGGCGAAGAACTCGGCGTTCGCCAGGCCGCGGGTCTCGGGTGTGCTGGGCATAAAGGAAGCGACGATGTCAGCCTCGGCCAGGCGCTCGGACAGGGCGTCCATGCCGTCCATGTCCTCAAACACAATGGGATAGACGAGCGGATGGCGCTTGATGCCGCGGACGTGCGCGCCCATGCTGCGGCAGAGCGTGGCAAAGTGGCCGCCGATATCGCCCGCGCCCAGCACCAGCACGTTGGCATTTTTGAGCGAGGTGACCGGCCCTAAGTCCTCCCAGCGATGCTCGCGCTGCAGGTCCTGGTAGCCGGGCAGGCGCTTCATCATAGACAGCACCATGGCAAACATGTGCTCGCTCACAGCCTGGCCGTAGGCACCCACCGAGCAGGAAAGCTTAGCGTCGGCCGGCACGGTGCCGGCGGCCAAGTAATCGTCATAGCCGGCGGTCTGCAATTGCAACAGCTGGAGATGCTCGCATGCCGTGAGCATGCCAGGGTCGATGTTGCCCAGGATCACGTCGGCATCGGCGACCTGCTCGTGCGTGGCGGCGTCGGCGCTCGTGTAGATAAAGTCCTCGCCCGGAGCGCTCGACTCAAGAATTGCGCGATGACGGTCGTTGACGGGCAACAAAACCAGAATGTTCACAAGCAGTCCTCTCCGCTCGACCTGCCAAAAAGGGACAGGTTTATTTTGGCAGGTTTTATCAGGCAAAACGTTCAAATAAAACGCCGGGCTACGCGATGGTTAACATATCCATCGCGTAGCCCGGCGCATCCACAGCTACCAGCTCAGCAGCTCGTAACCATCCTCGGTCACCACGAGCTGTACCTCGCACTGGGCCGAATCGCTGCCGTCCTTGGTGCGCACGCACCAGCCGTCACCCTTGCTGATCTTGATGTCGGGCGCTCCGGCGTTGACCATGGGCTCGATGGTAAAGACCATGCCCGGAGCCATGATGGTGTCCACATCGGGCGCCTCGGTGGTAAAGCCCACAAACGGGTCCTCGTGGAACTCCTTACCGATACCGTGTCCGCCGTACTCGCGCACCACGCTAAAGCCGGCGTCCTCGACCGTCTTTTGCACGGCCTCGGCCATCACGGACAGCGGTAGCCACGGCTTGACGGCCGCCAGACCCGCCTCCACGCTGGCGCGGGCGACGTCGACCAGGCGCTGGCGCTCGGCCGAGACCTCGCCGATGCAGAACATACGGCTCGAATCACTAAAGTAACCGTCCAGGATCGTGGAGCAGTCCACGTTGATGATGTCGCCCTCGTGCAGCACATCCGCATCGCAGGGGATACCGTGGCAGACGACGTCGTTGATCGAGGTGCACACGCTCTTGGGATAGCCCTCGTAGTTAAGATCGGCCGGCGTGCCGCCGTGCTCGACGGTGTAGTCGTAGATCATCTGGTCGATCTGGTTGGTGGTCATGCCCGCGGCGATGTGTTCGCCTACGTAATCGAGCACGCCCACGTTGATGGCGGCCGAGCGCTTGATGCCCTCGATATCGGCGGGCGCCTTGTAGAGCGTGCGGGGCAAAACCTCCCAGCCCTCTTCCCACAAGCGCTCGAGGCGCTCATCGAAGGCGCTATGACATTTCTTATATTTTTTGCCGCTGCCGCACCAACAGGCGTCGTTGCGGCCGGGCACGGGTCCTTTGTCATACATGGCTAACTTCCTTTCATTCGCAGCTAGTATAGCCCACTCACAGGGCAGCTGCGCGCTAGTAGCTCACCTGGCAGGGAATGCCGAGGGCGCGCACGCGCGCGGCAATGGCGTCGAGGGCCTCGGGTGCTGCTTTGGCAAGGCCTGCGACCGGTGTCTCGCGCGCCACCGTGTAGATGGTCGCTTCTTGTGGGCGAATGCGCTCAAGCGCCGCGAGCCAGGGGGCGACGTACTCCTCGCCGGTGTTGTCGATGAGCTTGCCCTGATACTCGCCGTTCAAAAAGATCGTCTGGATAATAACGTGACCGTCAAAGCTTGCGAACGTCTCGATCTGGTGCTCGACGTCGTAGGGGCCAACGGGCTGGTCGAGCAGCTGGATAAATGCCGGGTCGGCGGTATCGAGCTTAAGAATGTTGTCGTCGACCATCATGAGCGCGTCGTGCACCTGGGGGCGGTCGGCGCGCGTGCCGTTGGAGAGCACGGCGATCTTGGAGTTTGGGGCAAGCTCGTCGCGAAGCGCGACAGCGCCGGCGATTGCCTGCGGAAACTCCGGTGCGGCGGTGGGCTCGCCGTTGCCTGCGAAGGTGATCACATCGGGGAGCTCGCCCTCGGCTGCCATCTCGCGCAGCTTTGCCTCGAGCGCGTCGAGTACCACGGCAGCTGTGTTGTACGGCTCATGGCAGGGGCGCTCGGCGTTGAGGCCGTTTTCGCAGTAAATGCAGTCGAACGTGCAGATTTTGCCGCTAGCCGGCATCATGTTGACGCCGAGCGAGAGACCAAGGCGACGGCTGCGAACGGGCCCAAAGATGGGGCTGGCATTCAAAAACGTAGACATAGGCATATGCTCCTCAAGACAATTGTGCCTAAGCATAGCATCGGCTCCAAAGCAAGGTGCGGGCTCTTGCTTTACAAGTTTCGTTTTTTCACGTCGCTCATTATGCTGTGTCATGAAAAGCCTCGGGTCGGGTAAAGTTAATCTGTTAACAAGGTGTAAGGCAATGCGGGTCCATCCAACCGCACCGACGTGCAACTGGATGAGCATTGATGATGGGGGCGCAACATGGATTTTACGGTCGAGAATGCGGGCACCACGATTGCCTGTCGCGAATATGCCGGCCCGGATGTGTCGCCTGATACTCCTGCCTTGGTGTGCGTGCACGGCGCTTGTGTCGACGGCACATTTTTTGACGGTATCGCTTGTGAGCTCAGCCGCAACTACCGCGTAATTGCCTACGACCGCCGCGGCTGCGGTGGCAGCAGCGATGCGGCGGACGGCAGCTATGATCTTGCCGCTCAGGCCGCCGACCTGCAAGCCGTGATCGAACACGTTGGCGCTCCGGCAAATGTGCTTGCGCATAGCGCCGGTACGTTGGTGGCGCTGGAGCTTCTTCGCACCGAACCCCATCTCGTCGCCCGTGTGATTCTGCATGAGCCGGCTGTGTCGGCCGAAGGCGTCGGTATGGGCGCAGCTTCGGTTTTGCTCGATATGATTGCGGCTGGAAAGGTTTCAAGGGCGCTCCGGCTTTTCTTGGGAGCTCTCGGCGACTTGGACCCCGAGGCTCCTGGGACGACCGAAGCGGAAGTCAAACATGCCCTGCGCAATGGTCGTTGCTTTATGGCCAATGAATACGGAACAAATATGACATATGCTCCCGACTGGGAGCGCGCCCGCGCGTCAAAGGCGGTGTCGGCCGTGTTTTTGGGCGAGCTTTCGGTCGATACACCTCGCGAGGCTGGTACGCGAGCGGCTGCCGAATATCTCGATTGCCCCCTTGTGACGATCCCGGGCGCGCATAACGGTTTGCGCGATCGCCCCGTTACGGCGGCAAACGCCGTTTGCGATGTCTTGGAGCGTTAGCACGCTCGATGACCTGCGGGGAGAGGGGCTGTTAGCGTTTCGTCATTGTTAACGAATGCGCCCATAACCGCGCGCTCGCGGCTCCGTTACCGCCGTTTGCCAGGTCATAAAAATGTAACGATAATCGCGCGTTTGCCTTCAGCTGTTAGATGTTACCCTTGTACCAATTGATATGCACCGTTGCCGTGCGTAACGATAGGAAGGGCCCCATATGCTCAATAATCACGAGGTCAATCTAACCGACGAGGAGGCTGCCGCCGAGGTCGCCCGCGTCGCGAAGACCTACCCCGTGGTGCGTTTGCTGTCGGCCGATCAGATTAAGAACGAGCCTAACTGCCTGCTCGCCGGCAATCGGTGCCCTTGTCTGCGTCAGTCAAGTCTTGAGGCCTTGGCAGGTTCCGATGATGTATCGGAGCAGCTGCTCAATGATGGTACCGAGTACCGCGCTCGCCTGCGCCCTCTGAAGGTCGAGGGCGAGCCTCACGTCCTGCTGATGGTGCGTCTGATCGATGAGCAAGAGGCTGCAGAAGAGGACCTCGTCTACACCGACGTGCTGACGAGTGTGCGTAATCGCCGATATTACGAGGAAAAGCTCCGTAGCGCCCGCATGAATGCCGGCGTTGCGGTGATCGACCTTGATGATTTTAGGGTCTTCAACGATACGTGTGGCCGTCATGCCGGCGACCTTGCGCTCGGTGCTGTGGCGACAGCCATACGCAGCGGAATTCGTTCGACTGACGAGCTCGTACGCTATGGCTGCGACAAGTTTGTGGTCGTCATGCCCAATATTCCCTCCGATGACTTCACCCGTCGCCTGCACCAGGTGTCCGATGCCGTTCATGCCACGATTGTTCCGGGCCATGAGTACGTGAGCTTGACGGCATGTGTTGGTGGCGTTCGCATTCATGGCGAGACGGTCGATGAGGGCGTTGGCCGCGCTGTCCAGTTATTGAGCCGCGCTAAGGCAAAAGCCGGTACGGTCGTGACCGATGCCGATTCCATCGAAGCCTTCCAAAGCGAAAAGCCTTTGGTGCTTATTGTCGATGACTCCGAGATGAACCGAGCCATTCTCAACGAGATGCTCAAGGACGAGTATTGCATCCTCGAGGCCGCCAACGGTCGCACGGCGCTCGATATGGTCGACCGCTATGGCGATGAGTTGTCGCTCGTGCTGCTGGATATTGTCATGCCGGGCATAAGCGGCTTTGAGGTGCTGGCCGATCTGTCGCGCCGATCGGGTATCGACAATCTACCTTTCATCATGATTTCGAGCGAAGATTCCGATGATATGGTTCTGCGCGCGTACGAGCTGGGCGCCTCGGACTATATCAACCGCCCGTTTGACTCCCGTGTCGTGCGCCGCCGTGTAAGCAACACCATCCGCCTATACGCCAAGCAGCGCCGTCTGACGAGCCTGCTGTCCCAGCAGTACAGCGAGCGCGTCAAGAATAGTCGCATGCTCATCGACATCATGGCCGGCGTCATGGAGCTTCGCAACGGCGAGAGCGGCAGGCACGTTACGAACATCGAGAAGCTGACCGAGCTGCTGCTTGGCTGTCTGGTCCAGCGTAGCGACACCATTTCCCTCGACAACGAGGAACGCTCCACGATTGCCCTGGCTTCGGCGCTGCATGATATCGGCAAGATGGCGATTGACGATGCGATTCTCAACAAACCCGGACGCCTTACGCCCGAGGAGTTCGAGATTATGAAGACGCATACCACGATCGGCGCCGACATGTTGCTTGAGCTGGGCCGCCATCACGTCGGCAATGCGCTTATGGAATATGCGTACCAGATTGCGCGTTGGCATCACGAGCGCTGGGACGGCAAGGGCTATCCCGATGGCCTTAAGGGCGACGAGATTCCCATTGCCGCGCAGGTGGTCTCGGTGGCCGACGTGTATGATGCGCTGACGAGCGTGCGCGTGTACAAGGACGCTATCCCGCACAAGGAGGCGATCCAGATGATCCTGGACGGTAAGTGCGGCACCTTTAACCCGCTGTTGCTCGACTGCCTGCTCGAGGTGCAAGACCGTATTGCCGAGACGTTGGCACGCCCCGCCGACGTTGTCGCGTTTCCCACGATTTAGTTTGACCAAAGGAGTTTTAATCCATGATTTCCATGCGTGAGGCGTATGAGAAGATCGGCGCTAATTATGATGACGCGTGCGCTCGGCTGATGGGCGGGGAAATGCTTGCCCGCTTTGCCCTCAAGTTTTTGGATGACGAGAGCATGGACAAGCTGGAGGCCGCCATGGCGGCAGGAGACGCCGAAGGTGCGTTTATGGCAGCGCACACGCTCAAGGGCGTGAGCCAGAACCTGGGATTCGATAATCTGTACGAGCCGGCGGTCGTGGTGACCGAAGCGCTGCGCGGTGCCGATGCCGTTGACGGCGCCCGCGAGGGGATGCATGCGTTGCAGCAGCAATATGCGGCCACTTTATCGGCCCTGCGCGAGGCGGCTGGATAAGAGCTTGCGAGCTTTGGGCTGCGCGCCGGCCACATATAGGTAAAAGGGCGCCCCGCCGGAGCATGTGGCCGGCGGGGCGCCCTTTTGTGTTGTGCTGTCCGCGAGCTAACGGGCCCGCTTAACCTTGGTCGCTGCCTCGACAAACGACTTCCACAGGTTAAAGTCGGTCTCGAGCGTCTTCCACGTGTACTCAGGGTGCCATTGCACGCCTAGGCAGAAGGGTTGCCCCTCGACCTCGATGCACTCGGGAACGCCGTCGGTTGCCTTGGCGACCAAGCGCGTGCTCTTACCCAGACGATCGACGCAGCAGTGGTGTGCCGAGTTGGTCTGGATCAGCCTGTGCCCGCCAACCGCGCGCTCCAGCAGCGAGCCCGGCATGACCTCGACAGGGTGCACGGGGTCGTTGAGCACGTGGGTGTGGCGCCACTGCGTGCGGCCCTCGCGCGCACCCAGGCTCGGCACGTCCATGCACAGGGTGCCGCCGGTGGCGACGTTGAGCAGCTGCGTGCCGCGGCAGGTGGTAAAGAGCGGCTTTTTGGCGCGGAGCACCTCGCCGACCAGCTTAAACTCAAAGCTATCGCGGATCTCGCAGCAGAGGGTGGGGTCGTAGGGTCGATCATCGCCCCAACGTTTGGGATTGACATCGGGGCCGCCGGGAATGGCGATGCCGTCGGCGATATCGACGTAATGACGGATGACCTCAATGTCCTCGGTGATGGACATCTGCAGCGGCAGGCCGCCGGCGGCAAGGATGGCATCGACAAAGACACTCGCAATCTCCTCGTTGGGGGAGAGCGTCTCGCTCAAAAACGGCTTTGCATCTTCCCAACGCGGCGCGACGAGGATGAGCGGACGGTCGGCGGGGGCAACGTCGACGTGCGGGGTATAGGACGAGGAAGTACGGGTTCCGATCATAGGTGTTGCTTTCGAATCCGGGTGGACATGGCACAAGGTGGCGCGGGACAAACGTTACTGATGAATTTGCCCGCGTGACAATTGGGTTAGTGGCCCTTAATGGAGTTGAGGAAGTCCTGGGCGCGCTTGGTCTGGGGATGGTCGAAGAACTCGTCGGGCGTGCCGGTCTCCACGATCTGGCCGTCGGCCATAAACACGACGCGGTCGGCCACGCGGCGGGCGAAGTTCATCTCGTGCGTGATGACGATCATCGTCATGCCCTGCTGGGCCAGACGGACCATGACCTCGAGCACTTCGTTGATCATTTCGGGGTCAAGGGCACTCGTGGGCTCGTCAAAAAGCATGGCCTTGGGCTGCATGGCGAGTGAACGGGCGATGGCCACGCGCTGCTGCTGGCCGCCCGAAAGCTGCGCAGGCACCTTATCGGCCTGCTCGGCAACGCCCACGCGGCCCAGCAGGTCCATGGCGCGCTCACGGGCCTCGTCCTTGGAGACACCCAGCACATCGACCGGTCCCAGCATGACGTTCTGCAGTACGGTCATATGTGCGAACAGGTTGAACTGCTGAAACACCATGCCCAGTTCGGCGCGCATGCGGGCAAGATCCTTGCCTTCTTGCGGCAGGGGCTCGCCCTCGATGAGGATCTCGCCCGAGTCGATGGTTTCCAGGCGGTTGATGGTGCGGCACATGGTCGACTTGCCCGAGCCCGAGGGCCCGATCACAACGACGACCTCGCCGCGGTCGACCGAGAGATTGATGTCGTTGAGGACATGCAGATCGCCATAGTGCTTATCGACATGCCTGAGCTCGATCAGCGGCTGATTGCCGGTGGAAGAGGTGCTCTGTGCCATGGTGCTCGGCTCCTTATGACTCGAAATGGTAAAGCGTTAGCGGATGATGGTCGCGCCGGTCTTGTGCGAAACGTAGACGGCGGCCTTGTTGATCGCGACGTTGATGAGGATGTAGATGACCGCGATAACCAGGTAGACCGACACGAGGGCGTCGTAGTTGGTAATGAGCACGCGGGCGTTTTGCATGAGGTCGGGGTAGCTCACCACGTAGGCCACGGTGGTGTCTTTGACTACGACTACGAGCTGCGAAATCAACGACGGAATGATAAATCGAATAGCCTGCGGCAACACGATTTTAAAGGTGATTTTAGCTTTGGAGAGACCGAGCGCCTGGGCCGCCTCGACCTGGCCGCGCGGCACGGCGTTGACGCCGGCGCGGAAGATCTCGGCAAGTACGCCGGCTGCAGCGAGCGCGACGGGAAGCGTGAGCATCCAAAACGACGGCAGCGCGATCTTGTACTGGGGCAGCACCAAAAAGAAGAAATAGATAAACAGCAGGCTCGGCACGCCACGGAAGAAGTCGGTGAGCACGCGGCAGACCAGCTGCAGCGGCTTAATGTCGCTGGTACGGCCGAGCATAAGGGCTAAGCCCAGTACCAGCGCAATGACGCCGGCGGTGAGTGCGACTTTAACGGTGCCCTCAAAGCCGGCAAGCAAGAACTTCCAGGTGGTGAGGTGCGTAAAGAAATACCAATAGTGGACCGAAAGCTGACCGGTCACATAAAAGCGCTGCAGTACCAGGATGGCGAGCGCGGCGACAGCAACAAGCGAGATGGCGGTGCCGATGCGAATCTTGGCGCGCATCTTGGGGCCGGGAGCCTCGTAGAGCGCATCGCGCATGGTGAGTGCGGAGGTGGAGTGCTTGCTCATCGGAGGATCCTCACCTTCTTATCGATATAGTTGCCAATGTGGCTCACCACAAAGGCCGTGCCCAGGTAGCCGAGTGCCGAGATAAAGAACGCGACGACGCCGCCGAGCGAGCGCGTGTTGATGTAGCTCACCACGCCGGTGAGCTCCTGCGGTTTAAGCGGCACCTGGCTACCGAGCGCGGTGGTGAGCATGACGGCGATAAAGAGGTTGGTCATGGGCAACACGCTTGAGCGCAGTGCCTGCGGAATCACGATCTTGGCGAGGATACGGCTGAAGCTCATGCCGAGCGAACGTGCGGCTTCCACCTGGCCGACGCCGACGGTGTTGATGCCGCTCATAAAGTTCTCGGAGCCAAAGGCCGAGCCCAAAAGGACCGTAGCGACGATAACGCAGGTGCGGTAGGGCAGAACGACCTTGAGCGGCGGCAGCGCGTAGACGACGATGATGAGCAGCGCGATGCCGGGGATGTTACGGAAGACCTGGACATACAGGTCGCCAAAGACGCGCAGCGGCTTGAGCGGCGACACGCGCATCACGGTGACGGCGACGGCCAGCATCATGGCGATGGCAAACGACTCAAGCGTCATGCCCCAGGTTGCTAGTAACGCGTCGATATAGTTCTGGCCATAGAGCGACCAGAGCTCGGAGAGACTCATGCGGACCTCCTGCCGATAAGGAAAGGGGCTCCCGTGTGTACGGAAGCCCCGACAACTCAGTGAGGAAACAGTTTATCGCAATAAAGCGCATCGTGCGTTTCCATATGGTTTCGTTGCGGCCGTTACCAGGCTCGCTGCCTAGGCGCCGATCTCGGGCAGCTCGGGAACATTGGTGTCGCCCGTACGGTCACCGATGCAGATCTGCCACAGCTCAGTCCAGGTGCCGTCGTCCTCGATCTTCTTAAGGAAGTCGTTGACAAAGGCGACACCGTCGGAATCGAGCGGCAGACCGATGCCATAGGGCTCCTTGCTGCCGAAGGGCTTGCCGGCGATCTTGTACTTACCGGGCTCGCGGACCAGGGCGCTCTGCTGCATGTTGTTATCGATGACGTAGGCGTCAACGCGGCCCTGCTGGAGTGCCTGGCGGGCCTCCTCGTCGGTCTTGAACTCCTGCTGGCTGGCCTTGGGGGCGAACTCCTCCAGGATGGCGGGGCCGTTGGAGCCGGACTGGACAGCGACGTTCTTATCGGCCAGGTCGTCGACGCTCTTGATGTCGTCGTTGTCGGCGAGCACCAGGATGGCCTGCTGGGTGTAGTAGTAGGGGCCGGCAAAGGAGACGAGCTTCTTGCGCTCGTCGGTGATGGTGTAGGTGGCAAAGACGGCGTCGACCTGGCCGTTCTGCAGGACGGACTCGCGCGTGTCCGAGGTCACCTGGGTGATCTCGACCTTGTTCTCGCCCAGGATGTAGTTGGACAGGAGCTGCGCGATACCGGCGTCGAAGCCGCGGGTCTGACCGTCTTTCTCGTTGAGGAGGGAGAAGAGCGTAGAGGTCTGAACGCCACCGATCTTAAAGACGCCGGCGTCCTTGACGGCCGTCGCCCAGGTGCTGGCGGCGATGGCGTCGTCATCGGCCTTGGGGCCGTCGTTGACGAGCTTGTCGAATGCCTTGGCATCGAGCGTGGTGGAAGCCTCGGTATCCTCGGAGCCCTTTGAGGAGCCGGCGGCGGAACCCTTGTCGGCCTCGGCGCTGGTGTCGGAGCAGCCGGCAAGACCAAGGCCGGCGACGGTTGCGAAGGTGGCGGCAACGAAGCCGCGGCGGTCGAGAACGACCTGCTGGGAGAGGTTCTTGCTCATGGTAGAACACCTTTCTCAATAAAATCCCTAGCGGTTGAGTAGAGTTATACCCTATTGCGCTCAGACGGGTCAACACGAAATAACTCAGAAACATACTTACCTTATGGGTAATTCTACCTACCAAAAAGAGACAGGTTTATTTTGGCAGGTTTTATCTGGGCAAACGTCGAATATTGCAGCTGAGATAGCGCTTTGCAGACGGCATAATCGCTCGCGGCGGTCGCTATAATGGCGGCAACGCGACGCATATATAAGTAAGGAGATCGCGTATGAACGGTTACTCGTTTTTCGCGCCGACCAAGGTGTTGTTTGGCGCGGGCAAGTTGGGCGAGCTGGACGCGCAGAAGCTGCCCGGCACCAAAGCGCTCATCGTTACGACCGGCGGCAACTCGGTCAAGCGCTTTGGATACCTGAGACGCGTGGAGGCCGAGCTCGAACGCGCCGGCGTGGCGCATGAGCTGTTCGATCGCATTGAGCCCAATCCCCTGCGCGAGACCGTAAACGCGGGTGGCTGGATGGCGCGTGCCCATGGCTGCGATTTTGTGCTGGCGCTCGGCGGCGGCTCGGTCATGGACGGCAGCAAGGGCATCTGCGCGGTGGCGGCCAACCCGCATACCGATGCCGAGGGTAACGAATGCCCTGGTGACATCTGGGATTTTGTGAATGGCGGTACTGCGCTCGGCCTGCCGATCCCCAACGATCCGCTGCCGCTTGTTTGCGTAACCACCACGGCGGGTACCGGCTCCGAGGTCGATGCGGGCGGTGTCCTGTCCTGCGAGGACAATGACGAGAAGCTTCGCCTGGGCGATCCGCGCCTGTTCCCGGTGCTTTCGATCGTTGATCCCGAGCTCATGGTGAGCGTCCCGGCGCGTCTGACCGCCTATCAGGGATTCGACGCTCTGTTCCATTGCGTTGAGTGCTACATCTCAAATACCAACACGCCCATGGGTGACATGGTTTGCCGCGAAGGCATCCGCCGAGCCGCCGCGGCGCTGCCTACGTGCGTCAATAATGGCGATGACCTGGAGGCGCGCTCGAGCCTTGCGTTTGCCAACACGCTCGGCGGTTATGCCATGGATGCCTCGGGCACCACGGGCTCGCATGGTCTTGAACATGGCATGAGTGCGCACCATCACGACTTGCCGCACGGTGCCGGACTCATCATGATCGCGCGCGCCTACCACACGTGGATGACCAATCACGGCGCCGCACCCGAGCGCTATGTCGACATGGCGCGTCTGATGGGCAATGCTACCGCCAGCGATCCGCGCGATTTTGTGGTTGAGCTTACACGCCTGATGGAGGCTTGCCATGTGGCAGACCTCGCCATGAGCGAATGGGGGATTACGGCCGAAGAGCTGCCTGCCATCGCACACAATGCCCTGACGACCAACGGCGTCCTGTTCAGCCACGACCCCGTGACGCTGACCGACCCCGACGTCGTCGAAATCCTCAAGCAAAGCTATCGATAATTGCCTTGCTGCTTTGTCTCAATCTGTAACATCTGCAGCCATTTTTGCCGAGTAACTGTTACAGATCGAGATTTTCTCTTCAGGGGAATTCGAATGTCTCAATCTGTAACATCTGGACGGCCAAAAGGTCTCTATCTGTTATAGATTGAGACAAAGGTCTGGGACTAGGACGTCTTATCTAGATCTGTAACAGTTAGACGGAAATTCGGACCCTAGATGTTACAGATTGAGATAATCGCGTCGCGAAAATAAAAACCTCCGCAGGGGTGCTTCCCTTGCGGAGGTTTTCTACTCGTTCAGCAGCCTTACGGCTTCGGCGGCCATGTTCTCGACCGTCATGCCGTTCTGAGCGAGCAGCTCGTTGGGATCGTAGCGGTCGGGGAAGCCCTTGGCGATGCCAAAGGTGCGGGTACGCACGGGCGTGCAGGCCAGATAACATGCCACGCGCTCGCCCCAGCCGCCGTCCAAGATGCCGTCCTCGAGGGTGACGACGACGCGATGCTCGGCGGCAAGACTGTCGAGGAACTCGTGGTCGAGCTCGGTTGCAAAGCGCGGGTTGACGAGCGTGGCCTCGATGCCGTACTCGGCAGTCAGACGGTTTGCCACGCGCTCGCCCAGCTCAAAGAAATCACCGAGCGCGAGCACGGCAACGTCGCGGCCCTGACGCACGACGTCGTAGCGCGCGACGCCGTAATCGGTGCCCTCGGCGGGCGCCAGATCGGGGCGGCTTACCAGGCCGATGCCCGGTACGCGGATCGCCACGGGATGCTCGCGGTGGTCGAGCGACCAGCTCAGCATGGATAGGTATTCCTCCATGCAGGCCGGTGCCAGGTAGCGCATGTTGGGAAGTCCGCCCAGCATGGAAATATCAAAGAACGAGAGGTGCGTCTCGGACGTGGTGCCAAAGATTGACGCACCAAACACCAAGATGGTTGCGGGGGCGTCGTTGAGGCACAGGTCGTGCCACAGTTCGTCATAGGCGCGCTGCAAAAACGTGCCGTACGCGCCAAAGACTGGCTTGGCGCCGGCGCTGGCGAGCGCGGTGGCAAAGGTGACGGCGTGCTCTTCGGCAATACCCACGTCGACAAACTGCTTGCCTGCCGCGGCGCGAAGCTCGGGCGTGAAGCCCATGATATAGGGCGTGGCAGCCGTGATAGCGACAACCTGCGGGTCGTTCGCGATAGCGGCGCTGAGCGCCTCGCCCGTAATGTCGGCATAGGTGCGCGGCGCAGGCTCGCTCGGATGGCCCGGGCAGAGCTTGCGCCCGGTCGCCATGTCAAACGGACCCACGTGGTGCCAGCGTTCGGGGTCGCTTTGGGCTGGCTCAAAGCCCTTGCCCTTGGCGGTGGAGACGTGCAGCACGATGGGGTGATCGATATCGCGCAGTTCCTGCAGCGCGTCGACGAGGGCTAACACATCATTACCGGCGTCCAGATAACGGTAGTCGAGCCCCATCGCGCGGAAAACGTTGCGCTCACAGGTGCCATTGCTGGCGCGCAGCTCGGCCAGATTGCGATACAGGCCGCCATGGTTCTCGGCAATGGACTGGTCGTTATCGTTGACGATGATGATTAGGTTGCTATCGAGTTCGGCGGCATTGTTAAAGCCCTCAAACGCCAGGCCGCCCGAAAGCGAGCCGTCGCCAATGATGGTGATGACGTTGTACACATCGCCCGCCAGATCGCGGGCGTGTGCCAAGCCGCAGCCCAGGCTCACCGATGTGGAGGTGTGGCCCATGGCGAACAGGTCGTGCTCGGACTCGTCGGGATTGGCAAAGCCAGAGGCCTCGCCATAGCGTGCCGGGTCGATATAAGTGTACGCGCGCCCGGTCAGCGCTTTATGGGCGTAGGTCTGGTGCGAAACGTCAAAGACAATCTTGTCGATGGGGGAGTTAAACACGCGATGAAGCGCAACCGTAAGCTCAACGACGCCCAGATTGGGGGCAACGTGCCCGCCGACGGCGGCGGAGCTTTCGAGGATGGCGTGGCGAATCTCGTCGCAGAGCTGCGGGAGCTCGGCACGATTAAGAGCCTTGACGTCCTCGGGCGTTGTCGTTTGCGTAAGCAGCATCGTTATGGGTTACTCCATGCG
This sequence comes from uncultured Collinsella sp., assembly GCA_965149855.1. Classification (GTDB taxonomy): domain Bacteria; phylum Actinomycetota; class Coriobacteriia; order Coriobacteriales; family Coriobacteriaceae; genus Collinsella. The sequence goes on from CBCTTO010000015.1 coordinate 14,117, forward strand.
AATCGAGCGCCGGCGCTCCCTCGGCCGACACAATTGCACAAGACAGTCTCGCACATTTTGGCGTTTGATATGTGACGGCGGCGCGGTAATTCGTCAACTGGTGGGGCAAAACGTTTTGCCCGATGCCATACTGATGTGTTCCATGATGTTTTTATCGATTGTGCACAGGCCGTGGCTTGCCGCCGTGAGCCGCTGGAAGGAGGCAGCATGTCCGATGCCGTTCGTGCCGAGAAAGTCGCGCGCGAAGTAGACCATGCTGCCCGTCAACTGGCACAGGCGGGCCGTCTGGACCTGACGCGCGAGTTTATCCAACATGGCGATGTGACGGTCTATGCACATGTGACTTCGGTAGCGCGGGCGAGCCTGTCCTTTGCCGAGCGCCTGGGCCGCGTCGGTGTTTCGGTCGACCGCGCCTCGTTGCTGCGCGGAGCCTTGTTACACGATTACTTTCTCTACGATTGGCACGACCCCGACCCGAGCCATCGGCTGCATGGCTTTCGCCATCCGTTTTTTGCCCTGGCGCGTGCCGAGGAAGATTTTGAGCTGACGCCGCGCGAGCGGAATATTATCGTGCGGCATATGTTTCCGCTGGTGCCGGTGCCGCCGACGTGTCGCGAGGCGTGGATTGTTTGCCTGGCGGATAAATGGTGTGCTCTGCGCGAGACGGTCGCCGGCCGCCTGCCGCGCAAGGGTGGGGCGGACGATTTAAACGAGGGCTCGAGTGACGGCCCGAGCAAAGCATCGAGTGAAAAGAGGAGAGGGTAGACGGTGGAAACCGCGATCGATATGGCGTTTGGCGGCGCGACGCTTGCCGCCTGCCCACTCTCGGCACTGGTGCTCTCGTTTGCCTTTTACGGGTTTTGCGGTTGGGCATGGGAGTCGACGGTATGCGCCATGCTTAATCACGGACGATTTGCCAACAGCGGCTTTTTGCTGGGGCCGTGCTGCCCAATCTATGGCGCGGGCGGCATTGCCTGCTGGCTGCTGTTGCGCGGGATTCCTGACGCGTCGAGCCAGTTTGTCGCTGCAGCGCTCGTATGCAGCGTGATTGAGTACAGCGTAGGCGTGCTGCTGGAAAAAACAACGGGCGCTCGCTTTTGGGATTACTCGCACCTGCCGTTTAACTTGCATGGACGCATCTGTCTGTACTGGGCTTGCGCGTTTGGCTTGGGTGCGTTGTGTATTTGCCGTTTAGTGGAGCCGGCATTGCTGGGGCTGCTTGGCCATCTGCCGGTGCTGATTGTGCGGCTGTCCGCCTTTATCGTCGCGGTCGCGATGATGGTCGACGCGGTGTGCTCGTTGGCGAGCTGGCGCCGCCTGTCCGATCAGCTGGAGCGCGTCCGGGCCGACCTTGCCGACCGCATCAACGAGTCGCTTGCCGATGCGTCCGACTCTATGCTCGAACGTATTCCCGATTCGGCAATCGACTCGGTGGCACAGACGCATATCCGCAGCCGTGCCGTTAACGCGTGGCTGGCCGAGCTGGGCGACGCGACGCTCGATGCCCTTCGTGAGAAGGCTTCGATGCCGACATTTATCTCGGATGGTGCTCGCGGCCTGGCACTTGCCGCCCGCCGCGTGGCCGATGCCGCGCCGAACATGCCGCGTCCGTCGCTCAGTCGCCGCCTTGCCGGCAAGCGCATGAGCCGTCCGGTGCCGAGCGTGTCGCTCAGCCGCCGCGACCTACGCTTCTTTAACGCCTTCCCGCGCCTGCGCATCAATCGCTACGAAGGTGTCATTCGAGCAACTAATCTCCGCGACCGAGCCCGCGAGCTGTTCCGCCACTAGCCGGGACGGGTGCGCTCACGGCTTCCTTGCTCGCGTATTTCCCGTTCGTTTCGCGTCCGTTGCCGCGCCGTTTCCAAGATTGCGGCACCGTTTCCATTCGACAACGCTGCGTTTAACAACGCCGTATCTGGTCTACACCAGTTGCCCTTCGGCCACATTATGGGCGCCGACAACGTTTATGCGATCAAGGGGGAGCGAATGTACGATACGGGATCGACAACGTTTATGCTCATCTGCACCATGCTCGTGTTTTTAATGACACCGGGTCTGGCGTTTTTCTATGGCGGCCTGTCCAGGCGCAAAAATGTCATCAACACCATGCTTATGTGCTTTGGCGCCATTGGCCTGGTTGGTGTGCTGTGGATTGTTGCCGGCTGGTCGCTGGCCTACGGCGGCGACGGTTCCAGCCCGTTTATTGGAGGCCTTGACCAGCTGCTGTGCCTGCCGGTGCTCAACCAGGTGCTGCAGGCGGCCGAGGGGAATGCTGCGGACGGTGTCGTCTACCCTCAAATCATCAACATCGCCTTCCAGATGGCGTTTGCCATGATTACTGCCGCTATCGTCACGGGCAGCCTGGCCGGTCGTGTTAAGTTTGGTGCCATGACGGCCTTCCTGGGCATTTGGCTGCTCGTGGTCTATGCGCCGCTCGCCCACATGGTCTGGGGCGGCGAGGGTTCCTTTATCGGCGACATCATCGGCGCGCTCGACTTTGCCGGCGGCGACGTGGTGCACATTTCGTCCGGTCTTACCGGCCTGATCCTCTGCTTAATGCTCGGCCGTCGTCGTGGCTTTGGCATGGTGAGCTACCGTCCGCATAACGTGCCGTTTGTGGCGCTGGGCGCCGGGCTGCTTTGGTTTGGCTGGTTTGGCTTTAACGGCGGCAGCGAGTTCAAGGCCGACGCCGTGGCGGCGCTTGCTATCCTCAACACCGTGACAGCCAGCGCGGCGGGTATGGTCTCGTGGCTCGCCGTCGAGCGCGTGCACACCGGTCGCCCCACGCTGGTGGGCGCCAGCACCGGTCTGGTTGCGGGCCTCGTGGTGGTCACGCCCGGCGCGGGCTTTGTCGAGCCGTGGGCGGCGCTGGTCATGGGCCTGATCGTATCGCCTGTCTGCTACCTGGCCATCAGTCATCTTAAGACCAAGTTCGGCTACGACGACGCGCTCGACGCGTTTGGCTGCCACGGCATCGGCGGCATCTTGGGCGGCGTGCTCACGGGCCTGTTCTGCGTGCCGGAGCTTTCGTGGACCGGTAAGGGCGGCCTGCTCTACACGGGCGACGTGTCGCTGCTCATCTCTCAGATCTTGGGCATTGTGGTGACGGTCGTCATTGTACTGGTGCTCGATTTGGTGATCGCCGCGGTGGTCAAGGCGCTGTTCCACGGCAGCCTGCGCGTGGACGAGGCCGATGAGGCGCTGGGCTTGGATGCGAGTCAACACGGCGAGAGCGCGTATCCCTCGTTCTCCGGACTCGATTAGCAGCTTCCCCAAGCACCGCACCTTGCCGTTCAAACCGTCGCGCGGCTTCCCCAGGCACCGCACCTTGGGTTTCAAACCGTCGCTTGCGTACAAAAGTACGCGGCGCTCCTCTTTCAACCCAATCTGCGGCACCTGGGAAACCCGCGTTTCATGTAAAGGGATACGTTGATTATTGAGAGGAATTCACTATGAAGAAAATTACGGCGATCGTTCGTGCTGAGAAGCTCGAGGTTCTTAAAGACGCGCTGTTTGCTGCTGATGTTCGCGGTATGACTATCAACCAGGTGCAGGGCTGCGGCGCGCAGCATGGCTGGAAGGAATACGTGCGCGGCAACGAGCTGCTCGTCAACACGATCCCCAAGGTGCAGTTCACCCTCATCTGCGCCGACGAGCATGTCGACGGTATCGTTGACATCATCTGCAACGCCGCTCGCACCGGTGCCGTCGGCGACGGCAAGATTTGGGTCGAGCCGGTCGAAGAAGTCATCCGCATTCGCACCGGCGAACATGGCCCCGCCGCGGTGTAGAATCGACCGTCTGCCATCCGCAACGTTAAAATGCTGCAATGAGGCACAAGGCTTGCGTTGCGGATGGGCGGATTATGGGTCGCAATAAATATCCCGAGGAGACGGTCGCGAAGATTCTCGACGCGGCACTGGAGCTATTCTGCGCACAGGGTTATGAGGGGACGAGCATTCAAGATATCGTTGACCGTCTCGATGGCATGACCAAGGGCGCTGTCTATCATCACTTCAAGAGCAAAGAAGAGATTTTCAACGCCGCGTTTGATCGGGCGATGACTCCGATTGTTGAGCACCGTCGCTCGATGCTTGGCGTCGGTAATATGACCGGCGCCCAAAAGCTAAAAAGGCTTTACGCTCCCGAGTCCGTTGTTCCGCAAATTGAGCTATGGGCACGTATGCGTCCTGCAGCAGATCCGGTAAAAAGCTCGCGTCTACTGGCGATGCAGTATCAGGGCTCATTTGACGAGTCGGCCGATGGCTATCTCTTGCCGGTGATCGAGGAGGGCATCGCCGACGGATCCATTGCGTGCGAATGCCCGCGCGAAGCGGCAGAGGCCGTATCGTTGCTGGCGAATCTCTGGTTGCTGCCACTGTTTCGTCCGCTCGAGCCCAAGGATCGAATGCTCGCTCGCGCTCAATGTTTGGCGCAGATGGCCGCCGCGGTGGGACTCGATTTGGGTGAGGAAGTGCTCCAGACAACGGCACGGATTTGGGACGTATGGGACCGTGCCGGGTGGTAATATAGATACCAACGGTATGTAATTGATTTGTGAGGGCAGCTCCGGCTGCCCTTTTCAAGTCGATAAATACATACTAGCGGTATGTATAGGGAGCGGACTTATGGCTGGGCTGAGAGACGTCGGCGTCTCGTTGAAATCAAAAACAGTGCGGTCAATCAGGCTCGCGGAACTTCTGGTTGCGCAGCTGTGCACGTATGCGATGCTGTCGGCGCTGTGCTTTGCGTATCCACTTTACTTGTTCGATTGCAGTGGATCGTCAACGTTATATGGCGTCGTCGTGGCGACGGCGTTCATACCCGGCGTACTCGCAACTCCGGTTGGCGGAATCTTGGCGGATAGGGGAAGACATCGCGAGGTCCTCGTGGCCCTTGGCATTGCTCTGATGACTGCATCGCTGCTGTCTATCCCCATGAAGCGCTCGTTGCCTCTTGCGGTCGTCGTAGTAGCGATACTTTGTGTTCAATATGGTGTTCAATCGCTGCTGAAGCCAATGCTCCAAATTGAGACGGTGCGTATGGCGGGTGAGGAGAAGGTTGAGCGGGCCACTGCATTGGTTTCGCAGATGACCATGGTGAGCAATATCTTGGGCCCTGTGGTCGGGACGGCAGTCTATGGGTGCTTTGGTATCGATACTCTTTGTACAACCGCGTCGGTGGCGTTTGCGATTTCAGCTCTCTTGTTTGGGGTCGCACTCAAGCAAAATGCCTCATCTGAAACGATGGGAGACGGCGCGACTCGTACGACATGCCGAAACGATTTTCGGGAGTCGATTCGGTATCTGCTGCAAAATGCATCATTGGTCGCTGTGATTTTGCTTGCGGCCGTTTTGAACCTTGCGTTGGTTGGGCTAACGATTGGCGCTCCCATTATTGTTACAAAGCATCTCGGCATGCAATCGTCCTGCGTTGGGATAGTTGAGGTTGCTATGGGCTTGGGTGGTCTTGCCGGCAGTGGCTTGGTCGGCATTTGGCCGCATCGCTTTTCTTTCAATGACATATGTCGATATGTTGCGATGATCTGTTTTGGAGTCGCACCGATTATTGTCGCGCAACTGTTCGGCGCAGATGCATGCGTGTTCACCGTGTTTGCGGTTGGTTCGGCATGGGTCATGGTGTGGGCAAGCATTGCGTCGGTTGAAATCATCGCGTTTGTTCAGCGGGCAGCGCCGACTGAACTCTGCGGAAAAGTGCTTTCGGTCGTTTACATGGTCCTTTCCTGCGCAACGCCGATCGGGCAATTGGTGTACGGGGTTGCATATGATCGATGGGCACCGGCGTTTGTATTCGCAGCCATGCTGGCGGTGCTGACGCTGACGATAGCGCTGTTTTATCGGCTGAAAAGTCGCTCGTAACGATTGATTTAACGCACTGGGCACTGTGGTTTTGCGGAAGCGAATGCCCTGGCGCGTTGGAACACCCTTGCATGGGCGTGCCTCTCTTTCGTCTAAAATAACGTGCAGACGAAAGAGAGGCACGCCCATGATCAAGATGTTCGCGAGTGACTTAGACGGAACGCTGCTGAACGCCCTGCATGAGGCGGATGGGACCATCCGCCGTGCCATTCGCGAGCTGACCGAGGCTGGCCTGCATGTGGTTCCCGCGACCGGACGCTCGACGCTGCCGATCGGCGAGCATGGCTTTACGGGCCTGGCGCTTGACGCCTGCTGCTCCAATGGATCAATCGTGCGCGACAGTCATGGCGAGGTGCTCAAAACCTGGACCATCGACCCGCAGGTTACCGAGGAGCTGCTCAAGGCGTTCCCGGACATTTGCTTTGATTGCTCCACGCCCGATGGCATGTTTTCGAGCGGTTCGTTCGAGATGCACCAGGCGGGTTTTAAGAAGGACAGCCCCATCAAGCGCATCGTGATGCGTGGCATGCGTGCGCGTGGCGGCTATCACGAGGAACAGTATTTCGACCAGTCGATTGGTGACATCCTGCGCCACGATGTGTGCAAGATCAACTGTCGCGTGACCTCGCCCGAGCTGGAGCGCGACCTTAAGGCGTATTTGGCCGAGCGATCGGACCGCGTGGTCAACGCGCCGTTCGATCCGGTGATGTTCGAGATCACGGACGTGGCGTGCAACAAGGGCGAGAGTGTGTCCTGGCTGGCGGGCTACTACGGTATTGCCGAGGATGAGGTTGCGGTCTACGGCGACGGCGGCAACGACATCGCCATGCTCAAGCGTTTCCGCCACAGCTATGCGACCAAAAACGGCAGCGACGCGGCCAAGGCCGCCGCGAGCGCGACCATCGGCAGCTGTATGGCCCATGCCGTCCCCAAACACATGCTCGCTACCATGCGCAAGCAAAACTCCCGCACCGTCATCGAATAATGTGACAAAAGGACAGCCCCTTTGTCACAGGGGTCTGTGTGCTTGGAATACGAACATATATTCGTATATATAACTAAGCTCTGGTAGAATCGGTATCGTTGGCGGCAGTTCCATGTGCCGGGCAACGCCCTCCATCTGATGGGAGGTGATGCCCATGACCGATCTGATTGATTTTGTGAGACTTCTGACCGCTTTGGTCTCGTTCTTCACAGCGCTCGTCGGGCTTTCCGAGGCACTCAAGCAACGTTCGAAGCAACGTAAAAGGGGTCGCCGCCGCTAAGGCGTTGACCCCTTAATCCAAGCAACGGCGCTGCCCAGCTTTCCAGAACTTGGGCTGCCGTCGACACTATTCTACCCACGAATGATATTTTGGACAATCGGTAATGCCGCTCTAAAAGCCTGGCACAACCGGCACAACCTAGGCGGTCGCTGGATGTGACAAAGAGGCTGCCCCTTCGTCACATCCCAAATATTGCCTTTACGTGTTGATACACACGGTGTGCAATAATACTCGCACTGTGCAATAGCGCACAGGCTGAGTAACAAGGAGGACGCTTGTCCCAGCTCGAGAAATGCGATCGCCGGTCCCTTCGCTCGCAGCGTGCCCTTCGCCAGGCGCTTGCCAGCGAGCTTGCCGAAAGCGGCGACCTTTCGCGCATTAACGTCGCGTCGCTCACCGAGCGCGCCGGTCTTACACGCCGCACGTTCTATTCGCACTACCGCGATATCCCCGACTTTATCAGCCAGATCGAGGACGGCCTGCTTGCCGAGATTCGCGAGCGGGTGGAGCTTATCACCGCAGCTCAATTACCCGATCTTTATCGCAATATCGACGAGCTCGAGCCGGCACCCGGTTCGGTTGAGCTGCTTCGCTATCTTGCGGCTAATCGCGACCTTATCGGGGCCCTGCTGGGCCCGGGCGGCGACCCCGCCTTTATTAAAAAGATCATCGATACCGCACGCGAGGCCGTGGTGCCGCGTGCACAGACGGGCATTTTGGGCTTGGCGCTGGGCACCTTCTTTGACTACTACGTCACTTATGTCGTGAGTGCCGAAGTCGGCATGATCCAACGTTGGTTTGAGCGTGACCTTTCTGAATCGCCCGAGACCATGGCGCGCATTATGACGGTCATCGCCTTTGTGCGCCCCGGCGACCTGTATGGCCAACCCATCGATATCAACGTGCCGGAATACGGCATGAAGCTATTGAATCTGCAGCTCGAGGACGCGGTCGACACCACCGCAACCGTCGAGTCCAACAACTAAGAGGAGAGACAATGAGCAAACTCGTCGAGGGCATTAAAGACCGTGTGGTCGCTGCCGCACGCGAGGCTGCGCCCGCCGTGGTGGACGCCGCGCAGAAGGCCGCGACCGCGGCTGCCGAGAAAGTTGCTGAGGCAGTTGCCGATGCCAAGAACGTGGCAGGGGAGACGTCCGTCGTCAGCGAGCCCGCCACCGCCGCTGAGCCCGTAGCCGTCACCGCCGCCCACGCCCCCGAAGGCGCGATCTTCAACCCCGAGAACGCTCGTGGCAACCTGCACTTGGGCATCGACGTGGGTTCCACCACCGTCAAGCTCGCCGTGCTCAACGACGACAACCAGATCGTCTACGCCAAGTACCAGCGCCACCATACCGACGTCCGCGCCTGCGCCCGCGACCTGTTCGAGGGTGCTGCGACCGTGCTGCCGACGGCCCAGATGACCTGCGCCATTACCGGCTCGGGCGGCCTGCTGCTGTCCCAATGGCTCGACCTGGAGTTTGTCCAGGAGGTCATCGCCAGCAAGCGTGCCGTCGAGACCCTCATCCCGGCCACCGATGTCGCCATCGAGCTGGGCGGCGAGGACGCCAAGATCATCTACTTCGACAACGGCATCGAGCAGCGCATGAACGGCACCTGCGCCGGCGGCACAGGCGCGTTCATCGATCAGATGGCAACCCTGCTGCACACCGACGCGAGCGGCCTCAACGAGCTCGCGGCCAACGCCACCACCATCTATCCCATCGCCAGCCGCTGCGGCGTTTTTGCCAAGACCGACGTCCAGCCGTTGCTCAACGAAGGCGCCCGCCCCGAGGACGTGGCCGCCTCCATCTTCCAGGCTGTCGTGACCCAGACCATCTCGGGCCTGGCGTGCGGCCGTCCCATCCGCGGCAACGTCGCCTTCCTGGGCGGCCCGCTGCAGTATCTCTCCGAGCTGCGCCACCGCTTCTACCTCACGCTCAACTTGGACGAGGAGCACCGCATTGTGCCCCAAAACGCTCACCTGTTTGTGGCGAGCGGCGCTGCCATGGCGCACGAGTCCAATAAGCTCAGCACGTTCCCGCAGCTCATCGAGGCCATCGATGCCCTGGGTGACACGCAGGGTGCCGAGGTCGAGCGCCTGGATCCGCTCTTTGCCACCGACGAGGACTTTGCCGAGTTCAAAACCCGCCACGACCAGGAAGTCGTCCCCAAGGGCAAGCTCGAAGGCTACACCGGCCGCGTGTTCATCGGTATCGACGCCGGTTCCACCACCATGAAAGCCGCGCTCGTGGGTGAGGACGGCCAGCTGCTGCACACCTGGTACGGCAACAACAACGGCGACATCCTGGGCACGGCCAAGGTCATCATGGCCGATTTCTACAACCACATCCCCGCGGGCTGCACCATCGGCCACGTGACCACCACAGGCTACGGCGAGGCACTGCTCATCGAGGCCCTCAAGGCCGACTCCGGCGAGATCGAGACTGTCGCGCACCTGCGCGGCGCCAAGGCGTTCCTGCCCGGCGTCGAGTTCATTCTGGACATCGGCGGCCAGGACATGAAGTGCCTGCGCGTCAAGGACGGCGTCATCGAACACATCATGCTCAACGAGGCCTGCTCGTCGGGCTGCGGCAGCTTTATCGAGAGCTTCGCCGTCTCTATGAACATGGACGTGCGCGCGTTCGCCGATGCCGCCATCCATGCCAAGGCCCCGGTCGACCTGGGCAGTCGCTGCACGGTCTTTATGAACTCGCGCGTCAAGCAGGCGCAAAAGGAAGGCGCCACGGTGGGCGACATCGCGGCCGGCCTGTCCTATTCCGTCATCAAGAATGCCCTGTTCAAGGTCATTAAGCTGCGCGACCCCAAGGAGATCGGCAGCCAGGTGATCGTCCAGGGCGGCACCTTTATGTCCGATGCCACGCTGCGCGCATTTGAGCAGCTCACCGGCGTCCATGCCGTGCGTCCCGACATCGCCGGCTGCATGGGTGCCTATGGTGCTGCCCTGCTCGCCCGCGATCGCGCCGGCGCCGATGGCACCTCGACCATCCTTTCGGCCGAGGACATCGCGCACCTCACCGTGACGCAAAAGCATGTCCGCTGCGGCCGTTGCTCCAACAACTGCCAGCTCACCGTCAACGACTTTGGCGGCGGCAGGCGCTTTATCACCGGCAACCGCTGCGAGAAGGGCGCCGGCCACAAAAAGCAGAAGACCGAGGCCCCCAACCTCTTCAAAAAGAAAAACGATCTGCTGTTTAACCGCGAGGTGCTGAGCCCCGACGAGGCCCCGCGCGGCACCGTCGGCATCCCGCGCGCACTCAACATGTACGAGAACTACCCCTTCTGGCATGCGTTCTTTACGCGCCTGGGCTTTAGCGTGCAGCTGTCCGACCAGTCGAGCAAAAAGACCTACCAGGCGGGCATCGAGTCCATGCCGTCCGAGAGCGTGTGCTATCCGGCCAAGATGAGCCACGGCCACGTGATGAACCTTATCGACCGTGACGTCGACTTTATCTGGATGCCGTGCGTGCGCTGGGAGCGCAAGGAGGATCCGACCGCCGGTAACTGCTACAACTGCCCCATCGTCATGAGCTACCCCACGGCGCTGGCGCTCAACATCGACGAGATTCGCGAGCAGAACATCGAGTTCCTGTATCCGTTTGTGCCCTATCACGACAAGACCGAGCTCAAGCGCCGTCTGTATCAGGTGCTCGCCGTCGACCGTGTGGCCGATGCTGAGGCCGGTCGCGGTCGCGTGCGTGGACCCAAGATCACGCGCTCCGAGGTCGATGCCGCCGTCAACGCTGCCTTTGAGGCCGATGCGCGCTTCCACGAGGATATCCAGACCATGGGCGAGGAGGCTCTTAAGTGGGTCGAGGACCACGGCGGTCACGGCATCGTGCTCGCCGGTCGTCCCTACCATAACGACCCCGAGATCAACCATGCCCTGCCTGAGCTTATCTCGAGCTTTGGCTTTGCGGTCTTTACCGAGGATTCGCTCGCGCATCTGGTAAAGCCCGAGCGTCCGATTCGCGTCGTTGATCAGTGGATGTACCACAGCCGCCTGTACGCCGTCGCCCGTTTTGTGACGATGCGCAACGACCTGGACCTGATCCAGCTCAACTCCTTCGGCTGCGGCCTGGACGCCCTGACCACCGACCAGGTGCAGGAGATCCTGGAGGCCAGCGGTAAGATCTACACCGTGCTCAAGATCGACGAGGTGTCCAACCTGGGCGCCGCGCGCATCCGCATCCGCTCGCTCATGGCAGCGCTCAAGGACCAGGAGGCCGAGCGCCTGGCCGAGGCCACGGCCGCGGGCGAGGCCTACGAGCAGGGCGATGCTGCGCCGGTGGCGCCCTCCACGGACGCCCCCGCGTTCGCGAGCCGCAAGTACACGTTCGAGGCGCAGCGTGAGAGCGCATCGACCGCGTGGCCCAAGGTGCCCTTTACCGAGCAGATGCGCGAGGAGGGTTATACCATCCTGTGCCCGCAGATGGCGCCGATTCACTTTGACCTGGTCAAAGAGGTGTTCCGTGGTGCTGGCTACAACTTGGAGCTGCTGCCCTCGACTGATCACGATGCCGTCGAGGCCGGCCTGCGCTATGTGAACAATGACATTTGCTATCCGTCCATTTTGGTGACCGGCCAGATTATGGAGGCCATAGAGAGCGGTCGGTACGACCTGTCCAAGACGGCCGTGGTTATCAGCCAGACCGGCGGCGGCTGCCGTGCCACCAACTACATCGCGCTCATCCGCAAGGCACTGCGCGAGAGCGGCCACCCCGAGATTCCGGTGATCTCGCTTTCGGCCGTGGCGCTCGGCGAGGACAACCCTGGCTTTAAGATTACGCCGGCGCTGCTTAAGCAGGCAGTCTACGCGGTGCTCTTTGGCGACGTGATGATGCAGATGCTCTATCGCTGCCGCCCGTACGAGGCCACGCCCGGTGCCGCCAATGCGCTCTACGAGGAGTACATGGCGCGCGCCCGCAAGCTGGCGCCCAAGTTCAACCGCCACAACTACACCAAGCTGTGCCGCGAGGCCATCCGTGCGTTCGACACCATGCCGCTCGTGGGCGAGGGTACCAAGCCGCGCGTGGGCGTGGTCGGCGAGATCCTGGTCAAGTTCCATCCCACGGCCAACAACCACGTGGTCGACGTTATCGAGCGCGAGGGCTGCGAGGCCGTAGTACCGGGCCTGCTTGACTTCTTCCTGTACTCCATGAGCAACGCCGAGCTGCAAAAAGACGAGCTTGGAAGCTCCGCCACGGCGCGCGCCAGCATGCAGGCGCTCATCAAGCTCGTGGACTGGATGCGTACGCCGGTGGAGGAGATGCTCGAAAAGTCCCGCCGCTTCGAGGCGCCCGAGCGCATTGGCACCATGGCGGACAAGGCTCGTACGGTGCTTTCGGTGTGCAACAACATGGGCGAAGGCTGGCTGCTCACGGCCGAGATGCTCGACCTGATCGATCACGGTGCGCCCAACATCATCTGCACGCAGCCCTTCGCGTGCCTGCCCAACCACGTGGTGGGCAAGGCCGTGATCAAGGAGCTGCGCCGCCAGCACCCCGAGAGCAACATCGTCGCGGTGGACTACGACCCCGGTGCATCCGAGGTCAACCAGCTCAACCGCATTAAGCTCATGATCAGCGTGGCGAAGGAGAACATGCGCGCCGGCAAGGGCTTTAAGCTCGAGAAGGTGGCGCCGCTCGCAATGGACGAGGTCACCGGCCAGATGCGTGCCCATGATGGCTGCGTGAGCTGTGGGCCGGCCAGCGAGGAGGCCGTTGCATCGGTCGCCAATCGTCTGGGACGTGGCATTAAGAAGTAGCTTGCCTGCTATGGGCTAGATATGAGGCAAACGGGTGGTGGCCGTACCGGCTACCACCCGTTTTTGCTGGACATATGTTGCGCAAATGACCTTGCTACAGCCTTACGTGGGCTTGTCCGATTTCTGGGTCGGCTCGGGCTTTGAGGACAAGTTGCTGCAGGCCCAAGGCGATTTTTCGCTCAACGCGGGCCAGTACAGTGTGACCTATCTGCCAAGTTCCGACACGGCAATGACCGGTCGTTACCAGGTGCTGCTGTACGACAACAACTTTTGTACGGCCGAGAGCTATCCCAAGTTCGACTGGGGTCAGCTGGGCGCCGCGGTGGTGACCGACTGCAACAAGGGCACGCATTCGTTTGGGCGCATCTTTACGGTGGACGAGGTGGCGCGCACCTACGAGCTCGAAGACCAGATCGCGGCGCCGTTCTCGGGCTACGTAAGCAGTGCGCAGCGCGTCGGCGATTCAGATAGTATGCTCGTGGCTTCGGGCTAGGCCAAGACCTTTACCGAGTACGACCGCTACGGTCTGCCCATCACCACCTACGAGATGGAAGCCGAGAAGTACATCTACCGCGTGTACAAGTACGAGCTGTAGCGCTGCGCTTGGCTGTGCCTGTGCCCCGCGGCCGCGCTCTCGTGCCGGGTCCACCTCGCGTCCCGCATCACTCCACGTCAAACTCCACGCGGTCGAGATCGGGCACATTGAGGTCGATGAGCTTGCGGGCGACGTGGCGGTCGTGCGCCCCGAGCGCCTCGCTCGTTGTCACATGGGCGACAACCTCGCGCTCGACGATGCCCTCCTCGTCGCATTCGGTGGCTGAGGTCTCGACGGCGACGGTGTAATCCTTAAAGCCCGGCAGCACCGCGGCAAGTTCGCGCGTAGTTTCGGTGACGCCGTAGCCGTCCTGCACGCCGGCCTGCGCCGAGCCAATAGACCCTGCGGTCATAACGATGCAGGGGATGGCAAAGATCGCCGTGCCCACAATAATGCGGCGGCGCACCTTGCGTGACAGCTCACCGACCTCGGCGTCTTCTTCGGCGGTCACAATGCCGTCGCCGTTCAGGTCGCGCTTGAGCGGCACGCGCAAAAGAAGCAGCACGGCTTCGGCAGCCAGTGCGATAAAGACCACGTTGATGCCAAACTCATAAAGCGCCGAGAGAAACAGTGACCCGCTTGCGATGGCGATGCCGTAGCCCGCCGCGCACAGGGGCGGCATGAGCGCGGTCGCCACGGCCACGCCGGCGATGAGCGTGGCGGGTTCCTGGTCGCGCGAGTTGCCCAGCCCGCCTGCAAAGCCGCCTGCGAGTGCGACGGTAAGGTCCCAGACGGTGGGTGTCGAGTTGTCGATGATGGCGGCCGTGGTGGTGCCAAGGGGCGAGAGCTTAAAGTACAGCGTGGACGTGACCAGGCAAAAGGCCATCTGCAGCGCAAGGCTGGCGACGGCTTCGACGGTAATCTCGCGGTCGAGCGTGGCAATACCGTATGCCATGGCAAGGACCGAGCCCATGAGCGGGCAGATGAGCATGGCGCCCACGATGGCGATGTCCGAGTCGATATCGAGGCCGATGCTCGCGATGAGCATGGCGATGATGAGGATGCACAGGTGAGAGCCGGTCAGGCGCGCCCCGTTTACAAAGCGCTTGCGAATCACGTGGTAGGGCGCGCGGCCCTCGCGAATGTTGAATGCGCGCTTTAGGAAGCGACCAGCCTGTTCGGCAGCCTCACTATGGGCAGGGCGGATGCCATGGCGCCGGTGATGGCGTTCACGCAGTCGCTTGAGCTGTTGTCTATCGAGTTCCATGTTCACCTCGTTCTGGCACGGGCCGCATATCTCGCCCGTCGCCCATACTCTACACCGCGGCGGGCGGGGTGCCTGCTCGATGCGGAATCCGATAGGACGGATGACGCGGGAGCAAATGCAAATCACAGGCTCAATTCCATCACGCGAAAATATGATGCACCAGCTCCTTCAAATGTGACGAAATTGTGAAGCACAGGAGCATGAATTTCAAAAAATACGCTGGTCGCCAATGTTGCGCAACAGAATTCAAAAATCAGCTCTTACATTTTGAAGCGTATGGATACATCCGTGTCAAAGGGAGAAAGCCATGGCAAACTACAGTCCACAACACTTTGAGCCTAGGGCCAAGGCCGTCAACGTCAAGGGCGTTGCCAACCGCGCCGTCGCAACCGTTTTGACGGCGGGCCTCATCGCTCAGCCGCTCATGTCGCCGCTGGCGGCAATCGCCGCACCGTCAACCGATAACGGCGATTCTGTTCAGGGGGGGGGTAGTTCTGTAGAGAATACCGTTGCCGCCGGTAACCAAGCGGTCGTAAAGACGGCTGCCCAGCTGGCCGAGGAGTCGGCAAAGCAGCTCAAGGACGCTCAGGCCGCCTACGATGCCGCCCAGAAGAAGGCCGACGCGGCGGGCCAGTCTCAAAAGCAGGCGCAGCAGCAAAAGGATCAGGCCTCGCAGGCAGTAAGCGACAACGAAATCGAGCAGAACGCAGCAGAAGTCGCCGCGCTCCAGGAGAAGATCGACGAGCTTAAGGCGGCCGTCGAAAAGACCGAGCAGCAGCAGAAGAAGCTGGGCGACCTCAACGATCAGCTCGATCAGGCCAACAAGAGTGTCGAGGATAAGACCCAGGCGCTCAAGGACGCCAAGGCAAAGCAGGATGAGGCCAAGAAGGCCCTCGACGATGCACAGGCCAAGCTCGAGGCCATGGGTATGGACGAGTACGAGGCCGCCAAGAAGGCCGTCGAGGACGCGCAGACAAAGCTCGATGACGCCAATAAGGCCGTTACTACTGCACAGGCCAATCTGGACCAGGCCAAGGCTGCCGAGGCCAGCGCCCAGCAGGAAAAGCAGAATACCGAGGCAGCTTTGACGACTGCCCAGGCCAAGAAGCAGGAGACTGCCGCTGCTCTCGCAGCCGCAACCACCGCGCGCGATAACGCCCAGCAGAAGTTCAACCAGGCGCAGGCCGCGCTAAATGCTGCCGTCTCGGGTACGGGTGTTGACCTGAGTGCGCTTGAGGCCGCCATGAACGCTGCTGCTGGTGAGCTCAAGACCGCGCAGACGGAGCTCAACGCCGCGACGGATGCCGACGCTACCGCCCAGGCGAACCTGCAGGCGGCCCAGAATACCGCCACCGCCGCGCAGGAGAAGGCCAACGCCGCCAACGCTGCCGTGGCATCTGCCCAGTCCGCATACGATGCGGCAAACAAGGAGTACAACGCCGCCGCCAGCGAGCGCGACGCCGCCAAGGCCGCATACGAGAAGGCGCAGCAGACCGAAGCAGACAAGAAGACCGCGTACGATAAGCTTGTCGAAGTTCGCAAGCAGAAACGCGGCGAGTGGGAGACGGCATGCGCCGCTTCGAACGCCGCGGAAAAGGCTTATGACGCTGCTAATGCCCAGGTTGAGGCTCTTGAGCAGCAGATTGCAGACCTAAAGTCCAACATGACCGTTGACCAGGAAGTCATCAGTCAGGGTATGTTCGGCTTCATGAACTACATCATCGGCGGCAGCCAGTTCACAGCCACGCAGAAGTCGAATGCAAGCACTGCCGCGTCGATGCTCATGGGGACGACAGATAAACAGGACTGGTATGATAATTACGTCGATCAGGACATGTCTCGAGACACCAATCCGCTCTCCTTGGAGCAGATGCGCAACGCCCTGACCTACCTCGATACCCAGAACAACCTCCGCAAGGCGAACGGCCAGTCGGAGCTTAGCGTCAGCCTCCGCATGACCGCAGCAGCTGCACTCAACGCCTCATATTCATCGAATATTTGGGATCACTCGAACTGCTATTTCGATCAAGGTGAGAACCTTGCAGGCGGCGGCGGAGCATACACCGGAGGCGAGACCGAGGATACGCTTGGCTGGCCATATACCGGTCTCTACACCCAGGAGAAAAAGGCATTCGATAAGTACGTCGAGCAATATGGTGACGCACTTGAAAGCCATCGATATGATTCCTACTATATCTACCAGCACTACAACAGCATCTACCATGAGTGCGGGCACTATCTAAACATCATCGATGCCGGCGCGAAGGCTATCGGCATCGCGACCGGTAGCGGTAAGAATACCGATTCCGAGGTAACCGTTTTCGACTATAGCGGGAGCACGGGGCAGAAGGATTTCACTGTCTCCGAGTTCAAGAAGCTCGTTAACGACTACATCGAATCCGCCTACAATGCAGGCGGCACGCAGGAGCAGAAGGCGCAGCTCAAGGAGCTTCAGGCAAAGCTCGCCGAGGCGCAGAAGAACTTTGGAACTACTAGGGAAGCTTACTTCGCAGCTGTAAACGGGCAGGATGTCGCCCAGGACGCTTTCACCGCAGCCGATGTGAACATGAACACCGCCAAGGGCGAGTACGAGAAGGCTAAGTCCGGCACCGCCTCCGCGAAGACTGCATATGACGCCGCGAAGGACGCACTCGGCGGAATCGACATCGAGTACCTCAAGCAGAACCTCGATGCGGCCAAGGGCGAGGCCGCTACTGCCCAGGCGGCTCTCGATAAGGCAAACGCCACGCTTGCTGACAGCAAGACGAAGGCAGCCGACGCCGCTGCTCACAAGGCGAAGGCTCGCAGCGCCCGCGATGCTGCCAAGGTAAAGTCCGATCAGGCCAAAGAGGCGTATGACAACGCTACCGCTTCGGTCAAGGACCTTGCCGCCAAGTGCGATGCCGCCAAGACGGATCTTGCGAACAAGCAGGGCACGCTTGACGATGCCAAGAAGGCCGACGACACTGCCCAGGCTGGCGTTGACAAGGCTCAGGCCGCAGATGTGCACGCCGCGACCGCTCTTTCGGGCGCCAAGCAGGCAGTTGCCGCCAAGACGCAGACCCTGTCCGACGCACAGGCGAAGGCCAAGGCCGCCGAGGACGAGCTTGCCACCGCAAACAAGGCCTTCGAGCGCTTCGCCGGTGCCCAGAAGGCGGTCGACGACGCCAAGGCCGCCTATGACGCCGCCGTCGCCGGCGTCGCCGATGCCCAGAAGCAGCTCGAGGCCGCCAACGAAGCCGTCGTCGATGCGAA
>CBCTTO010000016.1:0-31944 GCA_965149855.1 uncultured Collinsella sp.
TGAAGGCCGTTTATTGCCCCTACTGCGGCGGTCGGACCAAGCGCAACGGCAGGACGTCTTCGGGCTACTGCGCGTGGAAGTCGCGCCCGCCGAGCGCGAGCTTTGCGGCGGACATGGTCACGTTCTCGTATTTAAACCCGAACTACCTGCCCTACTCGTGCACGAACCTTGCAGGCATTTCCGGCCTAGGGAACCTCTTGGACGTGCGGTCGATGGGCTACGCGTTCTCGTCGTGCACCTTCGCAACCATCGACTTCCGGGGCATCGACCCGTCCAGGCTCACGAATCTGTTCTGCACGTTCTTGGGGTATTCATACCTGACGATGATTTACGCGGACGCGACATGGGCACTGCCAACGAGCGGCATCACGGGTTCGCAGTGGTTCTATTCCTGCTCCACGTCGCTCGTCGGCGGCAACGGGACCGTGTGGGCAAGTAGTAAGACGGCCTGCTCGTACCTGTGCGCCGAGGTGGCTGGTACGCTTGGGTACATCATGGCTTCTCAGCAATGAGTTTGGCCTTGGCCACTATATCGGTATTGGCCATATCTGAGAACATTTCGTCGACGAGCCGAACGTAGAACTCGTAGGCTTCGTAGCGAGATGCTTTCAGAGCGCCTTCGGCTTCCCTCAAACGCAGCCCAGCATCTCTCGCTTGCGCTTTTCTTGCCATCTGCTGCATGACTGGTTCGTCACCGCCTTTGGAATCATCACCTCTCTGCAGTTTCGCCACCTCCGCATCAAGGCGCGTCATCAATAACTCGTATTCACTCTCACCAACATTTGAGAGGCTGATCAGCAAGTCTTTGAAAGTTCTGGCAGTGAGCATGCGATTTAGAGCTGCCCTGCAAGCATTAAGTTCTGCGTTGGCTTTTTCGACCATATCCTGGGCAATGAAGGCACTCCCTGCAGATGGCTTCTCATTCTCCAGCGTGGTCTTTCCAAGCGGCCGCTCTACGCTTGCCTTCCCCGTGATGCTTTTAAGTGCGGTGACTGCCCCGCTCTCCAATCCAACGATGTCGGCGACATCTTGGAGCTCGTACGAATCGCAGTCCGTTTCGCCGATTAGATAGCCGATTGGTTTTCCGAAGAAATCGGCAAGTTCGACCAAATCAGTCCAATTCGGGAAATGGTCTCCCTTGAGGAAGTGGCTAATCCTTCGCGCTATGGCCTTGCACGCCTGGTCCGTCTTCTTTACGCATTGAGCATCGATGCTCGATTGGTTTTCTCCTCCGTAACGCCTTTCGTACATGAGCCTCGCGAGCTCGATTTGCGAGAGGCCAACTCTACCGTCCGTATTGACGAAACTCCGCATTAAGCTTGCAAGTCGTTCTGGAAGCACATCTTCTGGCTTATAACGGCGGACATACATTGTCTGAATACCCTTTCTAAATAGCGCAGCAGACATATCTTAGACATTTACTGTTTACTTGTGCAGTTGCATTATTGACCCAAGTAATCAAGTAGCCAGCGGGCGGTCGAGTTAGGAGGACACGATGACGGATTGGGACTACGCGCAGCTGTCACATATTGCAAAGGAGTCGGGCGGACCAAGGGCGCTTATCGCAAACATCAGAAATGGGGGAATTGCCACAGGAAGGTGGCAGGGTTGCATTGTTGGATCTGCTGTAACGCTTGCCATAGGGAGTATGGGTTTGTGCCTGTATAACAGACACCAGAAGAAGCTGGCGCTTGCCAACGAGAGCGCCGAAATCCTTGAGTCGAACATCGAAGCCTACGATGCCATCCAAGCGGAGGGGGCCACGGGCGCAGCCGATGAAGACGAGCAGAGTATTCGGGATGAAGGACTAGGTGTCGAAGCCGCCGTTTAACGACGAGCAATATTGCTAGCCAATTCAACGATATAAACCTAGAAGGGTCGAGCCCCCGGCACAGCGCCGAGGGCTCGCTTTCGTTGCGGATTGATTACACTGGGCGGTCTTGAGCTCCCGATACGTCGGGCCGCCCTTGCTGATGTTCACTTAAAAGTGGTCCGAATGGTCAAGCTAGCGTACTGGACAAGGATCTTCGAAAAACGCTTCGAGCTGACGGCGGCGCCCTTTGATGCTAAAAGGCATCGGGCCTGCGTTTCTATAAGGCCGGCCACCCAATTAAGAGCCATCAGGACGCATGGCTGCGGTGCATCGAGGGGCGGCTTGGATGGGCTATCGAGATGAAAAAGATCGTTGCGGAGATCGGGTTTTAAAAACGCTTCGGCAATTTACTGGCTTATAGGACACACTTTTTGTAGCTTTCAACTATGAGTCGACTGTTTTCCGACTACAAAACGCGGGGATGCCATCGAAAAGGACACTTGCGGTATCCAGAGTCGGGTAGGGATGGATGCCGCAAGTAGAGAGTCCAATGCAAGTAGAGAGTCCAATATTAGATGATGCGCCCGGTAAGGTACCCAGACGCATCGCGGTCGGTCTGTTGGAAGCCGTGCGTCTGACGGTGAGATCCATCACGATGTTACAGGGCATGCCATCTTGCGGTCTTTCCCGTTCCGTCGCTATCGATGGTCTTGTCTACCTTCTTCATCTTCGCTAACAGGTTCGACACCTTCTTGGCCTTTTGCGCGTCGGTAAGGCCCGAGGGGAGAAGATCGTTGATGAGGGCGGTGATTTTCGCACGTGGTGCGGGCCCCGTTTCTGAGAGCATCTGAATGACAAACGCCTTGCAGGCCTCTTCATTGAGGCCTTTGCTGCGCGTGTAAGACACCTCCTGCCCCGTCTTCGAGGCAAGGGCGTTCGTGATGGAGATATGGGGGTACCTGCCTTCGATAAGCTTGAGTCGATGCAGCTCTGCGGCCTCCTCGTTCGTGATTTCCTCGCCTTTTTGAACCTTGTCCAAAAGGTAGACGACGTCCATCGGAAGGTCCGGTTTAGCATAGAGTAGCCTGCTGTAGCTCTCATTGATGGTCTTACCGTAGACGCTTACGCGCACGCGGGTTGGATCCGAAAGGTCGTAGGTGGGTAGGGGGAAGTATCGCTTTCTCTGCATCTGGAATACTTTGGGGATTCCCATGGCGATGGTGTCAATCATGTCCATCTGCGCCATCGCCTCGGAAAGGAAGGGGTTGCGGTAGTAGCTTGGCTTAAAACCCGGCCGCATCGCATTTTCGATTGTCTCCGGAATGAAGGACCCTTCGTTTAGGAACACGAGGTGATCCTCGAATTCCTCGACATTGATTCGCCCCTGCATGGAATAGTCCTGATGGGCGATACAGTTGTTCAGGAGCTCTCTGATGATCTCGGGTTCGTACTGGTCAGCCTCAAAGGGAAACAGACTCGCGCCATTTGCGTTGAACCGGTACTTCTCGTTGCGGATTTTCCCGAGTACCTGGTCAATCGCGAGAAGGAAGGGTGGTTTGAAGTGCTCGTAAGAGGTTACCGATCCATTGGAGGCATAGAGAGTCCAGGTGATGCGCGGGCTCATCCCATCGAGCAGACGGGTGGATTCTGGCCTTCCGAGCAGGATGAGTGTCGTCGGGGTGATCTTGCCGTTTCTGGTTAGGTTTGCCATGTCGAGAATCGTGCGGTCATCCATGTCCGCGAACGCCCCGGAATGCCGCCGGTGCTTGGAGAGAAAGAGCTCCACCGCTTTCTTCACGGCTTTGGGGTCGAGGTCCTCGAAGGTTGCTTCTTCGATTTCGAGGGCACTCCAGTCCGGCCTCCGCATTTGGCGTATCTGCTCGTACTTATCGATGGGGAGTGGCCCGAGTGATTCGCCCTCGCGCGCCCATGCCGCATTGTTGAACGCCGTCGGCATGCCTGGCGTTGCGGCGGGGATTTGAAACGCGAGGACGCGTTTGCCGTCAATCCTGAGTTCATGGATCTCTCTCAGGGTGAGGTGGTTGTTCGCGCGGTCCGCAATCTCCTTTTTAAGGGATCGAAGGTTGGCCGGATTTCCTTCTCGGTAAGCGGTTCCGCATGCGACCTTGTCGTTGTCCATACCGAAGATGAGCTAGGCGTCTTGTTTCCCGCGCAGGACCGCTTCGTTACTCAGGGCGGAGAAGTACTTCCCGAGGTTCTTGAAACTGAAGTCGTTTTTCGCTTCCTTGAGCTCGATAACCTCGCTCTCATAGGGCTTCTCGATACGGGCGATGAGTTCAAGGACGTCGTGATCGCTGTAGTACAAGATCGCTCCTAACGGTCTCGTGGCTGATATTTAGTCGTAAGATACGACTAAATATCGAAATTAAAGTCATTTTAGTCCAATCTAACGACTAGAAATAAAGATGTTGGACTGTTTATAGGACTAAATACTGTGGAAGGCACGGCTTTAGTCCAATCGCTGTTTGACGGCCCGCCATATCCATAACCCGGAGGTCGTAGGTTCAAATCCTGCCCCCGCGACCAAGAACTTGCAGCTCGTCGGCCTAGCCGGCGAGCTTTTTTGTTATTGCGGGACCGTGTTTTCGGTCCAATTCTCGGCCTCTCAAACAAAATCTCGATCTGTAACATCTAGACCCGATTTGGGCGGCTAGGTGTTACAGGTTGAGATATACCGGTGGGTTGGGTCGTGTTTGTCTAAATCTGTAACACGAGGGACGGATTTTGCCGAGTTGTTGTTATAGATTGAGATTTTCTAGCAGGTGGGTTTGGTTTGTCTCGATCTGTAACAGGTAGGGGTTAAAAGTGGGTCTAGCTGTTACAGATTGAGATTGTTGAGGTTGGGTCGAGGGGAATATCTCGATCTGTAACAGTAAGACCCAGTTTTGCCGCGTAACTGTTACAGATTGAGATAAACCGACGGGCCGCCCCGCCCATCCCCATTCACCTGCCGCCACCTGATATTCGACGAATTCCGTTGTGCCGCTATGCCCCCATGCCATATCCTCTAGACAACTACGCGGCATCATCGCCGCCGCGTCTGCAAGAGAGGAATATCCATGACCGCACCTGCATCTAAGCTGCTCCAGCCCATTACGGTTGGCCCCCTTGAGCTCAAGAACCGCATTATGTTTCCGCCGCTGACCACCGGCTACGAGGAGCGTGACGGTTCCATCGGCGAGCGCAGCCTGGCTTTTTACGAGCGCTTGGCCCGTGGCGGCGTGAGCTACATCGTCATCGGCGACGTCGCTCCCGTCATGACCGCAAGCCCCACGCCCAAGCTGGCAACCGACGCCCAGATCCCCACGTTTAAGGCGCTGGCCGACGCCGTCCACAAGCACGGCGCCAAGGTCGCGCTGCAGCTGTTCCACCCCGAGTACGATGTGCCCGGTGTCGGCCGCATGGTCATGGGATCCATGGCCGCCGCCAAGGCCGCGCAGGAGGCCAAGGCCGCCGGCGACGAGGAGACCTTTGCCGCCAAGATGGCCGAGTCCAACGAGATCCGCAACCAGGCCTACGCCAAGCTGCATCACGACATGCAGCACTTTGTGAACGAGGCGAGCGTAGAGCAGCTCACCCAGATCAAGGAGGCCATCGCTGCCTCGGCCGCTCGCGCACAGCAGGCCGGGATCGACGCTATCGAGGTCCACGGCGACCGCCTGGTGGGTTCGCTGTGCTCGGCCATCCTCAACCAGCGCACCGACGAGTACGGTGGTTCGTTCGAGAACCGCGTTCGCTACGCGCTGGAGGTCGTCGCCGCCATTAAGGAGGCCGCGCCGCAGCTGATGGTGGAGTACAAGCTCCCCGTGATCATGGAGAACCCCGACGGCACGCCGCGCGGCAAGGGTGGCCTGCAGCCCGACGAGGCCTGCGAGTTCGCCAAGCTGCTCGAGGGTGCGGGCATCGATATGATTCAGGTCGCACAGGCCAACCACACCGGCAACATGGGCGACACCATTCCGCCCATGGGTGCCATGCCCTACAACTGGACGCTGCCCGTGGCCGAGCGCGTCAAGGCCCTGGTCTCCGTGCCGGTGGCAACCGTGGGCCGCGTGGTTTCGGTCGAGGCCGGCGAGAAGATTCTGGAAGACGGCGCCGCCGACATCATCGCCTATGGCCGCTCGCTCATGTGCGACCCCGACATTGCGCTGAAGGCCGCCACGGGTGAGCCCATCCGCGAGTGCCTCAACTGCAACAAGGGCTGCGTCGATGCGATTCAAAACCGCAAGTACATCTCGTGCGTGCTCAATGCCGAGAACGGCGATGAGGCAACCATCGCCATTAAGCCGGGCGAGGGCGACAAGAAGATCGCCGTGGTGGGCGGCGGCATCGCCGGTCTGGAGGCCGCGCGCGTGGCGGCCAAGCGCGGCTACGACGTGACCGTCTACGAGGCGAGCGATCATCTGGGCGGCCAGATTGTGCTGGCGGCCGCGCCTCCGCGCAAGGACGAGATCATGCGCTCGGTCGAGTACTACGAGAAGATTCTGCCCGGCCTGGGCGTGAAGGTCGAGCTCAACCATGCCGCTACCGCTGAGGACCTCAACGCCGCCGACGCTGCGATTGTGGCCGTGGGCGCACACGACGTGGTCATCCCCGTTCCGGGTGCCGATTCGGAGAAGGTCGTCTCGAGCTGGGACGTGCTGGCCGGCAAGGTGGAGCTCAGCGGCCGCGTCGCCGTCATTGGCGGCGGCCTGGTGGGCACCGAGACTGCCGAGTACCTGCTGCAGCACGGCTGCGAGGTGGCGATCGTGGAGATGCTCGACAAGATTGCCGCGGGCGAGTCCGAGACCATTCTGCCGCTGATTATGAGCGACTTTGCAGAGCACAACGTGGAGCAGCATGTTAAGACCCGCCTGACCGCCATTACCGACGAGGGCGTGGAGGCTGTTCGCACCACCGAGGACGGCGCCGAGGAGCCGGTGAAGATCGCCTGCGATTACGTGGTGATGGCCGTGGGCTCCAAGGCCAACGCGTTTGACCTGGATGGCGTGACGGTGCCCGTGACCTGCGTGGGCGACTGCTCGGGTGAGCGCACCGCCGACATTGCGAGCGCCATTCGCACGGCGTATCACGCGGCCAACGAGCTGTAGTTGAACATCGCGGCCAGGCGGGGCGGTAGCACGGATCCGTCTCGCCCGGCTGTGTCCCGTCGGGTGTCAACCGGTGCGGGGCCTGCAAGCGCAGCAGGTCCCGCCCTTTTTGTTTTGCTCCGATGAATGGCAATGCGCGGTAATCATGAGGAGTGAGGACGTCTGCTGCCTTGCAGATCACTCAAAAATATTGGGGGAGGGGTTAATAACTATATCCTCTATACCAAAGGACATAAAGAGATGCCAATTTTGTTGACAAGCGAATGACGATTAGCTGCGAGTCAGCTACCAGCGTAAATAATCGATAAAGAAATGTCGTAATTTGGTGCCAAATGCCCAGATAACGCCGCGTCTATTTTAATTAACTGCTTTGAGCAAACAGTAAAATGCTACTATCTAACTTGCACGTAAGAAAGCAGATTAACGGCTAAGGCTAAGAAGTGGCAGGTATGTCGGAAGCAACTAGGACTCGCACGCATGCGCCCGAGGTTAGGCAGCGCGCCGTCGAGATCCTCCAAGAGGGGGTCGGTCATCGCGCTCTCGCCGCGGAGCTTGGCATTCCCCAGGCCACGGCTCGTCAGTGGGCCCGCGCGTATGCCGTGGGCGGTGCCGACGCCGTTCTCAATGCCGGTTCGCATCATCATACCTATTCGTACGACGTAAAGCTCGCTGTGGTTAAGGACCGTCTGGAAAACGGCTTGACGGTTCGCGAGGCCATGATCAAGCACAAGATTCCCAGCGAGTCTTCGGTCAAGGCTTGGTGCCGTCAGTACCGCGAGAGCGGTGAGTCCGCACTGGTCGATAAGCCGCGCGGCCGCAAGCCGCGCGTTAAAAAGGCGGAATAGCGAACGGGATGGTGCGCCCACGGGGGCGCATTTTTTCTTGCCGCGCCTCTACTCCAATGCGGACGCGCCCTTGCCCCGTACGTCTAAAACTCCCCAGTTGACCGAAAACCTGCCACCGCAACCCCGTAATTGAGCTATAACGTTAAACAATTGCAGCGTTTTTGCATGGGGGAGTGATGGTATGACGCTACTGTATTTCCTTACCCTGTTTCCGCTGGTACCGGCGCTGGGCATGCTGTTCGCGCGCGGTGACCGCGCCCGCGATGCGGTGGGACTCATAGGCTCCGGCATTATCATGGCGGTGACAGTTGTAGTCGCCGTCATGTTTTTTGGCATGGGTCCGCAGAGCTTTGAGGTTGCCTCCGGCACCTCGCATGTGCTCTCGATCATCAGCTCCGTCATCGACGTCATCCTGTGCGCCGTAATCCTGTACAACGCGTACAAATATAGGAACGCGCTCACCACGGTGCTCGGCATAGTCCAGCTGGTGGGCTCGCTCGCCTTTGCAGCCATGACGTTGCCCGCGGCCGAAGCCGTCACGGCAACGCCGCTCTACCTGGACTACATGAGCGTGATCATGGTGCTCGCCGTCGGCATCGTCGGCAGCCTCATCTGCGTGTATGCCTTGGGTTATATGAAGGACTTCCAAGCGCACGATGAGCACGAGGCCGCGCTGCGCGGGCAGACCGCGCCCGACCGTCGCCCGCAGTTCCTGGCGCTTATGTTCCTGTTCCTCTCGGCCATGTTCGTCATCGTGACGAGCGACAACCTTGAGTGGCTGTTCTGCGGCTGGGAAATCACCACCGTGTGCTCGTTCCTCATGATTGGCTACACGCGCACGCCCGAGGCCATTAAGAACGCCTTTACCCAGATCATCCTCAACATGCTGGGCGGGATTGCGTTCTTGGCGGGCCTTATGTTCCTGCACGTTAACGGCATGCCGCTGACCATCTCGGGCATGATTGAGCTTTCCGGCGCTGGCACCGCGCAATCTGCGCTGCTGGTGATGCCGGTCGTTCTGCTGTCGCTCGCCGCGCTCACCAAGGCCGCACAGATGCCGTTCCACACTTGGCTGCTCGGTGCCATGGTTGCCCCCACGCCCACGAGCGCCCTGCTGCACTCGTCCACCATGGTCAAAGCCGGCGTGTTCCTAATGGTCAAGCTGAGCCCGCTCTATGCCATCTATCCCGTGACCGGCTTTATGGTTACGAGTGTGGGTGCCATCACATTTTTGCTCGCGGCCCTCATGGCCATCTCGCAGAGCAATGCCAAGCGCGTGCTCGCGTTCTCCACCATTTCCAACTTGGGTCTCATCAGTGCCTGCCTGGGTGTCGGCGCGCCCGAGGCCGTATGGGCGGCCATCTTCCTGATCCTGTTTCACACGGTGGCAAAGTCGTTGCTGTTCCTGTGCGTGGGCACGGCCGAGCATCATATCGGCAGCCGCGATATCGAGGACATGGACGGTATGTTCAGCCGCATGCCGCACCTGACGCGCCTGATGATGCTGGGCATCATGGGCATGTTTGTGGCGCCGTTTGGCATGCTCGTGTCCAAGTGGGGCGCCCTGGTGGCGTTTGCCCAGACCGGCAACGTGCT
Organism: uncultured Collinsella sp.; assembly: GCA_965149855.1. GTDB lineage: Bacteria > Actinomycetota > Coriobacteriia > Coriobacteriales > Coriobacteriaceae > Collinsella. The sequence continues at coordinate 9,366 of CBCTTO010000016.1, forward strand.
CATGATCATGGTGCTGGCCTTTGGCTCGGCCGCGACGTTCTTCTTCTGGGGCAAGTGGCTTGCCAAGCTTTCGGGCGTCGACCCCACGGCTCAAAACGTGGAGGTCAATGTCCATAAGACCGAATGGATGGCGCTCAACACCATCGCCGCGCTGCTGATTCTGTGCTGCGTGGCGTTCCCGGTTATCTCGAGCGGTCTGGTGTCGCCTTACTTGGCCATGGTGTTTGGCCGCGTGCCGTACGTTATTGGCAAGGACGCCATGTATCTGATGGTGGTTATCGTGGCGTTTATCGCCGTGGTGCTGCTGACTTCATTCCGCGTGAGCAACAAGCCGCACGTCAACGTGTACCTTTCGGGTGTGGGAACCGACAAATATCGCCATTTCCGCGGCTCGATGGGACACGAGGTGAAGGCCGAAAAGCGCAATTGGTACTCGGAGGACGCCCTTGGCGAGAAGCGTATCGGCCCCGCGGGCAGCGTCGTGTGCTGCAGCATTATCTTGTTTGCGCTGCTGTGCTGCGCATGGATTGGGCCCGAGAGGCTTGCCATGAGCGCGCCCTCGGTGCTGCGCGGCAAGTATTTCGAAGGTTCGGGCGTCGTGGGCATCTTTATTGGTACCGTGGTGTTTGCCCTGCTGGCGCCTTTGGTTGGTGGCCTGATCGACGGCGTTGACCGCAAGCTTTCGGCCCGCATGCAGGGCCGTGTGGGTCCGCGCCTGCTGCAGCCCTTCTACGACGTTGCCAAGTTGCTGCGCAAGGCCCCCGCCAGCGTAAACACCATGGACGACACCTACATGGCGTGCGCGCTCATCTTTACCGTGGTGGGCGGCGGCATCTTTGTGTCGGGCTCCAACACACTGCTGTGCGCCTTTATGGTGACGCTCGCCGCGATCTTTGTGGTGCTGGCGTCCGCCTCGACGCAAAGCCCGTTTGCCCAGGTTGGCGCCGATCGCGAGCTGCTGCAGGTCATGAGTTACGAGCCCGCCGTTCTGCTGATGAGCGTGGGCCTGTACCTTGCCACCGACAGCTTTGATTCCATCGCCGTGACGGGGCAGTCGGTCCCCATCATCGTGTACAGCGCACCCATTTTCCTCGCGTTGCTCGCGGTGCTTACCATCAAGCTGCGCAAGTCGCCGTTTGACCTTTCGTACTCGCATCACGCGCATCAGGAGATCGTCCAGGGCGTCGCCACCGAGATGAGCGGCGGCACGCTAGCCAAGATGACCCTTATGCACTGGTGCGAGACCGTGCTGTTTTTGATGTGGGTGGGCATGTTCTTTGTTTGGGACAACCCCGTGAGCTGGGTTGTAGCCCTGGTCGTGATGGCCGCGACGTATTTTGTCGAGGTCCTGATCGACAACACCTTCGCACGCAGCACCTGGCGCAGCTGCTTTAGGCTCGGATGGGGCGTGGCGCTGGTGTTTGGCCTGCTCAACCTTATGCCCATCCTCGTCGACGTGTTTATTTAGGAGGCGGCATCCATGGATCATAAAATGTCGCGCTCGCCGTGGGTTATTCATTACGACGGCTCGAGCTGCAACGGATGCGATATCGAGGTGCTGGCCTCGCTCACGCCGCTGTTCGATGCGGAGCGCTTTGGCGTGGTCAACACCGGCAACCCCAAGCATGCGGATATCTTTTTGGTGACGGGGTCGGTCAATGCCCAGAACCTGCCTGTCGTGCGCCAGATCTACAACCAGATGCTCGAGCCCAAGTGCGTGGTGGCGTGCGGCATCTGCGCGTGTTCGGGCGGCGTGTTCCGCGATGCCTATAACGTGATCGGCGGCGTGGACCGCGCGATTCCCGTGGACGTGTACGCGCCCGGGTGCGCCATTCGCCCCGAGACGGTGATCGATGCCATCGTGGAGGCGTGCGGCATCCTGGACCAGAAGGAGGCCGTGATGCGCGCCGGTGGCGACCCGCTCACCGTGGGCGGTGCCGCTACCTGGGACGGTGGCGTTGAGCTGGGCGAGGATGGGTTTGTGGCTGCTGCGGAGGCCGGGGCCGGTGTCGGCGCAGGCACGGCTGACGGTGCGCCCGCCGCTGCAAAGGAGGCCGAGTAATGCAAAAGGCTATCTATACCACCGTCGGGATCGAAGAGCTCCTGTCGCATGTCCAGGCGCTTAAGGGCGTCGGCGCGCGCTTTGTGCAAATGCACGCTGAACGCAACGTCGACGACGGCTCGTATCGCTTGGTCTATACGTTCAACGTTCGTGCTGCTCAGGAGCATATTGCGCAGGACGGCAGCTATGCGATTGAGAACCTGGTGGTTGAGGGCATCGACCAGTACCAGGAGGTTCCGTCCATCAGCTCGTATTACCCCGCGGTGTTCCCGTTTGAAAATGAGGCCCACGACCTGTTTGGCCTTGCCATCACCGACATGCAGGTCGACTTTAAGGGCTTTTTCTACCAGGTTTCGACTGCCGAGCCCATGAGCGTCATCACGCCCGAGGTGAAGGCCGCGCGCGAGAAAGCCATGAAGGTCCGTGCCGCTGCCGAGGCCAAGGCGCGCAAGGCCGCGGCCGAAAAGGCCGCCGCTGCGGCTGCTGCAGGGGAGGGCGCTGCGGGCGCTGCCGTCGCTCAGCCCGCTGCGGCTGCCGGCTCCGATGCCCAGCACGATGAGGCTGCTGCGAAGGCCGCGCTCAAGGCCGCCGAGATGGAGGCAAAGCTCGCCGCCATGGATCCCGAGAAAGCGGCCAAGGTCCGCGCGGCGCTTGCCGCCAAGGCCGCCCGCGACAAGCAGAAAAAGGAGGCGTAAGGCCCATGGCACATCGCTCCGTCATTCCGTTTGGCCCGCAGCACCCGGTGCTGCCCGAGCCGCTTCATCTGGACCTGGTGATTGAGGACGACCGCGTTCTCGAGGCAATTCCGCAGATCGGCTTTGTGCACCGCGGACTCGAGAAGCTCACCGAAAAGCGCGATATGCATCAGTTTGGCTACATCGCCGAGCGCATCTGCGGCATCTGCGCCGTGGGCCACAGCTGCGGCTATGCCAGCGCCTGCGAGCGCATGCTCGATATCGAGGTGCCTGACCGCGTGCAGTATATCCGCACCATTCTGCACGAGCTTTCGCGCATTCACTCGCACCTGCTGTGGCTGGGCCTGCTCGCCGATGCCTTTGGCTTCGAGGCGCTGTTCTATCGGTCGTGGACCCTGCGCGAGCAGATTCTTAAGATCTTTGAGAGCACCTGCGGCGGCCGCGTGATCCTTTCGATTAACGAGATCGGCGGCCTTAAACACGACATTGAGGACTCCGAACTGGCGGGTATTGTCCAGACGCTCGATGCCATGCGTCCCGACTACGAGGCCCTGGTGCATACGTTTTTGGACGATGCCAGCTGCGGCGAGCGCCTGCATGGCGTGGGCGTGATCAGCAAAAAGGACGCGCTGGATCTGTCGATGGTCGGTCCGTTTGGGCGCGCCTCGGGCGTGGACTACGACGTGCGCATGTTTGGCGACGGTGCCTACGCGGATCTGGCTGCATTTGAGCCCATCGTTGCCATCGATGGCGACTGCTATGCCCGCTGCCAGGTGCGTTGTGCCGAGGTCACGCAGGCCATGGACATCATCAAGGAGCTTGTGGGCAAGATCCCGCACGACGGTATCGGCGGGCGCACCAAGCTCACGCCGGCCGACGGTGCGCGCGGCGAGGTTGTGATTGAGCAGCCGCGCGGCGAGGCGTATTACTATGTGCGCGGTAACGGCACCAAGAACCTGGACCGTTTTCGCGTGCGAACGCCGACGTCGCAAAACCTGGCGGGTCTGACACATGCGCTGCAGGGCGTGCTCCTTGCCAACGTGCCCATGATTATCCTGACCATCGACCCCTGCATTAGCTGCACGGAAAGGTAGGCGCGGCATGAGTTTACTGACATTTGCCAAGACGGCCTTGGGTTCTATGGTCAAGCAGCCGGTAACGGTGTGCTATCCGCAGGAGAAGCTCGCGGTGCCCGAGCGCCTGCGCGGGCACATCGTTAACGACATGGACGTGTGCATTTGCTGCGGCATGTGCGCGCGTCGCTGCCCGGCGGGCGCGCTCGCGGTCGATCGAAAGGGCGGAACGTGGTCGATCGATCCGTATGCCTGCGTGGTGTGCGGCGAGTGCGTCGAGAGCTGCCCCAAGCAATGCCTGACTATGGACACCGCCCGTACTCCAGCTGCGGCGAACAAGACTCCCACGGTAGAAACCAAGCCGGAATAGCGCTGGAATGGGGCTGGCATTGCGCTGGAATGGGGGCCGGCGGGGCAAAAATGCCCCACCGGCCCCGCGCTTAAACGCGCGGCTGTGCCGTCGCGAACAAAACTATGCCGGATTACGGGGCTGGACAGCCGACCTTCGACCATACCGAAAATCGCGAAAACAAAACCGCAGGTAGACGGCTTGCTGTTTTTCAAAAATAAGGGGTATGGATGAGGGTTCTGACTTCAGCCCCGTAATCCGGCATGGTTTTGAAATGGCACCGTATCAGTAACAGCCGCTGATCCCCCGGGGACGGAGGAAAACGGATCATTTTGGCCTTGCGAGGGCTGCCACGTGGCCCGTCTGCCACGAAATGGGCCTATCTACTACGTTTAGGCTGCCGCCCTCAACCATGGCGCAAAACGCAAAAACAAAACCGCAGGTAGAACGCCTGCGGTTTTTCATGAAACGCGGTTGTGGTCGGGGGCATCGGGTCAAACGTAGTAGATGGGCCAGTTTCGTGGTGAGCACCACCAATTGATCCCCCGGGGACGGAGGAAAACGGGTCATTTTGGCCTGTCGGCTTCGAGTCGCACCCGTTTTCCTGCGAAAACGCCGTGTCTCAACTTTGGTGAGACATTTGTCTCACGCCCAAAACCGAATCTGGAACATGTGTCACCTGCCCTAATTGTGTCTCATTTCGTAACTTTAGGCTGATGCAAGGTCTGAGCCTGCGAGAAGGGAGACGCGATGAGTAAGTACACGAGGGGTCTCTTGGCGGTGATGCTGGCCGTAGTGCTAGTATTGCCAGCTGCAGCATTTGCCATGCTGCCCGAGGCCAACGCCAGGTCCAGCACAGGAATGGACGGACCGACAATGAGCGGAAAGGTCGTCGTCGATCCCGACACCAGCGGACGCTGGGAAATCTGGGCGGCCGGTCACAACGGTAATAAAGTAACGACTCAAAACGTCGGCCGAATCTGGACCGACAAGACGGTCGAGGCAACTGAGGAAAACGAAGAGTCGGATTTTCTGACCACGCTTTCGGCCATGTCCTCGACGTCTAATTCAACCGTGACGGTTACTACGCCGCTCGACATCGTGATGGTGCTGGATGCATCTGGCTCGATGGATGATCCTATGGGTGGCGGAGATCGCACTAAGCGTATCGATGCACTGAAGAACGCTGCGAACAGCTTTATCGATACCATCGCCAAACAAAACGAGAGTATCGAGGGTGTCGATAGGCAACATAAGGTTGCCATTGTTAAGTTTGCGGGCGAGAAGTCCAACAATATCGGCAACAATATGTATCGCGACGGAGGGTACTCCTACAATTACACCCAGGTTATGAAAGAATTGACCTACTGTTCCGGCAGCAATGCGGATGATCTCAAGAAGAATACAATTAATAAAATTCAGCCTGCCGGCGCCACGCGCGCCGACTATGGCCTAGAGCTGGCCGAGAAAATCACTACCACTTATGGCCGCAAAGATGCCAAGAAGATTATTGTGTTCTTTACCGACGGTACGCCAACAAAGCAAAATACATTCGATGCGGGTGTCGCCAACGCTGCCGTGACAGCTGCTAAGAATATGAAGGACGGCAAGGCCACCGTTTATACCATCGGCATCTTTGATGGCGCGAACCCCAGTGCTGGTATCCAGGATTCGGGAAAAAGCCAAAAAGAGAACAAGTTCATGCAGGCCGTTTCGAGCAACTACCCCAATGCCACGGCATGGGATGCTCATGGTGCACGCGCGGAAAACTCCGACTACTACAAGTCGGCGACCGATGCCGAAGAGCTCAAGAAGGTCTTCGACGACATCTCACAGGCCATTACGTCAGAGGCGCCTTATCCGACCGAAATTGATAAGGGCTACGACGCGACCAAGTCCGGCTACATCACGTTTACCGACGAGCTGGGCGACTTTATGCAGGTCGACAGCTTCACCGAGGTCGTCATCAACGGCACGCCGTTTACCAAGACGGACAAAACGGTCAATAAAGAAACCAATACCGACACCTACGAGTTCACCGGCAAGGCAAAAGACCTGCTCATTACCGTGCAGCGTGCTGGTGATGACAATCCCCAGAAGGGCGATGTCGTAACGGTCAGCATTCCTGCGTCGTTGATTCCGCTGAGCCACTTTAAGACCGTAGACGGCAAGCTTTCGGTCGACAGCGCTCAGCCTATCCGCGTGAAGTACACCTCGAGCGTGAAGAGCACTGCACTCGACAACCTGTTTACGCCCGAGAAGGTAACGGGGCTCAAGGATTACATCGAGAACAATACGACCGTTGCCAACGGCGCCAAGACCGTGAATTTCTACGCGAACAAGTGGGCTGCCGGCGATCTGGGCAATACGGTTGCGACCTTTGAGCCGGCCGACACCAACCGCTACTACTACTTCCAGAAGCAGACGCCCATTTACACGGACAAGGATTGCACGCAGCCTGCAAAGAATTCGCTGGCAGATACCGGCACCTATTACTACAAGGATGAGTTTGAGGAGCAGGGCGAAAACGGCGAGGCCAAGCCCGCCTCTGCCGTCATCGAGTTTATCGGCGGCGACGCTGCGAAGTTTGACGGCGCTATTGTTGCTGACGAGGACGGCAACCTTTCGTTTAGCGTGGGAACCGCGCGCCTAGCCTTTATCGACGAGCTCCACACCACCAAGGATAACGTGGGCGGCAACAACACCGAGACCGCGAAAGACGTTCTCAACCCCAAGTGGAACAACACGTCCGCCAAGGCGACCGCGACGCATGTCAATTCCTACTTGGGCAACAACGGCAAGATTAGCTTTGCGTACAACATGACGCCGGCGACGGTGGAGACCAAGGCTAGCTTTGGCCTGACCAAGGTGCTCGAAGGCCGCGCCTGGACGAAAGGGGACACGTTTGAGTTTGAGCTGACGTCCGAGAATAACGCCCCGATGCCCGAGTCCGCGACTGCGCCCGTGACCAAGGACGATCAACACGAGGGCAAGGCTGCCATTGACTTCGGCACGATCGAATACACCAGTCCTGGCACGTATGTCTACAAGGTCAGCGAAAAGAACGCCGGGACCACGGTTGACGGCATTGCCTACAGCAAGAACGTCGCGGAGATCACCGTGATGGTAACGCCCAACAAGAAGGGCGAGCTCAGCGCCGCTGTGAAGGTGACTTGGAGCGAAGCCGACGAGACCGAGTTCAAGAACGTCTACACTGCGGAGCCTGTTGAGTCCAGCGTTACCGACAAGATTGACGTGACCAAGTCTCTGACCGGGCGCGACCTTACGGCCGGTGAGTTCAGCTTTGAGCTGCGCGAGATCAAGGGTGAGGACTCTGAGCTTATCGAGACCGTTGCGAACGCTGCCGACGGCAAGGTGACGTTCAGCGCCATCAAGTACACCGAGATTGGCCAGCACACCTACACGCTGCATGAGGTTAAGGGCAACGCCGGTGGTATTGACTACGACGACGCGGTCTACACCATCGTGACGACCATCGCCGATAACGGCAAGGGCCAGCTGGTTGCCACGCATGAGCTAAAGGATGCCAAGGACGTCAAGAGCATCAAGTTCGAGAACGTCTACACCACGAATGCTGCCGAGGCCTCGCTTGCGGGCATCAAGAACCTGCAGGTCGCCGACGGCTTGACTCCGGCTGACATTGCCGGCAAGTTCACCTTTACCGTGACCGGTGAAGAGGGCGCACCCATGCCCGCGAACGCGAGCGTGACCAATGATGCCAAGGGCAAGGTCGACTTTGGCAAGATTACCTTTACGCTCGACGACCTTAACAAGGCTCTGGGTGAGAAGTCCGAGAAGCGCGAGCACACCTTTACCTACACCGTGACCGAGTCCGGCGAGGTCGCTGGCGTGACCAACGACGCTAAGCCGTCGCGCGAGGTTTCCTTCACCGTGACCGATGACTGCAAGGGGAATCTGCGCGTATCCCGCAAGCCGGACGGTGATGCGGCCTTCACGTTCACCAATACCTATAACGTGACGCCTGTCGAGACGAGCGTCACCGAACAGATCACCGCGACCAAGGTCCTGACCGGCCGCGATCTCAAGGATGGCGAGTTCTCCTTCGAGCTCGTCGAGGGCGACAAGGTCGTCGCTACCGGCACCAACGCCGCCGATGGCACAATCGTCATGGACAAAATCACTTACGATAAGCCCGGCACTCACGCCTACAAGCTGCGCGAGAAGCTCCCCAACGAAGCGGGGCTGAGCAACGGGATTACGTACGATAAGACGAACTACACCATCAAGACGAGCGTCATCGACAACGGCGACGGCACGCTTAAGGTGACCCATACGCCCGAGGGCACCAAGCCGGCGCGCTTTGAGAACAAGTACAACACTGCCCCGAACGAGTCCAGCGTTACCGACCAGATCACCGCGAAGAAGGTCCTGACCGGCCGCGACCTCAAGGCCGGAGAGTTCTCCTTTGAGCTCGTCGAGGGTAACGATGTCGTCGCCAAGGGCACCAATGCGGCCGACGGCAAGATCACGATGGACAAGATCACCTACACCGAGGCCGGCGAGCACACCTACACGCTGCGCGAGGTCAAGGTCGACGCCGACAACGGTATCACCTACAGCACCGCGGCCTACACCATCGTGACCGCCGTCACCGATGATGGCAATGGCAAGCTCACGGTTAAGCATGAGCTGCAGGACGTCGAGAAGGCTGTCTTCGAGAATGCCTACAGCGTTACTCCGAATAACTCCAGCGTCACCGACCAGATCACCGCGACCAAGGTTCTGGACGGACGCGACCTCAAGGCCGACGAGTTCTCCTTCGAGCTCGTCGAGGACGGCGAGGTCGTCGCCACCGGCGCTAACGACGCCGATGGCAAGATTACGATGGGCAAGATTACCTACACCGCCGCCGGCAAGCACACCTATATCCTGCGCGAAGCCAAGGGCGCCGAAGGCAACGGCATTACCTACGACAGCACGACCTACACCATCGTGACTACCGTTACTGATGACGGCAATGGTAAGCTCACGGTCAAGCACGAGCTGCAGGGCGCCAACGAGGCGAAGTTCAACAACAGCTACAAGCCGAATCCTAACGAGTTCAGCGTCACCGACGAGATCAAGGCGAACAAGGTCCTGACCGGCCGCGATCTCAAGGACGGCGAGTTCTCCTTCGAGCTCGTCGAGGGCGAGGGCGAGGATGCCAAGGTCGTCGCCACCGGCAAGAACGCCGCCGATGGCAAGATCACGATGAGCGCCGTGAAGTACGACAAGGCCGGAACGCACACCTACACGCTGCGCGAGGTCAAGGGCAACGCCGGCGGTATCACCTACAGCGATGCCAAGTTCACCATCGAGACCACCATCACGGACAACGGCGACGGTACCCTCAAGGCCGAGCATGTCCTGAAGGACGCCGAGGCTGCGACCTTCGAGAACACCTACAGCGTGACCCCGCTCGATGCAGAGCTCGACTTTGACCTGAACAAGGTCATCAGCGGCCGCGACTGGACGGATGGGGACGAGTTCAGCTTTACCATCACCGCCCCCGAAGGCGCCCCGCTGCCCGATCCTGCAACCGTAACCGTGAGCAAGCACGATGCGAAGGATGGCATCGCTGCCGTCAAGTTCGGCAAGATCCGCTACACGGCTGCCGGAACCTACACGTACGAGATCCGCGAGAACGCGGGTAACGCGGCCGGCATGGCGTATGACGGGCATGTCGCGACCGCCGAAGTGACCGTGACTGAGGACGGCGAGGGCAAGCTGACCGCCAATGTCACCAAGAAGGAAAACGGACGCTTCACCAACACGTACCGCACTGAGCTTAACTACACCGCGGCCGGCGGCCTCAAGCTCAGCAAGAGCCTCTCCGGACGTCCTATGACCGAGGGTCAGTTCACGTTTACCGTGACGCCTGCCGACGAGGCCTCGGCCAACGCGCTTGGCCTGCTGCCCGGGGCCAACAGCTTCAAGTCCCCCGAAGCGGCAGAGGCAACGGTCGGACTGATCGACATTCTGGCTGGTCATGAGGTTAAATTTACGCAGGCTGACGCCGGCAAGACCTTCAAGTACACCGTGGCCGAAAAGAACGACGGCCAGCCCGGTTACACCTACGATGACGCCGTACGCACGGTGACGATCGCCATCGCCGACGACACCGCCGGTACGCTCTCTGCTACGACGACCGTTTCCGGTGGTCCCGAGGGTACGCATACGACGGTCCACAAGAGCGGTGAGAACAAGGTCGAGAGTGCCCTGGTCCCGTTCCACAACAGTTACAGCGCTACGACCAATACGCCTGGTGGTACCGCTGCTCAGGTTGTCGCCACCAAGACCCTGACCGGTCGCCCGATGGTCGACGGCGAGTTCTGGTTCGGCATCGCCTATCAGGGTGAGCTTGTGGCATACGAAAACCTCAAGCCCAATATCGGCGGGCACGTGAGCTTTGATACGCTGCACTACGACACTAAGATGCTTGCTAATCTTGAGGCTGCTGGGCTTGCTTATCGTACCGATAAGGACGGCAAGCTTGCCTGGACCATTAACTACACGGCTTACGAAGATTTATTCGGGCTGCCGAATGGCGTTTCCGCTACAACGTGGAGCTTTGGCTTTAAGGTTATCGTCGTCGACAACGGTGACGGTACCCTGACGGCGACGGTCGACTACGGCGGCGTCGAGCCCTTGTTCGAGAACGTCTACGGCGCCGACGCCGTGGATGCCGCGCTCACCGGTACTAAGAAGCTCCAGGTTGCCGAGGGCCTGACCCCGGCCGACATCACGGGTAAGTTCACCTTTACCGTGACCGCCGACGAGGCAGGTGCCCCGATGCCCGAGCGCACGACCGTAACCAACGACGCAGCCGGTAACGTGGACTTTGGCAAGATCCACTTTACGCTCGAGGACCTCAACCGCGCTCTGGGCGTGACGGACGATGCGACCGATAAGGCCGAGGCAGACGAAGCTGACGACGTCGACGCTGACGAGGCAGAGGCCGACGCCGACGCTGATGCCAACGTTGACGAGCCCGGCGACGAGTCCGAGCCCGCAGCCCCCACCGCCCCGCGCTCGCACACCTTTACCTACACGGTGACCGAGTCCGGCAGCGCCCCTGGCGTGACTAACGACACCAACGCCACGCGCAAGGTTTCCTACACCGTGACTGACGACGGTGCGGGACATCTGATCGTCAAGCGCGACGGCGGCGACGGTGCGGCCTTTACGTTCACCAACACGTACGGCGTGGCACCTACCGATTCTGTCGTGACCGATCAGGTCAAGACCGTCAAGCGTCTGACCGGACGCGACCTTGCAGCAGGCGAGTTCACGTTTGAGCTGCTCGAGGACGACGTGGTTGTCGCTAACGGCACCAACGACGCTAACGGCACCGTGACGCTGAGCCCGATTCGCTACGAGGCACCCGGCACGCACACGTACACGCTGCGCGAGGCTTGCCCCAACGCGCTCGGCCTGTACAAGGGCGTCACCTATGACGGCACGACCTACACCGTCGTGACCACCGTCTCCGACAACGGCGACGGCACGCTGACCGCGACGCACAAGCTCGAGGGAACCACCGAGTCGGCTGGCTTTACCAACAAGTATCACGCCATGCCTACGCAGGTTTCCATCGGCGCTATCAAGGTGCTCGAGGGACGCGAACTCAAGAAGGACGAGTTTAGCTTTAAACTCGTTGGCGAGGACATCGAGTCCACCGTCACCAACGATGCCGACGGCAAGATCAACTTTGACAAGTTTGAGTACGACGAGCCCGGTACGCACGCCTACACCATCAGCGAGGTCAAGGGCGACGAGGTCGGTATGACCTACGACAAGTCCGTCTTTACCGTGACCGTCAACGTGGTCGATGACGGCGAGGGCAACCTCAAGGCGAACGTCGCCTTTACCAAGGGCGACAAGAGCGTCGAGGGTATCGTGTTCAACAACACGTACAAGAAGCCCGAGACGCCCGTGCCGACGCCCGATCCCGGCACGCCTAAGACCGTGACGAACATCGTCAAGACGGTCAAGGGTTTCCTGCCCACCACAGGCGACCAGCAGGCTGCCGCTCTACTTATGGCATTTGTCATCGCCATGGCCGGCGTCGGAGCCCTGGTCTGGGGTATCCGTAAGCGCTAGGCACGCTGGCAGCGCCCGGGGCCAAAAGGCCCCGGGCGGCTAGCGGGGAGCCAAAACACAGCCCCCACCCCACCCCTGGCCGCCACGGAGGTATCTCCCTCCTCCGTGGCGGCACTTTTGTGTGCCGGGGGAGGAGGGTGCGCCACGAAATCGGCCCATCTACTACGTTTGGCCCCTTACCCCCAACCATGCCGAAAAACGCGAAAACAAAACCGCAGGTAGAACGCCTGCGGTTTTGCTCAAAACAAAGGCATGGTCAGGGGTACCGAGTCAAACGTAGTAGATGGGCCGATTTCGTGGCGGGCACCGTCAAATGATCCCCCGGGGACTGAGGGAAACGGGTCATCTTGGTTTCACGAGGCTTGCGGAGGCGCTCGTACAGGGCCGTCCGAAAAAACTATGCCGGTTTACGGGGCCGGATTCCGAATCCCCAACCATGCCGATATCTGTGGAAATAAAACCGCAGGTAGACGAGCTGTCATTTTGCAGAAAACGCGGGTATGGATGGGGGTCCTGAGTTTAGCCCCGTAAACCGGCATAGTTTTGAAATGGCATCAAATTGGCGGCAGCCAGCGGCTAGCCTCGCAGGTAGGCGATGGCGATTTGGGTGCGGTTGCGCAGGCCCATCTTCGCCAGGATCGAGCTGATGTGGTTGCGCACCGTGCCTTCTCCCATATAAGCCGTGGCGGCAATCTCCTTGTTGTCGAGGCCGCGGGCGATGAGCTCGGCGACCTCGAACTCGCGGTCGGTCAGGCTGACAAAGGCCGCGGGCCGGCGAGACGTGTCGGCCTCGGACCCCGCCCCATCAAAGTCGATATCCTCTATCGCCTTACCCTCGAGTACGCGTTTGCCGTCCATGACCTGCGCCAAGGCTGGAGGAATGGCGGCGACATCGGTCTTGATCAGATAGCCACGGGCGCCTAGCTTGAGCGCCGACACAATGTACTCGTCATCTGAGAATGTCGTCAGAAACACCACGCGTGCCGCGGGGTCGTGCTCAAGGATTTCGCGCGCCGCCGAAAGGCCGTCGCGCCCTGGCATCTGAATGTCGAGCAGCGCGATATCGGGTGCGTGCTCGGCGTAGAGCGCCACCGCGTCGTCGCCGTCGGCACCGGTGCCCACTACCTCGATCTGCGGCTGAGCGCCCAGGATAATCTTGAGTGAATCGACCACCAGACGGTCGTCGTCGACAACTATGAGCCTCATCGGCTCTCATCTCCTTGCGGTTTGGGAACGGTGGCAAACACGCGCCAGCCGCCGGCGCCGGCACGCGGACCGGCGGTGAAGGTGCCGTCAAGCGCCTCGACGCGCTCGCGCATGGAGGCGAGCCCCATGCCTTCTGCGACGTTGCTGCTGCTCGCCGGGGTCGCGTCCACGCCATCATCGGTAACGATGAGCTGGTAAAACGACGGATGCTCCATGCACCGCACGGTAATGGTTTTGGCATGGGCGTGGCGCATGGCGTTGGAAAGCGCCTCGCGCAGGACCGCCGCAAAGCAGTTGGCGACATTTGCGGGCGCATGCTCGGCCAAAACTTCAAGCTCAACCTGCGGGCCGCCGTCCGAGCGTGCGCCTTCAACGATGCAATCGAGCTGTACGGAGAGGTCGACGGCGTTGTCGTTGAGGGAGTGGACGCTGGTGCGTACGAGCTGGAGCGCCTCGTCAACCGTGCGTTTGACGTCGGCAAAGTCGGCGGCAATCCTGGGCTCGTTGGCGTGGACCACGCGCAGGGCCTCGGTCTGCAACGAAGCACGCGTGAGCTGGTGGCCGACGTTGTCGTGAATTTCGCGCGCGATGCGGGCGCGCTCGGCCAGGGTCGCAAGTTCGACCTCATAGTCCTGGCGATCGGCGAGGTCGCGGTTGCGCGCTTCGAGCGCGAGGGCTCGTTCCTGCAGTTCGTCGCGGGTACGGCGCATGCGCTGCTGCTCGCGTTCCAACTGGGCGGTGCGTAGCGATAGCAAGGTGGCGGCAACCGAAAGGATGGCGGTCAGCAGGAGCGTTCGGGCGGTAAGCGCGTCGGTGCGAAGGTCCGCGATGAGCGCAAAGGCAAAGACGGAGCCAATGCCCAGCGCGACCCAGGCGTGCTCACGGCGCACGCGCCGCGCGATGTCATAGAAGGCGAGAGGCGCAAGCGGCACAAACGGCGGTACGAAAACTGCCGCGATGATGTAAACGTAGCTCGCGGTCTCGCTCGCACGGCGGGCGCGGTTTCCCTGTGCGACCTCGGCCAGCGAGGTGGCAATAACGCCAAGGCAAAACGCCGCGACCAGGCGAGCGTCCACAGCAAGACCCATGGCGGCCGCAATACAGCACGCCAGCACGATCGATTTGTCGAATAGCCTGTTCATACGGGTATTGTACGCGATGCCGCGCACGGGGGAGGCGCCACCCGGAGCAGCCGTGACATTCCTCCCACGCGGCAAAGCGGGGGCACCGGCGGGCCGCGCGACCAAGCCCTGCACTCGTGACAAAGCTCACTGGTGCGCGCTGCCCGCTCCTGCGATGATGCAATCGTACCGGGCCGCAATCAACAGAAGGGCCGCCTCATGACAGATATCGTCCGCGTCGAAAACCTCGTCAAGCGCTACGACGACCTTATCGCGCTCGACCACTTTAACCTGAGCATCGCCCCCGGCGAGATCTTTGGCCTGCTGGGCCCCAACGGCTCGGGCAAGACCACGTCCATCAACTGCATTTTGCAGCTGCTTGCCTACGACAAAGGCACCATTGAGCTGTTCGGCGAGCCCATGGCGCCCGCCCGCTACGACCTCAAGCGCCGCATCGGCGTGGTGCCGCAGCAGGTGGCGGTGTTTGACGAGCTTACCGTGCGCGAGAACATCGACTATTTCTGCAGTCTCTACGTTAACGACCGCAAGCGCCGCCGCGCGCTGGTGGACGAGGCCATCGACTTTGTCGGGCTGGGCGACTTTACCAAGTTTCGCCCCGGCAAACTCTCGGGCGGCCTGGCGCGTCGCCTCAACATTGCCTGCGGTATCGCGCACAAGCCCGAGCTCATCTTTTTTGACGAGCCCACGGTGGCGGTCGATCCGCAGAGCCGCAACGCCATCCTGGAGGGCATCTGCCGCCTGCGCGACGAGGGCGCCACGGTGGTGTATACCAGCCATTACATGGAGGAAGTCGAGCAAATCTGCAGCCGCATCATGATCATGGACGGCGGCCGCGTGCTGGCGCAGGGCACCAACGACGAGCTCAAGCGCATGATTCAGATGGGCGAGAAGATCGTGATCGAGGTCGGTGAGGTGCCGAGTGCGGCACTCGCCGCCGTTGCGAGCCTGCCACATGTCCTGGACCTGGCGGCGACGGCGGGCCAGCTCACGTTCTCGTGCGAGGCGAGCCCGCATAACCTGACCGACATCCTCGATACGTTGCGTTTGCATGACGTGGCGCTCGGCTGCATCTACTCCGAGCCGCCGACCCTCAACGACGTGTTCCTAGAGATCACCGGCCGCGAGCTGCGCGACTAGGGGGTAGCCATGTTCAACACCATTATTACCACGCTCAAGACGCTGCTGCGTCGGCCGAGCACGTGGGTCTGGGGCGCGATCTTTCCCGTTGCGCTTTCCACGATGTTTATGTTTATGTTTGCGAACCTGAGCTCTGACGGCAAGGTCGACCCGGTACCGGTTGCCGTCGTCGCCGACGAAGCCTGGAGCGCATCGACCTTTAAGGACGTGGCAGCCTCGCTTGCCGAGGAGGGCGACGATCAACTGCTCGAGATCCACGAGTGCGACGATGTGACCGCCGCGAACCGTGCGCTCAAGGCCGGCGAAGTGGCGGGCATCTATACGGTCGACGCCGAAGGCGCGCCCAAACTCACGCTGCTTTCGAGCTACGACAGCTCGCGCGCCTCGTCGGCGCTCACCGACCGCAGCATCCTTGAAACGGTGGCGAGCTCGTATACGCAAAATGCCGAGCTCATGAGCCAGATTGCCCAAGACAATCCGGCCGCCCTTGCCGATCCGGAGGCGGTTGCGCGCGCCCTGTCGCTCGAGGGCGGAACCCGCCGCGTAAGCCTGACGCGCACCACGCCCGACGGCACGGTCATCTACTATTACGCGCTTTTTGGCCTGGTCGCGATGATGTCTGCCGAGTTTGCCGCTTTGAGCGTCGTCGACCTGCAGCCCAATCTGTCGGGTCTTGGCGCGCGCCGCTGCGTGGGCGGCCTCTCCAAGACGGCGTCGCTGGCCGGTATCTTTGTGGGCTCGTGGCTGGTTTCCTTTGCCTCGATGGCGGTTGCAATTGGCTACGTGCGCCTAGTCGTTGGCGTCGACTTTGGCGGGCGCGAGGGGCTGTGTCTGGTGGGCGGCGCCGTGTCCGCGCTTGCCGCGACGGGCCTGGGGCTCTTTGTGGGCACGCTTCCCGTTAAGGGCGGCAAGGCGTCCAAGTCGGGCATCCTCACGGGCTTTGCCACCACGTGCGCACTGTTCGCCGGCCTCTACGGCGAGCCAGCGATGGCGCTTGCCGATGACGTTGCCCGCGCCTGCCCGGTCGAGTGCTGGCTCAACCCCGTCAAGCTTATCTGCGACATGTTCAACCGCCTGTATTTCTTTGAGGACCTGGGACCTTTTGCCGTTCGCGCCGGCGCGCTGGTCCTTATGGCGCTGCTGTTCGTTGCCGCCGCCACGCTGATCTTTGGAAGGAGCCGCTATGAGCACCTTTAAGACCGCGCTTCGCATGGCGCTCGCACACCCGCTCTATCTGCTTATCTACACGGTGTTCATTTCGCTCATGGGCGTATTCATCGCGGCCTCGGTAAGCTGGAACTCGTCGCAGCTTACCGAGTACAAGCCCTACGACGCCAACGTGATCGTGGTCGACCGCGACGACAGCGACCTTTCGCGTGCGCTTACCAAGCATCTGGGTTCGCGTTTTGAGCTGGTCACGGGCGTCGGCGACGATACGTACGACCTTGCGGATGCGCTCTCCAAGAGCAATAGCGCCAAGGGTAGCGCCGACTGCGTGTTCTTTATCCCAGAGGGGTTTGAAGGCGACCTCGTTGCAGCCGCCCGCTCGGGGGAGTCTCTGCCCAAGCTCGATGTGACCTACGGCGCCGGCACCATGGCGGCTGCGCTTTCGTCTGCTGAGGCCTCGCGCTGGATCTCGCTCGTGGGCGCTGCGGCGGCGCTTGAGCCCGCTGCTTCTAACGGCGACGTCGCCAAGGCTGCCGAACACGCGGCCACCGAGCGTGCCGAGGTCGAGATCGAGCAGGTCAAGGTCGACTCGACTGCCGCCGCCACGCTCGAGTCGTACTTCAACTTTGGCGCGTACGCGATCATCTCGTCGGTCATCGTGTCGGTGGGACTGGTGTTCTCGGGCATGAACGAGCCCGAGCGTGTGCGTCGCATGGAGGCCGGCCCGGTCTCCGAGCGCCAGCGCTCGCTTGCCGTGTTCGCGGCTGCTGCAGTGCTCACCGTCTGCATCTGGTTTGTGTCGAGCATGATGGGCGTCGTGGGCTTTGCCGGCGCGGTTGCCGAGGTCGGCGTGGGTCGTGTGTGCCTGGCGCTGGCGGCGACGTTTGCCCTGGCGTGCACGCCTCTGGCCGTTGGCTTTGCGCTTTCGAGCCTGGGCGCGCGCGAGGAGCTGCTCAACGGTGTGGGTAACCTGCTTGGCATGCTCATGACGTTTTTGGGCGGCGCCTGGATGCCGCTTTCGATGATGGGCTCGGCCGTGCAGACGGTGGCGCACTTTGTGCCGACATATTGGGTGAACGACGCGATCGGCAAGGCGCTTGCCTCGGATTTGACGTCCGCCGTGCTGGGCGACATCGCCTGCGACCTGGGTGTCACCGTGCTCTTCGCCGCCGCCATTGCCGCCGTAGGCCTGGCCCTCTCACGCGCCAAATCCCGCGCCTAGTCTGAAATAAATCCTAGGCCTCGCCCCAAAATAGTTCGCCAAGGTTTACTATTACGTTCATAAAGTAGTACGAGGCTAACAATGGGGGATACCATGGCAACGCAGGAAGCCTACGTCCAGGTTAAGGATCTCAAAAAGCACTACGGCGACGGTGATGCGCGCCTGACGGTACTCGATGGCATCGACGCGTCCATCAACCGCGGCGAGGTCTGCGTCATGCTGGGGCCCTCGGGCTCGGGCAAGTCGACCTTTCTCAACCTGATCGGCGGCCTGGAGGATGCTGACGGCGGCTCCATCATGGTGGACAGCTGCGACCTCACGGTGCTCAAGCCTGCCGACCTGGGCGAGTATCGCCGCCGTGAGCTGGGCTTTGTCTTCCAGTTCTACAACCTGGTGCCCGACCTCACCATCAAGGAGAACATCGAGGTCACGGCGCACCTGTCCAAAAACCCGCTCAATGTCGACGACCTGCTGCGTTCGCTGGGTCTTTACGAGCACCGCAACAAGTTCCCGCGCCAGGTCTCGGGCGGCCAGCAGCAGCGCTGTGCCATCGGCCGCGCACTCGTCAAAAACCCGGGCCTGCTGCTGTGCGACGAGCCCACGGGCGCGCTTGACTATAAGACGTCCAAGGAAATCTTGCAGCTCATGGAGGATGTCAACCGCACCTACGGCTGCACCATCATCATTGTCACCCACAATGCCGCCATCGCGCGCATGGCCAATCGCGTGCTGCGCCTGCGCGACGGGCACATCGTCGAGGATGAACTCAACGAGTCGCCCGTTGCGGCCGCCGAGCTCGATTGGTAGGCGGCGCCATGACACCTCTCGCAAAACGTCTCCCGCGCGAACTGCGCCGCAATATCGGCAAGTACCTGGGCATCTTTTTGCTTATGTGCGGAAGCATCGCTCTCACCTCGGGCTTTTTGCTCGCAGCGCATTCCATCGGCTGCCTTATCGACGACATGCGCGATGCGTACACGATTGAGGACGGCCGCGTGACCACCTCCTTCGAGGCCACCAAAGACCAGCTCAAGGCGGCCGAGGATGCAGCCGGCGACGTCGGCGGCGTTACGCTCTACAAGAATTTCTCCATCGACGCCATCATCAAAAAGACCGCCGGCGACGACGGCACCAAGCGCACGCTGCGCACCTATGCGCACCGCACCAAGGTCGATATCGCGTCCTACTGTGAGGGCAAGGAGCCCAAGACGGACGATGAGGTAGCCATCGACCGTGTCTTCGCCACCAACAACGACCTCGCCGTGGGCGATAAGGTTGAGCTTGAGGGCCGCACCTACATCATCTGCGGCATCATGACCCAGCCCGATAGCCAGGCGCTGTTCCTCAACAATTCGGACTTTACGGTGAACACCATCACCTATGGCGTGGCCGAGGTTACCGACGCCGGTTTCGCCGCGCTCGAGGACGCCGGCGGCGCGCCCGCCTACACCTACTCCTTTACCTTTAACGACCGCGATCTCTCCACCGCGGATCGCATCGATGCGGAGCAGGATATGGTCGAGGCACTGACCGATGCCGATGCGCGCGTGGATGATCTGATCGATGCCGATTCCAATCAGGGCATTGGCTACGCGCGCGACGACGTAGACGGCGACTCCATGATGTGGACGACGTTGCTCGACATCATCATCGTAATCATGGCGTTTGTCTTTGTGGTCCTTACCGACGCCACCATCGAGGAGGAGAGCGCCATCATCGGCACGCTGCTCGCCAGCGGCTATCGTCGACGCGAGATCGTGCTGCACTACCTGGCACTTCCCGCCATCGTGGGCGTGGTCGCGGCGCTTTTGGGCACTGCGCTCGGCGTTGTGTTCTTTACCGAGCCCATGCGCAGCCTCTATTACGGTTCGTACAGCCTGCCGCCTTTCCAGGTGTACTGGAGCTGGGAGATCTTCGTGAAGTGTGCCGTGGTTCCCGCCGCCGCGCTCATTCTCATCACGCTGGTGGGCCTGCTTCGCAAGATGGGCAAGACGCCGCTGCAGTTTCTTCGCCACGAGGCGAGCGGCAAATCGGGCACCAAGCGCGGCTTGCAGCTGCCGGAGCGCATGGGTTTTGTTTCCCGCTTCCGCCTGCGTATCTTCCTGCGCAACCTGGGCAACTTCGCCACGCTCTTCGTGGGCATTGCGTTTGCGTCGCTGCTGCTGCTCTTTGGCCTGGCGATTCTGCCCACGATGACGCACTATGCGGACAACCTCGAGACAAGCCTGGTCGCCGAGCACCAGTACACGCTCAAGGCGCCGCTGGAGCTCGAGGGCACTGCCGAGGAGCGCGAGCAGTGGTCGGCACTCGAGCGCTTGCAGTCGGTGGACGGTGCGCTCCTCACCGCCGCCCAAGATGCCGATGACGAGCTTGACGACGTGGCCGATGCGGCGCAGACGGCAGCCGATGCCGCGATCGCATCTCCGTCTGCCGAGAGCCTGACCGCAGCGCAGGATGCACTTGCCAAGGTCCAGGACAAGAAGGATGCGCTCTACGCGCGCCTCGATGGCCTTGCCGATGCTCTCGGCTGCAACCGCGACGAGGCTATCGACCTGATCGACAAGGCCTCTAAGATCGACACTGACAACGACGATATCCACCCGGTCAATACGACCGATAACGGCGCGGGCGCAATCGCGCAGGCCGAGAAATATGCCGTTTACCAGCTGCAATACGACCGCGGCGATGGTAATGGCGAGGAGACGATTTCCGTCTACGGCATCTCGCCCGATTCGCGCTATTGGAAAGACCTCAACGTCGGCGATGGGCGCGTCGTCTTTGGCGGCGGTCTGCTCGATAAGTTTGGCTGGAGCGAGGGTCAGAAGGTCACGCTCGGCGACAAGTACGAGGGCGAGCATTATTCCCTTGAGTACACGGGCAAGGACTGTGCCTGGGGCTCAAAGTCGGACATGAATATCTATATGAGTATCGACGACTTTAACGAGCTGTTCGACAACGACGCCGCCTACTTTAACGGCTATGTGAGCGACGAGAAGCTCGACCTCGATGCTCGTTACTTTGCCGGCGACACCACGCCCGACGACATGCGCGCCGTGGGCGACCAGTTCATCGGCATGATGAGTAAAATGATCGGAATGATGATCGGGCTCGCGGTGTTCATCTTCCTGCTGTTTATGTACCTGCTGACCAAGGCGGTGATCGACCACAGCGCCCGTTCGATCAGCTACATGAAAGTCTTTGGCTATCGCGATAGCGAGATCTCGCATCTGTACATCCGCTCGATTACGCTGTGCGTGGTGGCGTCGCTCGTGCTGAGCCTGCCGGTCATAATTGGTTCGCTCACGGCCATCTTCCGCTCTATGTTGCTCGCCTACAACGGCAATATCGAGATCTACGTGCCCGCTTGGTCCATGGCTGCATGCGTCGGCATTGGCTTTGTGACCTATCTGGTCGTGGCACTGCTGCACACGCGCTCCATCAGGCGTGTGAGCCTGGCCGAAGCTCTCAAGGTGCAGGAGTAGTCATCGGGGACAGTCTTAAACGACTAGTCATCGGGGACAGTCTTTGCTGACTTGCCGGCTCGCCGGCCGGCTGGAAAGGACTGTCCCTAGCTGCCGGCACTTGGGGACTGTCCCCAACTGCCGGGTGGCGAAAGAGTGTCCCTTGCGACTACTAATTTAAGAACATCCCCAATGACTAGGTTCCGTACTTGACTTTAACTCTGCTTTAACTGGTACCATCCTCTATGTCTGTAACGCCATATGGACCGAGGGGATAGATCTATGACCGCAACTGCACCCGCAGCACCCGCCAAGGTGTACTTCACCAACCTGCGCACGCATGCTCGCGAGAGCCAGCTCGACAAACTCAAGCGCCTCATCCGTCACGCCGGTATCGAGCAGATCGACTTTGAGAACAAGTTCGTCGCTATCAAGATTCACTTTGGCGAGCTGGGCAACCTGAGCTTTTTGCGTCCCAACTACGCCCGCGCCGTCGCGGATGTCGTGAAGGAGCTGGGTGGCAAGCCCTTCCTCACCGACTGCAACACGCTCTATGTGGGTAGCCGCAAAAACGCGCTCGAGCACATTGATACCGCCTACCAGAACGGCTTTACCCCGTATGCCACGGGTTGCCAGATCATCATCGCCGACGGCCTCAAGGGCACCGACGAGGCGCTCGTCCCGGTTGAGGGCGGCGAGTATGTGCACGAGGCCAAGATCGGTCAGGCGCTCATGGACGCCGATATCGTGATTAGCCTCACCCACTTTAAGGGTCATGAGCAGGCCGGATTTGGCGGCGCCATGAAGAACCTGGGCATGGGAGGCGGCAGCCGTGCTGGCAAGATGGAGCAGCACGCCGCCGGCAAGCCGAATGTCGATACCACCAACTGCGTTGGCTGCCATGCCTGCGAAAAGATCTGCGCGCACAACGCTATCTCGTT
>CBCTTO010000017.1:0-30388 GCA_965149855.1 uncultured Collinsella sp.
TTCGCGCCTTGCGCGCTGCGCTGGCAAACGCTCACGCGTTTACTCAGCTCCGCGCCCCGACGGGTTCGAACCCATGAAAGGGCGACAAAAAAGACGGCCAACCGAAGTTGACCGTCTCAACAATCTTTGGGTGGGCCGTCAGGGGTTCGAACCCTGGACCTTGGGATTAAAAGTCCCCTGCTCTGCCAGCTGAGCTAACGGCCCGCGGGTGGCATTGTACCACGGTCTGGGACTATTCCCAACTCCATTGGCCGTTCTGGAAAATCACAACTTCACGTCCATCAGGCGTAATGCCCGTAATATCGATGTCGTCCGTGCCGATCATAAAATCGACGTGCGTGCTCGAGACGTTAACGCCATGCTCCAGGAGCTCCTCCTTGGACATGTCATACCCACCCTCGATGCATTCGGGGAAACCGACACCTAGCGCGAGATGGCAGCTAGCGTTCTCGTCATAGAGCGTATCGTAGAACAGAACACCACTTTCGCGGATCGGCGTGTTCTTGGAAATGAGCGCGACCTCTCCCAGGTGAGCAGCGCCCTCGTCCGTATCGATGATACTTGCGAGCGTTGCCTTGCCCACGCGGGCGTCGTAGTCCACCACGCGGCCGCCCTCGAACTTAATCCAAAAATCGTCGACTTTATTGCCGTGGTGGATGAGCGGCATGGCCGAGTACACGATACCGTCAGCGCGCATGCGATCGGGCGAAGTGAAGACTTCCTCGGTGGGAATGTTGGGGAAGAAGGGGTGCCCATCGGGCGTCTTGCCCTTGCCGCCGGCCCACTCGTGACCCTTCGTCATGCCAATCGTCAGATCGGTTCCATTTGCCGCGGTGTAATGCAGGCAGTCGAAACGATTGTCGTTCAGGAAACGCAGGTTCTTTTCGAATGCGGCGTCATGGAGCTCCCAGTCGCTCTCTGGGTCCTGGCCATCGGCGCGAGCGGTGTGCAGAATCGCATTCCACAGCTTATAGATTGCAACCTCATCGGCGTCTCCCGGGAACACCTCGCGCGCCCAAGCCACGACCGGAGCGCCGGCGATGCACCACGGATTGATGTTGTAATCCAGTCCACGGCGGAAAACTTTGCACTGCGTGTTCTTTGCCTTAGAAGCTGCAGCGGGCTTAGCGGGATCGATGCCCTTAAGGGCGGCGGGGTCCGCACCCTCGATAAAGATAAAGCAGGCACCGTCCTGGGCCAGGGAATCCAGCTGCAGGCGCTTCCACTCGGGCGTCTGCTCAAAATAGCTTTTCTCGACATGCTCGTACGTGAGCCTCGTCACGGCATCATCGGCCCAGATGACCGTCACGTGGCCGGCGCCGGCAGCATAGGCCTCCGCGACCACCACGCGCGCAAACGGCGCGCACTCAACCGGAGACTGAACGACAACTTCCTGGCCGGGCTTAACGTTTACGCCCTTGCGGACAACCAGGCGCGCATAGTTTTTAATCTTGGGCTCCAGGGACTTCATACCCTCCAGGGCCTCTTCGACCGTCAGGGCAGCTCGAATCATGTGCCACTCCATCTATCTATAGAACAGTAAAAAGGCGCGCCGCAAAAACGACGCGCCTTATATCTTAGCGATAAGTATGTATGCAAACGCTACTTCTTCTTGGAGTCCTTCTTGTCCTCCTCGGCAGCTGCGCGCTCGATAAGAGCGTTGAGCTTGTTCTCGGACATGCCCTCGGCCTGCGCGCGGTACATGTTGCGCAAGGGACGAATACGAGCGAAGTCGTAGATAAAGTCACCTAGGATGATGACATAGGACAAAACGATGCCGACCATCTGGACAGGGCTGGACACCATGCCAGCGGGAGCGAAGTACAGCGAGGCCCAAATTGCCACGACGAGCACCATGCCAATGGCGAGCACAATCCACCAGATGCGACGGCGCTTGGTGTAGTCCTCGTCCTGCTTGAGGAGGATATTCGACACCGTATAGATGCGGTCCTCCTTGGCGCGCTGCTTAGCCTTGCGGGCGCGCTTCTCCTCTTTAGAGAGGCCCTCGAGGTTCTCGCCCTTCTCGAGCTCTTTGCGGCGTGCCTTAGACGAAGCCGGCACGACGCGAACGGAGCTCGCTGCTTGGCGGGCGGGCTTAGCAGATGCGGCAGACTTGCGCGCAACCCCAGTAACTTCGTGGGATTGCGTGCGCTTGTTCGTGGCGCTACGGGTACTCACTTATGCGTTCTCCTTCATGCTTGTGAACTGGGAGCCAGTGATGATCTGGAAGGCCTCGCGATAGCGCTCGGACGTGCCATCGATGACCTCGGCGGGCAGGTGCGGGGTCTCCCCCGTCATATCCCAGTTGGCCTTGAGCCAATTGCGGACGAATTGCTTGTCGTAGCTAGGCTGGATCTTGCCCTCCTCGTAGCTGGCAGCAGGCCAGAAACGGCTGGAGTCGGGCGTGAGGCACTCGTCGATCAGCGTGACCTTGCCATCAATAACACCAAACTCGAACTTGGTGTCGGCAATGATGATGCCACGGGTCGCTGCATACTCGGCGGCAGCCTTGTAAATCTTGAGGGACAGGTCGCGAATCTGCGCTGCGATATCCTCACCCACGATCTCGCAGCAACGCTCGAACGAGATGTTCTCGTCGTGGTCGCCGATCTCGGCCTTCGTGGACGGCGTGAACAGCGGCTCGGGAAGCTTGGAGGCCTCGGTCAGACCCTCGGGCAGCTGGATGCCGCATACGGTGCCGTTCTCGTCATAGGTCTTCTTGCCCGAACCGGTCAGATAACCGCGGACGATGCACTCAATAGGAATCGTCTGGGCTTTCTTGACCAGCATGGCGCGGCCTGCGAGGTAGTCACGATACTCGGCAAACTCCTCGGGGAAATCCGCCGGATCGATGGAGACGAGATGGTTGGGAACGATGTCGGCAAACTTATCGAACCAGAATGCCGAGATGCGGTTGAGCACCTCTCCCTTAAACGGAATCTCGTCGGGAAGAATGAAGTCGAACGCAGAAATGCGGTCGGTGGCGACCATCAGCAGGTTTTCACCGGCATCGTAGATATCACGAACCTTGCCACGGGAATCCGGACGACGCTCCATCGTAGTCACGTGAGTCACTCCTTACCAAAATACGACAGTAATGCGGGTTCTTTCCCGCACGTTTTCGTAAACTCGGAGCGGCAGGGACGAAACCCCTCCTTCACCGAATAGCGAAAAGCTAGTGCTCCATTGTAGTAGATGCCGCGTCCGCCGTGTGCTCGCGAGGCAGATGAATCGTAAAAGTCGTACCCTTTCCAAGCTCCGACTCCACGGATATGTAGCCGTGATGACGTTCGACAATCTGCTTGGTCACGGCGAGGCCCACGCCCAGGCCACCCGCCTCGCGGGCGCGACTAGCGTCGGCACGCCAAAAACGACCGAAGATGCGCGACA
The DNA here is from genome assembly GCA_965149855.1 of uncultured Collinsella sp. Taxonomy (GTDB): domain Bacteria; phylum Actinomycetota; class Coriobacteriia; order Coriobacteriales; family Coriobacteriaceae; genus Collinsella. The sequence continues at coordinate 3,391 of CBCTTO010000017.1, forward strand.
AATCATCCTTGGCGATACCGATGCCCGTATCCGAAACCGCGATATCGACGTGCTTGCGGTCGCTAAGCACCGACACCACGACCCAACCCCCCTCGGGGGTATAGCGCATGGCGTTACTCAAGAGGTTGATAACGCATTGCGTGATCATGTCGGGATCTGCCTCGACAACGTCATCGTGGCCCTGCGTCTCATCTGCAAAGCGCAAACGCAGGTCACGGTCGGCAAACAGGCGCTCCTGGCCATTCACAATCGATCGCACGAACGGAACCATGTCCACCGGTTCTAGATTGAGCGGAGCCGTGCTGTTTTCCATACGCGATAGGTCGAGCATCTGCTGCACCAGACGGGCCAGGCGACGCGTCTCGGAAGCAACGGTCTCCAAATGCTCATCGTCGGTGGGATACACGCCATCCTGCATGGCCTCGACCGTTGCGAGCATGGCCATAAGCGGCGTGCGAAGCTCGTGTGCAACGTCTGAGGTCAGGCGCTTCTCGTGTTTCATATCCTTCTCGAGCGAAGTGGCCATCTCATCGAAGGTCTCACCCAGCTGATCGATCTCGTCATCACCGCGCAGTCCCGTGCGAGCCGACAGGTCGCCGTCACGGATTTGCTTTGCGGTACTGGTGATGCGATGAATCGGCTTGGTGAGCATGCGCGACACGAGCGATCCGATAACGACCGAAATGCAGATTGCAACAACCGCGGCGAGGGCCATGGCGTTAAAGGTCTTCTCCCTAAACGCAGAGTCCGCCTTGGTGAGCAGAGCGTCGGAGCCGATGGCCCACAGCTTTACCTGTCCGACATGCTCGCCGGAAGACGTTACAATCTCGACGTTAGCAACGCTATCGGAGTCGGTTGGAGCAGACGAGACCGGGCTATGCGATGCCCTCTTGCCGCTCGTGTCGTCGGTCGTAGCCTGGTTTTCGCGTACATCGGCGGTCGCGCTTGCCGAGGGCCAGGAATCGTCATAAACGATCACGCCCTTTTTATTGACGACCTGCATGCCCAGATCGTCGGAAACCAAACTCGACGTTGCGACCGTGCGCAGTTCTCCCGCGGTCCAAGAGCCGTTTTCCTCATATGAGGTCGCCAACTTCTCGGCAGCGGAATTTGCGATTTCGACGATATTGGAGCGTGTGTAATCCGAAAAGACCGTGCCCCACACAACAGAGACAACGCCCACCAGCACCAATACTGTCATGAGCGATGTCAGAGCAAAAGCAAGTGCCATGCGCGAGGGATAGCTCATCGTTGGCCGTGAATCGGAACGAGGCGTGTTCCAACTAGCCTTGGAACCCGCCTCGCTCTCCTGCTTGTGCTTTTGTCCGATTTCAAAGCGCGCAGGTGTCATATGTGATTTCCCTATTTCTCGTCCGACTTATCGGTCTTAGCCGGAGCCTCGAAGCGGTAGCCGACACCATGGACGGTGTAGAGCCACTTGGGCTTCTTGGGATCATCGCCCAGCTTGGCGCGAAGGTTCTTCACGTGGCTATCGATGGTGCGTTCGTAACCCTCAAAGTCGTAGCCGAGCACCTTCTCGACCAGCTCCATACGGTTGTAGACACGGCCGGGATGACGAGCAAGTGTGGTGAGCAGCTTGAACTCGGAAGCCGTCAGATCGACTTCCTTGCCCTCGACCAAGATCTTGTGGCCCGAGATATCGATGACCAGATCGCCGAAGTCGAGCACCTCGACGGCGGGCTCGTCGGCCTGGTGGGCACGGCGGAACAGAGCGCGAACGCGGGCGACGAGCTCGCGCGGCGAGAACGGCTTGATCAGATAGTCGTCGGCGCCGAGCTCAAGACCGATAATACGGTCCTCGATCTCGCCCTTAGCCGTCAGCATGATGATGGGGACATCCGAGGTATCGCGAATGGTGCGGCAAACACGCTCGCCGGGAATCTTGGGGAGCATAAGATCGAGCACGACCAGGTCGAACTGATGCTTCTCGAACTCCTCGATCGCGGACTGGCCGTCGCCGACGCCCACAACCCAGTAGCCTTCGCGCTCGAGATAGGCAGCGACGGCGTCACGGATTGCCTTCTCATCCTCGACCAGCAGAATCTTTTTTGCATCTGAAGCCATAACACGGCCCCCCTGTCTCAATTAGCTAAGAACAAGCTCATTTTAACGCACCTGAGCCCACCGGGCGTCGCATGGGTGCGATAGCTCGGCGGGCGGTACTCATAGTCACAACGCGCTTATTCCCCTGTCGACGCCTTTTTAACCCCTCGGAGACTAAAGAGAGAACAAGCGAGCGGTAACCGTCTCGGGAATTCCCTGGCTGTTACGCACCGTTGCGTACGTTAAGAACGAATTCGATTTACCCGCCGTAGCAGGATAATCGCCATACTCCAAGGCTCGATCGGGCGACAGAAGCGAGCCGTAGGTCTTAGCCGAAGTGTCAATCAGAAAATGCGACGCCTGAACTTTAACCAGGTATTTATTTTTCCTTCCCGCAGCGCACGCGAGCGGCTCACGCGAAAGGAAGAGGTACGGCCCGCCCTCGTTACCGATATAGGTGCCCATATTGCCCAGGCTACCCACACCGCTATACGTCGCCTCAATGGAGAACACGAAGGTGTCGCCCATATACACGGCCTCGAAAGGCGAAACCGACGAAGGAAGCACCAGCTGAGCTCGCTTCGTGTTGTTGCCGTCAGTCAGGTCGATCGCCGTCATACCGTAATAGACGCCCTCATCATTGTGCACGCGGGGCGAGATGGTCAGGATGCCGTCGCTCACACGCGGGGCGGATGCGAAGCGGCCCGTCGACTTCCAAATAACCTCAGGCTTGGACTCGCTGGGCGACTGACGGTAGCAGTACGAATCGTTACTCGTCTTGGTGCCGCCGGACGAAGGCATCTTATACCAGATGACCGACGACCCATACGCTGTGAAGAGCGGCGGATCGTAGTTTTCGCCACCGCGGTCGAGCTCGACGGCGTTGCCGGTAAGGGAGGAGCCTGCAAGGTTTTGCGCATAGAGTTTCCAGGACGCATTGGCAAAGTTCATCTCGACCCACGCGAACACGCCATCACCCGCGCGAACGTCGTAAAACGCATAACCGGTTCCCTCAATGGGATCCTCGATAAGTGTGGTAAGCGAGCCATCGCCCAGGTTGAGCACACCAAGCGTATTGGCATGCAGGGCAGAAGCAGGCGCCATCATCGCGGCAGCGTAGTCGCCATCGCAGTAGTACAGCAGCGTGCCCAGCGGCAGCGTCCACGAGGCTGCGGGCTCAAGATCGATATCGACAGCTTCGTACTCATCAGTGATCGAGACAATCTTCGAATCGTCCTTGATAACCTGCGGCTCGCCAGCGGTGTCATCACTCGTGCCCGTTTTTTTCGAGCAACCGGCCAGTACGGCAGCAGCACCGGTAGCGGCGCCACCCAGCACAAAACCTCGACGCGTTATTCCATTCTTAAAGCGATCAGCGATGCTCATTAGGCGATCTCTGCGCGAGCGGCCTCGATAGCGCGCGTAAGCTGATCGGCGCAAGAGGTCTTTTTCATACCGCAGGTATTACCGGCGAGAACCTCGATTACGCGATCGGCGGGAGCGCCTTCGACCAGCCTGGAGATGGCCTTGAGGTTGCCATCGCAGCCGCCGGTAAACTCGACGCCCAGCACCTTGCTGCCATCGTCAGAGAGATTGAGGTGAATATTGCGAGAGCATACACCCTGAGGCTTGTAGTCAAAACTAATCATTGAGATCCCCTCTCAGAAAGAAATTTCAGACGTCTATTATCCCCGCCTGGACCGACTTATTATCGCAAGCACCGATTCAACATCCTACGATGCTTGGACTGGCGGGGGCAAGATTAGCAGTCCGCACCCTGTACGTGGACCATGCGCTTCTCCCGATACATATTGTGGTCGGCGACGCGATATACATCGGCCAGCGTATTTCCAGCCGTCTCGACGGTCGCCACGCCAATCGATGCGCTGACCGTCAGGGTCTCATCGCTTACCGCGGCAAGACCGAGACGAAGATCCTGTTCCAGCCCGAGCGCAGACTCGTTGTCAGTATGGGGGCAAACCAGCAAAAACTCGTCGCCGCCAACGCGCATCGGCAGGTAATCCGCACCAGCCACCCGCCGCAGCACGGACGCCGTCCGTCGCAGCAGTTCATCCCCCATCTCGTGACCATAAATGTCGTTGGTCCGCTTGAGATAATTACAGTCCACCATAATCACGCTCACTGGCAAGTCCTCGTTTACCAGGCTATCTCCACGCGATTCCAGATAGTTGCGGTTGCGAAGCCCCGTCAGTTTATCTTGGTATGACAGCTCCTCGGCATGCTTGACCATCGATATGTTGTGCGTCGCCACGACGACCGAATCCAACCGGCCTTGCTCATCGCGATGCTGGGGGACAACCTGTAGCGAGTACCAAGTGCCTCGACAATCTCGCACCTCGGCAGCCAAGTACGGTACGCCCTCCATGCGTTCACGAAGCGTACTTATATCTACGAGCCCCACGACCGCTTCGCGGCTTTCGGGGCTCACGATATCCCGGCAGACCGTGTCCATAAAGTCATATGCCTCGCTATGCTCGGCAAACATCTTCGCTATCGCCGGCGACATATTGATTCCCTCGATCTCGAGGGTGTCAAGATGCAAAAGGAAGGTCGAATCGTAGATGGCGCTTATGGCATTGATAATGCCGAGCTGTTTATCCTTTTCGACCAAATTGCGGTGGTCAGCGATATTTCGAGCCAACAGTACCACGACCCAAAACGCAAGGCACACCAAGACGCCGACGGCGACAAATGAAATCCTGTCGGACATGACCTCAGATTTGGGATAGAGCGCAAACAGGCGGTAGTCCTTATATGCCGCACGCACGGCATATAAGGTGGTCCCCCGATATTCGATACGTGTTACGCCCTCGTCTTTCCAGTCAATTCCGCTATCGGCGAGAAGCCGGGCAAGGGTTATATCGACGGTCGAATCGTTTGAAGAAACGATTTGCGCATCGCGCATCACAAGCACTGTTGGACTCTGATGGAACGTGTTGTTCACAAGGACGTCGGCGATCGTGTATGAATAGTCATCGGCGGGCTCAGCCGCAAGGGATCGATACCCCAACGCCACCCCATCACCGTATGGAACGGCACTCACGGCAAAGTCGACACCGCGGCGCTCGACAGCGGTCGAGTAGGAAACTTTGGAACCTCGATACATCGATGCGATCGACGAGCAGGCCAGCTCCTCTCGCCACAGCATGAGTGGATCGCGGCCGTCGACATCGTAATGAGCGACCATATGACCATCGGCGTCCATGACCAACATTCCCGAAAGGCTCTCGGTATGGACATATTCCTCGACCAGATCGTCGTTGACTTCAAATCGATCAGGCGGCAAGAACGTCGCAAACGACTCGAGCGCCGCATCCAAATTGTGCGTCGCCTCGGTTTTTCTTCCCTGTTCATATCGGTCATATTTTTCGCAGGCATTTTTAAAAACACCATGGTTTCCTGGCCGAACCCAAGCGTTTTATCAAGGCAGCGATGCGTGCCAACCATATAGAGCAGACTCAGTAGGGCAACGCTGGCCACGATGCCGATGCCCACTGCGGCTAAACTCTTTCGGCGAAAGCGGCGCTCGTCATTTGTCATGATTCCGCTCCTTGGCCGCCTGTCGTCGCTCCCGCTTTGTAATTGTCCACAATGTGCTCTATCGTGCCGTCTCGATCCATGTCGGACAGTGCGGTATCGAGGTTTTTGACGTACTCCCCCTCATAGCTATCATCAAACGCGACGCCCAGGTCAACCGTCATAACGTTGTCGGCGAACACACGATAAACGCCAGGATACTGGGCAACGAGTCGATCAAGCGATTGAACGTCCGCCATCCAACAGTCGACATACCCTTTGGCGAGGGCGGCTTTGCAGAGTTCGGCAGAACCATACGATTTGATTTGCACGTCCGGCGAGATATCCAGATCCCCTGCGAGCAATCGGCGTTCGCTCACCGAGCCCGCAATCACCGCAATGGTCTTGCTTCCATCGAGATGCGCCAAGGACGTGATGCCACTCGTTTTCTTGGCGGCGACCGAAACCGTCAGGGTCAAATACGGCTCAGTCCAGTAATACTTATCCTCGCGATAACAGGGAGAATAGTCGCACCACAGGCAATCGATATCGCCGTTTTTGAGTAGGCGATCACGGTCATTCCAAGATATGTCGATAAATTGCGGCTTGATCCCCGCGCGCTTACAGGCCTCGCGGGCGATGTCGATATCGATACCGGCGTAATCGCCCGTGGTATCGACATACACATAGGGGTCGTTATCCGTAACGCCGATTTTGAGTACCGGGAGGTCTTTGTCGGCTTCATTCGGGGAGGAAGAGCTGCTTCGAACGGTATACGTCAGGGCGCCCGCACAGACGGCAACAAGAAGTATGAGCGTAAGCGAGACGATGGCGGCTCGCTTGATGCGTCCGGGCACGCGCCTCCCTTCATCGAAACAGCAGTCGGATTTCATTTTATACCCGGGGCTGATGCGGCAATAAAAAAGCGCCTCGCCCAAGATGGGCAAGGCGCCAAAGGTTGAAATGCATCCGCAAGCGGTCGAATTAGGTTAGCCCTACTCGAAGTTCAGCTGCTCCAAGCGATCGAAGACCGTGTCGATGCGGGTGACGAGCGGGGTACCCTAACGCTCGAGACGTTTGCGCATAAGAGCGAAAGCGATCAGCGCAACGCCTGCGACAGTAGCAATAAAGGCAACCGCAAGGGCCTGGTCGCCCGTGTTGGCAAGCGCGCCCTTAGTAGCCTTAACAGACTTTTTGGTCACCTTAGTCGTCGTCTGCTGACTAGGCTGGGACGGCGTCACGGGCTGCGTAGGCTGAACCGGCTCACCATTGGCCTCCTCGCCCGTCACCACGTACGTCGAGAAGTGGCTCGTGCGGAAGCAGAGGTAGTCGCCCTCGGTCCACGTATCCATAGCCTGAGTGGAACCATCCTCGGCAACGTAGAGCACCTTGAGGTTGGTGAGCGCCTTCATGGCGGCAGTCATCTTGACACGGACGATGAAGGACATACCTTCATAGTCCTCGATAACCTCGCCGTCCTTGAGAAGCTTGATATCGAGCTTCTCGGCAACCTTGGTAGCCCCCTGCTCAAGGCCGGAAATCGTAGCATTGGCGGCATCGGTAAGATCCGTCGGTTCCTCGACCACAAGAGAGATGCTGTTGTTCTGGGCAATGCCGGCAGCGACATTGTTCTCGGCGCTTACGCTAACGTCCGTTCCGTTGCTACCCGCAACGCCTGCAATGGTCTTTGCCGCTACGGTAACGGCGCAGGTCGCGGTTTTGTCGCCACAGGTGGCGGTAATCGTGGCGGTACCGGCCTTAAGCGGCGTCACGACGCCGTCTTTGACCGTGGCGATCGACGAGTCGCTGGAGGTCCAGCTCACCGTCGTATCGTCTGCATCGGCAGGACTCACCGTTGCGGAGAGCTTTGTGGAGGCATCACCGACGGTAAAGGACAGGCTCGTCTTGTTGAGTTCAACCTTTTGGGCGGGATTGGTCACGGTCACCGAAACGGTCTGGGAGAGCGACCCTGCAGTGATGACAAATGAACCAGAACCGGTCTTGAGGGCGGTAACGGTGTAGGAGCCATCACCGTTGTCGACAACCTTAAACGCCTTCGAAGCGCCCGTGTCATCCAGAGCAAGATTGGTCTCGTCAACCTCACCCGCAAGGGTTCCAACAAGAGAAACCTTCACGGTGCCCTCTTCGCCCTTCTTGAGGCCGAGGACGCTCTGGTCGACCGTAAGGTTCGTTGCGGGATTAGAGACGGTCACCGCGCAATCCTGAGAATAGGTGCCGTCTTCAGTCGAAACGGTGATGGTTGCGGCGCCCTTGGAGACAGCCGCCACCTTTCCGGTTTGATCGACTGTAGCGACACTTTCGTTGCTGGACTTCCAGACAATCGTCTGGTTAGCCTCCGCGGGAACGACCGCCGCCTTAAGCTGCTCGGTTGCAGCGCCCACAAGCACGACCTTCTGCTTATCGAGCGTGATGCCCGTAGCAGGCTGAATAACCGTCACCTTGCACGTGGCGCTATGCTCTCCGTCCTCAGTGGTGACGGCGATCGTAGCAGCACCTGCCTTGACCGGGGTCACGACGCCGTCTGCAACCGTGGCGACCGCAGGATCGCTCGACGACCAGGACAAGTTCTTGTTCGTTGCATTATCGGGCTCAACCGCTGCGGTCAACGTCGAGGGCTCACCGCCCACAGCAAGCTTAAGGCTTGAAGCGCTGAGCTTGACGCCTGACACCTTTACAACCGGAGTGGTTACCATAATCGCATCCGTGGTTGCAGAAACGCCATCGACCGTTGCCGTGATGCTTGCCGTGCCGTCGCCAACAGCAGTGACAAGACCGTTGCCATCGACGGTAAGGACGCTCTCGTCAGAAGAGGACCAGACAACCTTACTGGCCTTATCGTCAGGGGAAACCTTTGCCTTCAACTGCTGAGTCGTGCCCTTGTCCATAGATGTTGAGTAACCATCCGCAATGGAAACCGTCGTTTTTGCAGGTTCCTCGCCAGGCTTGACGATATGAACGGTCATCGTGTCACAGAGACGACCACCCAAGTACATTGAAACCGTTGCATCGCCGTAACTATGAGGCACTAAATACCCCAAGTAACTGCCACCATTAAACATCGGTCCTTTTACCTCGAGGACATCCGGATTATCTGAAGTGAAAGAATACTTTGCGCCGGCATAGGAGTCCATCAATTCCTCAGCGCTTTTGCTCAGCACGCCCTTTGGATATTCAAACCCCCTGTCACATTCCAGCCAAAGCCAATCTTTGGATATACTATCTGAACTGACCTCACAGGGAAATGTATAATCGCTCGACACAAACTTAGCCTTCGAAAGGCTCACTTCCGCAGGGTCGACAACCTCTATCTCAAAGGGATGGTCATTGCCAAGGCCATCACGAGCATGAGCCTTAACGGTGCCAGGCTTTATTGCCTTAAACGAGTTTTCACCATCGATAAGCTCAACGACATCGTTGCTTTCCAGAGAATAGGTTACAGCGCCAAAGTCCGCACCCCAATGTGCGCGCTGGCATGCCTTCAGTACTTCATTTGGAGAAACGTTGAGAATGGCAGTCAGATAAGAGCTGTCCCCAACCAGCATCTTTTGCTTTTTGTTCCCACGCTCATTGAATCCGGGCTCCTGATTCTCGGTTACAACATCACATAGCTTCTTCGTCTCAACTTCACCGTTGCAATAGTCGACAAGAACCTTGGCCTCTTTAGCATCTTTCGACAACGCCTCGAGTTGCAAAGAAGCGCTTAGCTCGGAAGTTCCATATGATGAATAATTCGAATTCACCCTTGCCTGGACTTTGGAATCCTTTGAGGGGTCTTCCTTAATAACAAAATATGTGGCCGCACGGCTCTCGTCCACGGGACGAACGTCAACTCTCCCCTCTAGTAATGCATAATGCGTGTTCCCGCATTTTTGCGGACAATCATCCGTGTAACCCAGCGTTGCGGTGTTTGTCGTCGCACCAGATTGGTCGTAAGAAACGAAACTGACCTTAATTGGATTGACTTTAGCCACACTTTTAATCTTAAGAGAACCGTTTAAACTCTCGTCGGTCTTGCTCTTCATGGTTATAGTCGTTGTGCCAACTTTGGTGGGGCTAATTGTCAATACCCAACTATGTGACTCATAACTTACCTTAGCGATATCCTCGTCAGACGATGTGATATCGATATCGCTAGGGTCAATGTGCGCCCATTCGTGATTTTTATTAAAAAAGGAAAGCCTTCCTTTCACCGTCTGTCCAACAGCGACATCAAATTCTGACCACACATCGCCTGTAGAAGAATCGTATGGGAGAAACGATGCACCCATGGAACCGTCCTGCGACTCCAGCATGACAGCATCCGCATGCGGGGCGGCCACCGTCAGCCCAAACGTTGCCGCCGTTAAAGCAACACAGATGCCTATGGCCATCCTCCAAAGCCCTTTTCTCATTCCCCTAAGTCCAATCTCTCGTGAAAATGCAGTATTCTCCCACACATTAAAATTGACTTAAGGATACCCCCCCCCGACTGAGACTGGCAAGCTAGTGTTTGTCGGAAGAGTCAAATTATCGGCAAGCGACATTCCCGCATTAAAAATCGCCCGTTGTAATGTAGCTTTTCCAAGCACTCTCGCGCAAAAGCCCCGTTGGCAAAACGAGTTACCAACGGGGCTTGAGCTGGAAAGCTGTACTTCAGGGGGGTCAAAAGGAAACCGAAAGGTTTAACTTCGTCCCCAATCGATCAGTTAGAACTCGAGCTGCTCCAGGCGGTCGAAGACCGTGTCGATGCGGGTGAGGAAGTCCCACGGATCAAAGATCTCGTCGAGCTTCTCCTGGCTGACGGTGCAGCGCGGATCGGCCTCGAGACGCTCCTTAAAGGTGGGGCCGGAGACACAATCCTGTACCTCGTGCCAGGTTGCCATGGCGTTCTCCTGCACAATGGCGTACGCGTCCTCGCGGGTGATGCCCGTGTCGACGAGGGCGAGCAGCACCTTGGAGGAGAAGATGAGGCCACGGGTCTTATTGAGGTTGGCCATCATGCGGGCAGGGTACAGCTGCAGGCCGTCGATAACGCGGATGAGGCACTGGAACATGTGGTCGAGCGCGATGAAACTATCGGCCTGGGCGACGCGCTCGGCAGAGGAGTGCGAAATGTCACGCTCGTGCCACAGGGCGACGTTGTCGAAGGCAACCTGCGCGTTGGCCTTCACGACGCGCGACAGGCCGCAGACCTTCTCCATGGTGATGGGGTTGCGCTTGTGCGGCATGGCGGAGCTGCCCTTTTGACCCTTACGGAACGGTTCCTCGGCCTCGAGCGTATCAGTCTTCTGCAGATTGCGGACCTCGGTAGCGATGCGCTCGCAGGTGGCTGCGGTGGTGGCGAGAACGCCGGCGAGATAGGCGTGATGGTCGCGGCTGATAACCTGTGTGGACAGCGGGTCGTGAACCAGGCCCAGGTGCTCGCAGACATACTCCTCGACAAACGGCTCGATGGAGCTGTACGTGCCGACAGCGCCCGAGATGGCACCGAAGGCAACATTCTTGCGGGCGTCCTCAAGACGATCCAGATCGCGCTTGAGCTCCCAGGCCCAAGAGCCAAACTTCATACCGAAGGTCATCGGCTCGGCGTGGATGCCATGAGTGCGGCCGGCACAGAGCGTGTTGCGCTCCTCAAAGGCGCGACGCTTGCAAATCTCGCCGAGCTTCTTGACGTCCTCGATGATCAGGTCGCAGGCCTGGGTGAGCTGGTAGCACAGAGCCGTGTCGCCCAGATCGGAGCTGGTCATGCCATAGTGAACCCAGCGGCTGGGCTTGGGGTCGCCCTCGGGAACATCGGCATCGATGTATTCCTTCATGTTGGTCAGGAAGGCAATGACGTCGTGGCGCGTGACTTCCTCGATCTCATCGACCTTCGCCTTCTCAAAGTTGGCATGGTCGCGGATCCACTGGGCCTCGTCTTTGGAAATACCGATCTTGCCGAGCTCCGCCTGGGCCTCGCAGGCCAGAACCTCGATTTCCTGCCAAATGGCGTACTTGTTCTCGAGGGAGAAGATGTGTCCCATCTCCGGGCGGGTATAGCGATCGATCATAGCGGCTCCTTTTTGGTTATTGGCACGTTGGTCGTAACCCAACCATTGTACCGTGCGCAGGTGCAAGTATGGGCAGCAGGCATTAACCTAACATTTTGCCGCAAGAGCGGCCATGGGGACATCCGCGTATTTGCTTCGCAAATCCGCACCGGCTTCAGTGGCATACCCAGACCCGGTGAAATGCGGGGGCAAAGCGGGCTGAATCTACCATTCCCGAAATCTTCCTTGCTCCATGGAGCGGGCAACGGGACGTCTGCGCATTTGCTTCGCAAATCCGCACCGGCTTCAGGCGAGCCCCTCAGCCTCACGAAGCCGTGGGGGAAGACTTTGTTGAATTGGCCGTCCCCATGTCTCCCGCACTCGATGGAGCGGGCAACGGGACATCCGCGTATTTGCTTCGCAAATCCGCACCGGCTTCAGGCGCCTGTCGGCGCCTTCGCCTGCTCGCTACAAACGCTTCGCGTTTGCTTTACGCTCGCACCCTGTCGGGTTCGAGTCCCGGCGCTTTATTGAAAAAAGCACGTCACCGTAATGGTGCCGTGCTTGTGCTTCTAGCTGGAGCGGGCAACGGGACTCGAACCCGCGAGTGTCAGCTTGGGAAGCTGATGCCTTACCACTTGGCGATGCCCGCTTGTGTGTTGGCTAGTATAACGCGGTTGTCTTGTTCGATACAAGGGTGGCGATGCTTGTTTTAGCTGTGGAGATTCGTTTGAAAATCGCGTCAATTGTGGAGATGAGGACCTTTGACCTTCAGTTCTCCCTATCTTCTACCTGCACTTTTGCTTGATTGTTGTATTTGAGCTCAATTTGTCAGGAATTGGGCAAGCTTTTGGTCAGGCTCCGGTACTTACCCACATGAACCTCGGGGGTAGCCTCATCCTACGCGCCGCAGCCTCCCCGTGCGGCGCACGAGGGATAAGGAGCAGCCATGTCCAACGCACCCACGCACTCTGTCCACAGCGCAATCGCAACAGGTCCGCTGCTCCTGCTCCTCTTCCTGCTTTTCAGCTGCCTGGCACCGGGAGCCGCATTTGCCGTCGATGGCTACGACCAGCTCGGCTTCCGCACTATTAGCGATGATTGTGGACCCTTCTTCATCGGCAAGTATGAAGCTCAAGACGCCTCGATTGCCTACTGCATGAACCAGGAGCGCCCCGGCCCCACCAAGCCGGGCGGCCCATGGCTCAACTTTGATCAAGGCTGGGTGTGGCTCGACGACGAGTTCGCGGCAATCGTTTGTCACGGATATCCTACCGCCACGTCGTTTGGCGGTTACCATCTTTCACCCGATCGCGCCCGCGCCGCCACCCAGCTTGCCGTATGGATGCTCAACGGCACTACCTATGTCGACGGTACCTACTCCTACACGACCGCTCAGGGCAAAACCAAGAGCGGGCACTTTACCGCCGACAATGAAGTCGTGGCGGCTGCGCGGTGGCTCCACGACAGCGCAAAATCAGGAAGCATCAAAGCCGCCCCGCACCGCGCGCGGCGCTATCTAGGAACCGTATCGGGCGGCAGCAGACGTCAAGACATGCTCTATGTACTGCCGGCGGTCTCTGTTTCCTTCCAAAAGCAGTCTGCAAACGCCGCCATTACCAGCGGAAACAATACTTATCAGTTTGACGGGGCAACATTCGATATTTTTGAGAGCGCCAGCGGCGCGCATGTCGGCACCGTCCAGATGGACAGCAACGGTCGAGCGCAAGCAACACTTCTGTCCAACACAGCATACTACCTAGTTGAAACGAAAGCGCCGGCCGGCTATGTCCCCCGTCGTGATCGCATCGCCTTTACCACGGGGAATGACGGTGGACAGGTCGCCATTGATGAACAGCCCGGCACCATCAACCTGCGTATCGTAAAACTCGATGCCGCGACGAATGCCGGCCCCCAGGTGGGATCTTCACTCGCAGGAGCAGAGTTCACGTGTGTGTCACAATCAACCCCTGGATGGGCGCAAATCCTCACGACCGACGAAAGCGGTCGGGCCACCCTCGCCGATGTCCCCTTAGGAACCTTTACCATCTACGAATCAAAAGCCCCCGAGGGCTACCTGCCATCCAACGACAGCTGGACCTATACCGTTGGAGCCGACCAGCTCGGCGATTCAGGCGTGGTCGAGATCGAATCTCGCATTTCCGATATCCCCATTGCTTTTGACCTTGAGATTTCCAAATTCAAGGATTACGGCAATAGCGACCAATCCGGTCTGGAGCAGCCGGCGGGTGGTGTTGTCTTTGAGGTTGTCAGCAACAGCTCTCAGCAGGTTGTTGGCACACTGACCACAAACATCTATGGCTTTGCCTCCACCAAAGACCAGCCCGAAGCATGGTTCGGCACAGGTAAGCGACCCGCCGGTGTCCACGGAGCCGTCCCATACGACCGTGCCGGCTACACGGTTCGCGAGGTTCCGGAAACCGTCCCCGAGGGTTTTAAACGTGCAGGGGAATGGACCGTCGGGGCCAATCAGATTTCCAACGGCGCCGAGCTTCAATATATCGTGGACAACCACGCGCTGTCGACGCATCTCCAGATTGTAAAACGCGATGCCCAAACAGGCGCTTCTGTTCCACTAGCCGGATTCACCTTCCAACTCCTAGACAGCAATCACGAACCTGTCTCACAAACTTGCTGGTATCCAGCACATAACGTAATGGACACCTTTACGACTGACGCGACCGGGACCGTCACACTGCCCGAATCGCTCGTGCCGGGCACCTATTATGTACGCGAAACCTCGGCCAAAGAGCCCTATCTTGTCGGCGAGGAGATCGAGGTAAACATACCCGCCGACATGAACCTAACGCCCGTTGCAATCGCCTCGTATTATGACCACGCCGCGACCGGAAACATTAGGATCGTTAAAACCGATGCCGTAGACGGCAGCAGCCTCGCGGGCGCCGTCTTTGAGATCCGTGCCTCGGGTGATATCGTGCGCCCCGACGGTAGCATTGCCGCGCTCGACGGTGAGACCGTCGCGACCGTCACGACGGATGAAACTGGAGAAGCACGCGCGGACAACCTCCCACTGGGATCTGGCACCGCACGCTACGAGGTTGTCGAGACTCAAGCGCCGGCAGGCTTCTTGCTCGATCAGACAACCCATATTGTCGACCTTACTTATGCCGACCAGAAAACACCCGTTGTAGAAGCACGGCTTAACGTATCCGACGATTACACCAAGGTTGATATCTCCAAGGTCGATGCAAGCGGTGAGCAGGAAGTGGAAGGCGCACAGCTCACCTTATATGGTCCCGATAAAACCGAAATAGACTCCTGGACCTCATCCGACAAGCCACACCGCGTCGAATATCTTGCACCCGGCACCTACTCGTTGCGCGAAATGATGTCTCCGCGGATCTATGACCTTGCCGAGGAAATAACGTTTGAAATAAAGGATACGGGAGAAGTCCAATCCGTCGCGATGAAGGATGCGCCCATCGAGATCAAGGGACAGGTCGACAAGCGTCAGGAAGTTGTCCAACCTATCGAAAAGGGCCTGTTGGCTAACGGCGATGGTAAAAACCGCGCCACGACGCAAACCAATAGTGATGGGCTTTTCTCCTATACCATCGACGCTCGAAACGATTCAACTACCATGGTTGATGAGTTCACAATTACCGATGATCTTGAGTGTGCCGAGGACGATACGGCGAGATTCGTCTCAATCGAAACCCCCGTCGCCATCGGCGACCTCAATGGTCTGTGCAACGTGTGGTATCGCACGACGCCGTTGGACTCGACAGACGTCGATGAGCCGGCAAACGCGACACTTGACGATGGGCACGAAAATCCTTGGCTTGAGTCCGACGAAGTAAGGGAAAGTCTGGGTGAGGATTGCCGCCTCGTCGATTACGACGGCTGGCACCTCTGGAAGGCGGATGTCTCGACCACGGAATCCACCACACTCGAGGCGGAAGAGCTCGACCTTACACCCAATACCGTCGTAACGGGCATTCGAATTGAATACGGTGCGGTAGCCGCCGACTTTACGACTCGAAGCGATGCGGATTCTTGGACCCGCGATGATCTCAAAGATGAGCACGACGACCTTGACGATGCCAAAGCAATCCTTGGCACAGACGCTCGGGGCGCAATCGTGCACATGCAGGCGACGTCGGCTTATACGCCCCAAACCGCACTCACCAACAGCGCACGCGTCGATCTTTGCCGCAACGGCGGCGGCGATAAACTTGAGTCACATGACGAGGACCGTGTCATTCAACGCTGTACCCTACCGCAGGACCTACCGGCAACAGGATCAGTTCCCATCGCCGCTTGCATCACCGCGCTCCTGACCTCGGGTGCCGCAGCCCTATGGTTCGCTCGCCTTAGGTCGACCCCAAAGAAGCGCTAGCGCGATGAAAAAGCGGGCGAGCCAGTCCCCTGGCTCGCCCGCTTTCAATCGTGTAAATCGCCGTATCTACTCTGCAGACGAAGATCCACCATCAACGATTGCCTGCTCGGACTCAGGAATCCCATCGGCACCCGTACTCTGTTCTTGCTCCACCTCTTCGCTGATTGCGGAGGCGGGGGTCGAGCCCTTTGCACCCACGATGTAGGCAGCCCCAAATCCTAACGCAATGGCAATCAAGGTCAAAATCACGTAGACAGGCCAATGGCGCTTAATATACGAAAACACGTTGACTCCTTAGAGCTCCGTCTACGAACGGCGGATAACCTCGGTCACGACCTCGGATACCGTGGCAATGTTCGTCGGGTTGACATTGTGGGGCAGGTCGTCCTCGGTACGAGCGCAAGCCAGACGCGTGCCGTCCACGCCGGCGATGGTGAGGGCTCGGCGGCTCGCCTCGAGCGCGGCATAGGCATCGGTCTTGGCATAGGGCATCTCGAGCGCGCCACAATCGACATGGAACGACTTGCACACCTTGCTGACCAGGTTCATGATGCGGCGATCGCCCTTGAGCAGCTGTTGTTCGCCCTCGACCGTCACAACCGAAAGCCTACCGGCGCCGACGGATTCAAGATTGATAAAGAATACGCCGCGGAGCTTATCGCGATGCGAAGCCAAGAAGGCCTTCATGCCGGCGCCATCACAATCCGAGGCACCCGTTGCCACAAACCAGATATCGTGACCGAGCAGCTCATCATCGCCCATAGAGGCGACAGCCGAGAGCATATCTTCGGAAGAAGCGCCATCGGAAGACGTAGCGCCGCCCTTCCAGCCATCGTTATCGTCCTCGAAGTTATCCCACGAACCGATACCGCGACCGGATTTCTTGGCATCGTAATCGTCTTCGACGCCCAGCCAGTCACTCATGCTGTCCTGCTCGTTTTTCTTTTTACGACCGAACAGGCCACCCAGGCCGCGCTTACGAGACTTGGGTGCCGCCGGGGCGGAAGCCGAAATGGTCTCGATCGGCTGCGCACCCGACGCAACGGGCATAGGAGGCGCAACGGGTGCCGATGTGGGTTCGGGACCTTGGGCGGTAGCAAAGGGGTCGTTGACCTGGGCAGAGGGATCGGGAAGGTCGAACAGCGACGTGCGAGACGCAACGTTTGCCTGCTTCATAGACGGCAGCGACGGATCGGGGACCGAAGCCAGCGGAGACGAGGAAGGTGCAGGCGACGGTGCCGACGCCGGATCGGGAACATTCATCTGCGGACGCGGCGATGCCTGGGAGGAAATCTGGGCCATAAGGGAATCGACCGTTTCGTCCTGGGTGGGAGCGACATTGGCAACCGTGGCACCGGAACCACTCGGGGTCGGCATGGTGAAAATCTGCGTGGAATAAGGCCTCGACTCATCTGTCTCGGAAGTCTCGGAAACCGCAGGCACTTCCTCCTGCTCGGCCTCGGTCGAATCATCTTGCTCGGCTGCCGCGTATTGCTCTTCGTCAGAGTTGGCCTCGACGGGCTCGTCCTCGGTGGCATCTTGGATTTCGGCAACATCAATAGGCTCGTCATCGTCCACCGCGTCGCCCTGCTCATCGGAAACAGGAAGGGGCTCGGCAATCGCGGTGCCTTGCTTTTCAAACGTTATCGTGGAATCGAACTTCGCGGCATCAAACGACATGGTGCTATCGACGTGCTGCTGAGCCTCGAAAGACGTCGTCGCCTCAACAACATCCGCGGACGTCGGTTGCTGGGCCTCGAAAGACGTTGTAGCTTCGGCGACGTCGACGGGCACGGACTGCATAGCCTCGTTCTGCTCGAACTCTTGCGCCGCGAGCTCACGTGCCGCCTCGGCTGCCTGCCGCTGAGCGATAGCCTCCTGCTCGGCAGTCTCGCGTGCGGCAGCGCGCTTCTCCTCGAAATCGTCGACAAATTTCTTGCCCTTTGCAAGCGCACCCTTAAAGAAGTTGGAAGCGCTGGCGCCAATCGACGAGAACGCGGATGCAATATCGGCATGGGGCGTTGCCGCGGGAATCTCGGCCGAGAAATCAGTATCGCTCTCGTAAGACACGCGCCTCGGCTGTTCAACGTAATCGTCGTCAGACTCGTCCGCAACGTCTTGCGCCGGCGCGGCGGGAGCCAAAATGTCCAGTCCTGCCGCAGAATCGATCGCGGACACCGCCTCGGACTCGGCAACGGCAGCGGTAACCGCGGCAGACTCATCATCCACGGTGACAACGGGGGCAGGCTCGGGCTCAAACGTCGGCTCCTCGCCCTCCTCGTAATCGAGCGTGCAGGACTCGGGAAGCATTCCGAGCGCACGGATGGCATCCGAACCAAAGCGGATGTTGCCGGCGTCGTTGCGATAGAGCTTGGGCTCGGCCGCGGCAGGCTCCTCCGCCGACTCGGCAGCGGAAACCTCGTCATTGAACTCTTCAGCCTGGACAGCCTGATTCTGATCCTCAGGCACGATAGCGCCGATCAGCGTCTCGTCGGCAGACGCACCCTCAAAGCCCTCGATCTGCTCGTCGAAAGCCTCACCCTGTTCGGGCTCGGTCTGAGTGTCGGGAGCAATCGGCTGACCGAACTCGTCCTCGGCGTAGGTAGGCTCTTCGTACTCGATGGTGTTGCCGTAGTCGTTTTGCTGCTGGGCCGCGGCATACTCCGCCGCCGCGCGCGCCATTTCCTCGGCACGACGTTTCTGCTCCCCAAAATAGGTATCGAACGGAACATCGTCGGGAAACTCGTTCTCGCCCTGGAAGGGAGCAACGTTGTCCATAACGCCGAGCATAGCGGCGACAGAAGACTTGTTGCACACCGCGCCGGACGTATAGGGAAGAACGTGGCGGTTAGAGATGATGTTTGCCGCGTTGGCAAGTGCAACGAGGGAAGCGAGGATCGCGACAATCCACAGCAGAACCTTGAGCGCGCCGGGGAGCGGCAGGATACGCAGGATGGCAACGGCAGCAGGGGCAATCGTGGCAACGGGCAACAGCTTGGCGATGAGCGCACGATACGAAGCATAGGGCTCGCGGGCGAGCAGCTCAGCACGGGGAGAGTCGTAGTGTGCGACAACGACCACCGGGCGGTTGCGCGGAGACGCGAGCGGGCCCGAGGCCTTGTGGTAGGCGATGACATTTTGGCTCACGCCCGTCTTGCCCAGGCGCGAAACCACGGGGTGGCCCGTGCGCTCGAGCACGTAAAGAACGGCGCCGACAATGGCCAGCAAGGTGCCGACCAAGCCGATACCGCCGCCGATGCCCATCAGCAGGGCGCCGGCAAACGCAAGAATACCGGTAACGGCAAATGCCAACCTACTGGGCGCCGGGGCATTGAACTCCTGAACCTCGGGGTCAAAGCCGTGGTTGCGGAAGATCTGAGCGATATCCTCGGCAGCCAAGCGCTCTTCTTCGCTGCATGCCGGCGTAATGCCGGTGTTCTGCAGCAGGTGGTTAATATAGTTCTGGGTGTTCGCCATGTGCGCTCCACATCCATAATCCGACAAATAGGCCCAATGCATGCACATTAGAACCGTATATAGTCGAAAGTATACCCCGAGCGAGCGCAAACGACCGAATTCGGGCCATCTTAACGCCTCGAGCGGACAAGGATATAGCCTAATCTCCATATCGGACTAAAATCATGGCAGCAAACCACCTTCTCATGCGAGGACTCTATGACGGCAAGCGACGCGACCGCAACAATTAAAAAGGGGAATTCGGAGCCCGGTTTCGATAAAACGGCTCAGCGCATCCTCAATCTTTTCTTTGTGCTCAACAGCTCCCCCGAACCGCTGACGACCGAGCAGATCGTCTTGGATTCTGACCTGGGATATGGCTCGGGCAATATCGACTCGGATAAGCGCAAGTTTCGGCGCGATCGTGACAAACTGCTCGAGCGTGGCATCTTAATCAAGGAGGTTCGCCCCGCCGGTGCGCAGGAGACCGAGGAAAGCTCGTGGACAATCGACCGCGAGCACACGTTTGCTGCAGGCGGCCTCATTACCGCAGACGACGCCGATATCCTGCTCAACGCCATCGACCAGACACTAGCGGCCGGCTCATCCACTTTTGCCGCACCGCTTGCCGATATTCGCTCCAAGATTGCCTATCTCACCGGTAGGACGACGGTGGACGAAGCACCAATCCGCCGCTCTCCCACCGTCGATGCGGTATGGAGCGCCTTTGCCGAGCGATGCGCGCTGCGATTTTTATATCAGAACGGACGCGGCGAGCAGAAAGAACGTACCGTCTGCGTCTACGGCATGTTCGAACGCGAGGGCGTGGCGTACTTCTGCGGCCTCGACAATGTCACCGACGGCATCAGGACATTCCGCTGCGACCGTATCGTTCGCGCTTGGCGTCCTTCGAAGGCCTACGCCATCCCTGCGGACTTCAATCTCAACGACTATCTGTTCTTTGAATTCGATTTTGCCGACCGACCGCCCGTTGCAGCCACGTTCTCGTTCGCCCCTCAGACGCAGATCGATATGATCAACGGCCTCACGCGCGGGCGAGGTGAGCTCGCACACACCGATGCGGGATGGACCTGGACCGTTGACGTGCGTGACCTTGAAGCCGCCGCCTCATTTTGCATGGCCCACGCCGTGGACGGCATGAGGCCCGTGGCCCCCAAATCGCTCAAGCAGGCGTGGAACCGCCTCATTGAAAGGACGGTGCACGAGCATGCCCGTGCGTAAACTCACCAGCGAGCAGAGACTCTCGCGCGCCATCGACATCATGGAGGCCCTCTACGCCGCCGGCGAGAGCGGCATGACACGAACCGAGATTTGCAGCCGCTTTGACATCACGGGGACTTCGCTCGACGAGATTCTCGAGATCGTCTCGACGCTCGCGGACCGAGAATCGGGTGCGCGCATCATCTGCGAATGCCACGGCGAGCGTGTGGTCCTCACCGGCGACGCCGGGCGTGTGCTACCGTTGCGTTTGAGTGCCGCCGAGGGCGCTGTGCTCAACCATGAACTTGAATCGTTGGGGATCGAGCCGCATACGGCAGCTCGGATTCGACATGCCCTTCTACCCGAAGAGCTCGGCTATAACCAGCGCGTCTTTGACACCGTCAACCACGGGTCGCACTGGCAGCAGCTGAGCTGCGCCATTCAGGACGGTGTTCGCTGCCGCATCTCGTATCGCTCGATGGACGATGCACGGCCACGTGAGCGTCTGGTCGACCCCTTGCGCATTACGGCAAACGGCGACCAAACATACCTGATTGCCTGGGACATCGCGGTCGATGAGCAGCGCACCTATCGCATGGATAAAATCGAGGGACTCGCCTTGACGGAAGACTCCGTCGTGCCTCATGCACCGGACGTCACATCCCTCCACGATTCCCTTGCTCGGACGCAGCGTAGCGCAAAGCTCTTGATGCCATTCGATATGGCGGAGCATCTGGACTGGGCCGGCATCACCCTAATCGAACGCAGCGGGGCAGACATGGCAACGGTAACCGTGCATTATGGCTCCGAGCGTTGGCTACTGAGCCAGGTAATCGCAGCGGGCGGAGCCATCCGCATCTTGGATGACCCCGCCCTGTCAAAGCGTCTGTGCGATATGGCAAAAACCCTCGTCTGTCCGCTTTAGCGCCGCCGCTCGTGGCGTGCACGCCACAGTTGCAGATAGTGCCCAATCTGTGCCGATTCGATGCGCTGGTAGGAGCTCGTGGGCAGCGACGTTAAGAACTTCTTTCCGTAGCCCTTCGTCACCAGGCGCGGGTCGGCCAGAATCAGCACGCCGCAATCGGTCGACGAGCGGATAAGGCGGCCGGCCGCCTGCTTGACCTCGAGCACCGCCTCGGGCAGCGAATAGCGCGCCCAAGCGCGGTCTTCACGCAGGTTGCGCTCGCACGAGAGCGGGTCCGTGGGGCTCGAGAACGGCAGCTTGGGAATGATGACGCAGCGCAGCGTCTCGCCGCTGGCGTCGAATCCCTCCCAGAAGGCCTTAAGCGCAAAAAGCGATGAAGTCGGCTCGCTGATAAACCGGTCGCGCAGGCGACGAGGAGATGAGTTGCGCTGCTGGCAGTTGAGTTCCAGACCCGCACGGGCCATCTTGGGCTCAACGCGGGCGTACAGGTCTTCCATGTCGCGCCGATTGGTGAACAGTGTGAGCACCGATCCGCCCATGGCAAGATGGGCGTCGACCAGCACGCGCTCGAGCGCCGTAAGATAGCTCTCACGATCGCGCGGATCGGGGATATCACCCGCAACGACTACAGCCATGTTCGAATCGAAGTCGTAGCTCGAGTCCAAGTGCAACGATGAGGATGTTGAAGCACCGATGCGATCGAGGCCGACCGCGTGGTTAAAGTGTTCAAAGCTTTTGGACACCGTCATGGTCGCCGAGGCAAAGATAGCCGTGTGAACCTCGGGCAGCCACTCGGTTGCCAAGGCCTCGCCAATGTCGATGCGTTCTGCGGTCATTGACTCTCCGCCGGCACGCAACCTGCGATTGACCTGCAGCGAATACACGTAGTGTTCATCGGTGCCGTCAATGATGAGTTTGAGGTTCTCGGCCAGCTCGTGCAGGCGGCGCGAGATATCACCCAGATCAACAACAACCTCGGGCTTGTCGGCGGCGACGGCTTGCACCAGCGCGTCGACGCTCTTGTCAGCTTGTTCCAATGCGTCGATGGCAGTGTAGGCCGACGGTAAGAAATCATGCCAGTCGTCAGATTCGCGCAGCTCGGGGCCAATCCATAGATTGGCATTGTCATAACCCCCACGGGCACGGCGGCCGAGCTCGCGAACGCCATCGAACACGTCGGCGATTGCCATGCTCGCGCGCGCAACCGTCGACGTCGCCTTGGCAGTAAGGCCCAGATAGAGCGTAGAGCCCTCGGAGGTTGCCAAATCACGGGAAACCTGGCTTAGCGCGCCGGTGCTCGAGCCACCCAGGCGCTCAAACAGAACGCGTGATTCGTCCGCCGACACCACGCGCGCCCACTGACGGCGTGCCTCGCGCTCGATGGAATGGGCCTCGTCGATTACCCAATGACGAATCGGAGGCAAAATCCTGCCCTCGGCCGCGACATTGCGGAACAGCAGGGAATGGTTGGTGACCACCACATCGGCATGCGCCGCACGACGGCGAGCACCGTGGACCAAACATTTATCAGGGAAAAACGGGCAGAGGCGACGAGCACACTCGCGCGAGGCCGTCGTAAAGTCGGGGCGGTTGACGCTGCGCCACCGAATGCCAAGCGAGTCGAGGTCGCCATCGGCTGATTGGCAGACGTACGCCATAATGACCGCGACCGCCGTGAGCGTGTCCGCCGGATCGCGCTTGGTGGTAATCTCGACCTGGCCGCGGCTCATGCGCTCAAGCTTGCGCAGGCACGGATAGTGGTCATACCCCTTGAGAGCGCAAAATGACAGACCACCGTCCAGTTGCTCGGCAAGTTTTGGCAGCTCATGGTACATGAGCTGGTCGGCAAGATTGTTCGATTTGGTCGCAATACCAACCGTGATGTTGTTACGGCGCGCTGCCTCGGCAAAAGGTACCAGATAGGCCATCGATTTGCCGACGCCCGTGCCCGCCTCAATTACACGATGAGTGCCCGTGACCAGCGCATCGCGGACCTCGAGCGCCATCGCGATCTGCTCATCACGCGGCTCGTAGGTGGGGTACATGCGATTGACCAGGCCACCTGGCGCATAGTCTGCCTCAATCTCCTCACGACTCGGCATCTTGAGGACCGGCAGTTCGTCGGCGTCCACCCGATCGTCGGCGCGATCGGCCTTGAGAACGTCAGTACGAGCGGCGCTGAGAGAGAAGATAGAACCAGGGTTCTGCCCCGCCAAGAATGAGAAGATAGGACGATAGGACCAAGGCACATCCGGATGCATGTCGGCTAGGCGCGCCATGAGGCCCTGGGGCAAGTCGGTGAGCGCCACGAGCAACACGCGCCATACGCCACACAGGGCGTCGACGTCGGCATTGGCACGGTGTGATACCGAGTCACAGCCAAACAGATCGGCCATAAAAGACAGCTTGTGCGAGGCCAGGCGCGGAAGCGCGATGCGCGACAGCGCCAGCGAATCGATCCAAATATCGCTCACGTTGACGCCGCCTTTGACCGACTCGATAAACGAGCGGTCGAACGTGGCGTTATGTGCGATCACCGGGCAACCACCGACAAAATCGGCGAGAGCGGCGACGGCCTCAACGGCCGACGGGGCATCTGCCACGTCGGCATTTGTAATGCTCGTGAGCTCGGTAATCTCGGCGGGAATCAGCTGCTTGGGATGCACGAAGGTATCGAAACGGTCGACGATCTCGCGGCCCGAAAGACGGGCCGCCGAGATCTCGATCAGCTCATTGTCCTGCACCGAAAGACCTGTGGTCTCGGTATCGAGGACAATCACATCTTCCTCGATAAGGCCAAAGGACTGCGTTTTGGCGCGTTCGGCTAGCGTGGCATAGGAGTCGATGACAAACTGCGGCGTTCCTGACGAAACCGCGTCCTCGATTAGCATGCAATGCCCGCTCGACGAAGGCCCATACGGATCAGGCTGTCACAGACCTGCGGGAACGTTATGTCGTCGGTGTGGCGGATCTCATCCGGATACAGCGACGTATCGGTCATGCCGGGAATGGTATTGGTCTCGAGGATGACGGGGCCGTCCTCACTCACGATAAAGTCGCTGCGCGAGATACCCAGGCAACCGAGAGCCTTGTGAGCGGCACAGGCAAGCTCCTGAGCACGAGCGTAATTCTCGGGCGAAATCTGCGCCGGAATGCGATGGATGTCTGTAGGGTCGACATACTTCACGTCCAGATCGTAGAACTCGCAGTCCTTGGGCTTACGAATCTCGACAATCGGCAGAGCGCGCACGTCGTCCTCGCCGTATACGCCGACGGTGATCTCGGTACCCTCGATACACTTCTCGACCAGCACTTTGTCGCCGTACTCAAACGCCTTGGCGATTGCCGCGGGCAGCTCGGAGGGCTCATGGACCAGGGAAATGCCATAGCTGGAACCGTTGACGGCCGGCTTCACAAAGCAGCGCTCGCCACAAACCTCGACGATATGATCGATATCGACTTCATCGCCCACCTCGAGCGCAAGGCCGGGGGCAATGGGAATGCCCGCCTTGGCGTACAGGAGCTTAGAGACCTCCTTGTCGGCACCGCAGGCGCTGGCAAGCACGCCCGAAGCCGTGTAGGGGATACCCAGGGTCTCCATGGCGCCTTGCATGGCGCCATCCTCGCCGCCGGCGCCGTGCATGGCGATAAACGCCACGTCAAAGCCGCCGGTCGCCATGGTTACCATAAAATCATCGGCAGCCGTGTCGAGCAGCTCCACCGAAGTGTAGCCGGCCTCCTTCAAGGCAACCACGACGTTCTTTCCCGAATTGAGCGAGATCTCGCGCTCAGCGGAATGACCGCCCGCCAAGACCGCTACGTGCATGTTCTCTAGGCTTTTACCCGGCATGGGCAGACTCCTCCTCTATTATTTCTGCAGCTGATACCATATTGTAGCGATACCCTCTACGTTTCCCCAAAATCGAAAGGCTTCCATGAATCCCAGGACTAAATCTCAGGACATTCGCGACTTGAGCCAAAACGATATTCGCGAGCTCGTGGCCGAGCTTGGCCAGCCCGCCTTCCGCGCGAAGCAGCTCATCGAATGGGTCTTTGAGAAGAACGTTTGTTCGTTTGACGATATGACCAACCTTCCCAAGGCTTTCCGCGAGCAGCTTAAAGAGGCTTTTGCCTTTGACACGCCGACTGAACTCACCAAGCAGGTTTCCAAAGATGGCTCTCGCAAGTATCTGCTCGAGTACCACGACGGCGTTTCCGTCGAGACCGTCGGCATGCCCCGTCGTAACAAGCTTTCCGTCTGCGTTTCCACCCAGGCAGGCTGTGGCATGGGCTGTGCCTTTTGCGCTACCGGTCTCAACGGCCTCAAGCGCTCTCTGACCGCTCAAGAGATCGTCGACCAGGTACTTCATGTATCCAACGACTTTGGCGAGCGCGCCACGAGCGTTGTCTTCATGGGCCAGGGCGAGCCGTTTGCCAACTACGACGAGGTTCTCAAGGCGCTGCGAATCCTCAACGACCCCGATGGCATCGGTATCGGCGCTCGTCACCTCACCGTCTCTACCAGCGGCGTTATTCCCGGTATTCGCAAATTTGCCGATATCCCCGAGCAGTTCACGCTTGCCGTTTCCCTGCATTCCGCCATCCAGTCGACGCGCAATAAGCTCATGCCCGGTGTTAAGAAGTACACGCTGCTTCGCCTTCACGAAGCGCTTCAGCTCTACACCGAGAAGACCGGCCGCCGCCCGACCTATGAGTATGCCATGATCGAAGGCGTCAACGATACGAATCCCGAAATGCAGGCGCTCTGCGACTTCTGCGAGGGAACGCTGTGCCACGTTAACCTCATTCAGCTTAACGACATCGAGGGTAGCCCGCTCAAGCCGTCGCCGATTCATAAGGTTGAGGATCTTCAGCGTCGTCTTGAGTCCCGTGGCATCGAGACCACGATTCGTAACTCCCGTGGTAACGATATTGACGCCGCTTGCGGACAGCTGAAGCAGCGCTTCAAAGTTCAGAAGAACGCATAGGGGAGTCGCATCCCAAAACGTTTCATGTGAAACATCGAACGACCCCGGTTACAGAATATGCAACCGGGGTCGTTTCATTTATTGACCTTAATTTTGAATCAGCGCTACCTGTCCCATTTTTTACGGCCAAAATAAGGGGTCCTTGTCTCATGAATCAGACAAGGACCCCTCAAAAAATGCTGAGTAATTGTTAGGTACCTAATAGCCTACATTTTCCCATTGGTTGCTGACCCAACCTTGATTAATCTTGGGATTCTTCGTTACCTGAGCAGTACGCATGGCAACATCTTCCGTCATAACATCCATTTTCTTTTTGGAAGTATCGACGATATCTTGCGCGCCACGAAGCAAACGACCTCGAAGTTCATCGTCTGTCGCGATCTTATAGCCAGCAAAG
>CBCTTO010000018.1:0-30113 GCA_965149855.1 uncultured Collinsella sp.
AGCCGCATACAAAGCGTCCCAGCAGCACGCCGAGCAAAATGAGCGTACCGGTAACGTAGTAAGAAAAGTTGAACTTGGATGAACCTACTACCGACTGGAACGACCCGATGGGGCACGCACCCGATGCCGCGGGGCACGAATAGCAATTAAGTCCAGGTACGCAGACTGTTTTTCCCGCGCCCTGATAGATGCCGCCTTTGGCAAAGTTTGGCAGGTGAATGTTGGTGATGAGCGTCGCCGCCGCCTGAATGAATCCGCGAAATCGGGCCAAAACATGCGACGCAGTGTTTTCTCTTTTATCCAATTCCGATACACTCCAAGCACAGCCTAATCGCTTTGGCCAGCACGGCATCCGCCTCGCCACGCATAACGCCAAAGCACACCATGGCAATTCCGACGATCAACAAAGCGACCTGTACCACGGGCTTTACCGCTTTGAACAACCTGACCACTCCTTTCGTTACGCGACCATTGGACCATATCGACCATAAAATCCGTGTTAAGCGCGATTTGGAATGTGCAAGGAGACTGTTATGCGTATTTTGATCGTCGAAGACGAGCGAGCACTGTGCGACACGATCGCACGCAGCTTGCGAAACCTGGCATACAGCGTCGACTGCTGCCACGATGGACGGGAGGCGCTCGATCTGCTGGGCATCGAAGTCTTTGACCTCGTGGTACTCGACCTCAATCTCCCCCGTATCGACGGCATGACCGTGCTCAGGGAACTTAGGAAAACCGACTGCGAGACCAAGGTTCTGATTCTGTCCGCGCGTGGCGAAGTATCCGATAAAGTCGCTGGACTCGATGCCGGCGCCAACGATTACCTCACCAAGCCGTTTCATCTGGATGAGCTTGCGGCAAGGATCCGCAGCCTTACCCTCAGGCGCTTTGCACAAAGCGACATAGTATTAACCTGCGGAAAGCTCAGCTTTGACACCAAGGCGCGCATCGCCTCCGTGGACAGTGAGGCTCTATCTCTTACACGCAAGGAAACGGGAATCTTGGAATACCTGATGCTTAATCAGAGACGACCGGTAAGCCAAGAGGAGCTTATCGAGCACGTTTGGGATAGCACCGTGAACAGCTTTAGCAACGCAACCCGCGTTCACATCTCGTCGCTCCGAAAAAAGTTGCGCAGCGCTTTGGGATACGACCCGATTCGCAATCGGATTGGAGAGGGCTACGTTATGGAGGACAGTGAATGAAAAGGCTTTCGCTGCAATGGCGCATAACGATCATGACGGCACTGCTCACGTGTGCGGCATGCGTGCTGACGAACTGCCTGGTCGGCTATACGGGCATGCGCTACATGGATGCCATCGGCAGTGACATCTCGGCCTTTACCGCAACCGGCGAAGATTCGCCTCAGGCGTTCGACCCAACGAAAGCGACCCTCGATAACGAGGTTACGATCGTCGTAAACGACGCACAGGAGTCTTTTGGCACGACAGCCTGGCGCATCACGGCTGGAGTCACACTCCTTGGCGGCGTGCTGGCATACTTTGTGAGCGGCCGTGCACTCAAACCGCTACGGGCTTTTGCAGACCAGGTTGAGCGTGTGCAGCCTGACAACCTAAGCGAAATCAGACTCAGTGAAGATGTGCCCACCGAGCTACAACGATGCAGTGCCTCTTTCAACGACATGATCGCCCGTCTTGGCGAAGGGTTCTCCGCACAGCGTCAATTTACCGGCAACGCCGCGCACGAACTGCGAACCCCGCTCGCCCTTATGCAGGCACAGATTGAACTATTCATCTCCGAGCACTCCGGTTTGCAACCCGAAACAGCCGAGCTGCTCGGCCTGCTACAAGAACAAACCGAGCGCATGTCTCGAATGGCCAAGGTATTGCTCGAGATGAGCGAGCTCCGCAGCGTCCCTTGCGGGGACGCTGCGGAGCTCGGTCCCCTGTCCGAAGAGGTCCTCACCGACCTTGCGCCACTTGCCGAAAATAAGGGCATAGCCCTCAATTGTGCTGGAGACGCTTTAGTAATCGGGAGCGACACGCTCCTCTATCGGCTGGTGTTTAATCTGGTCGAAAACGCCATCCGTTACAGCCGCACCGGCTCGACTGTCAACGTCTCCATCAGCGACAGCGACAGCCACGTGCTCTTGCGAGTCAAAGATGAGGGCCCGGGAATACCCAAGCAGTACCGTGAGAGCATCTTCCAGCCGTTCTTTCGCCTGGATAAATCCCGCAGCAGGGCATACGGCAGCGCAGGACTCGGGCTAGCGCTCGTTTGGGAGATTGCAGCGCTTCACGGTGGCGCCGTAGAGGTCGAAGCAAGTTCCGAGGACGGAACCGTGATGCTCGTGACCCTCTCAAAGGGGGCCACCACGTGATCCGACTGTCCAGGGGTCCCACTCGGCATTGTGAAGCGCGTCCCAAAACTTGAACATGAGAAATGGGAGGCAGTTCGCATCTATGCCGAGGACGAAGTCCTGGCGGGAATTCAGGATGCGCAGAGGGAGCTTACGGCAGAAAACCCCGACAGAGTCGTGACCGTCGGCGGTAACTGTATGGCGTCGCTTGCCCTCTTCGATTACCTGCACGGGAAATACGAGAACGTTGGAATCGTCTGGATCTATGCGCATCCGGATGTATCCACGCTGAATGATGGCTACCCCAACGCTCACGCCATGGTACTTGGCAGCCTTTTGGGAGAAAGTCATCCTGGTCTTCGGCGGCGAATAACGCGAATGTCCGCAGGCAGACTCCAACCTGTGCGCGGAGAAGCTGGGCGACGCAAACAAGATTCCTCGATTCGAGCATGGAGATAAATCCGTCTATCAGTCTCATCGCATACTCAGAGGAGGATGCCAGATATAGATCCCATTGGGTAAAGTCGCCGTTCATGAAGGGAATCACTGCATTGCGCTCGGCGACTCTCAAGGCACTCAGGAAAGCCGTGTTTTGAGAACATGCGGTTTATCTCGTCAAACGTTGAGTCAACAGGGGCTTGCGCCCCGTCGGCCGACTTGGCGACGCCCATGTCCATGATGCCGGGCACAAGTGTGAATGCGCCATGTGGAGGCGAAGGGGCCACCCGAAAGGTTGATGGTAAGCGAGCACCAGAGGTCAAGGTAGTCCTCGCCTTCCGGGTTTGTGAGGTCGAGGGCGAGCGCCCCTCCCTCGGTCGCGTACAGCGGCGGCAGGCACTCGGCCAGCTCCTCGGTCATAAGCGCTTACATGTCCGTCTCCCCTCCGGGCCACGTCGGACCCCTAGAATCTTCGCCCCGCGGGCAAAGCTTCGGCGCGCCCCATGGCATTTCGGCTTTGCCCCCTGCAATGCCGCACAGCGGAGACACCACCTGAGACGGATGTCGATGCATTGAACCCAAAACCGGGCGCTGCGGCGGGAAGCCTCTCGCGCGGACAATCTGCTCGATCTTGCCGCACCCGTCTCATAAAAGTTCGACAAACGTCTAATAGTACGACATCCGTCGAACAGTCGGGGGTACATACCACTACAGAAGGCCCACGGAACGGGGGGCGAGATGGTTGGCGACGGGTTCAAGGCACTCTCCGGCCCCACGCGCCGCCAGGGAGGGCGTCGGGAGGGAGGCCGTAATGGGTGAGAAGGGCGAGCGGCCGGAGCGGGTGTTCCCCGGCAGGACAGACCCGTGGTTCATAGCGGCCATGGTGATTGTGGCGGGCGGTTTATCCGCGGCGTGTATCGCGTGTTTCCTGAGCTCGAGTCCCGCGCTCCTATGGGGCTGGCTCGCGCTGCTGCCCATCCCGGCCCTCGTGGCCCTGGCTGCCCTTCCCGTCCGCAGCAATCGCCTCGAGCTCTACGGCGACCGCCTCGTCGTCGTGTACGCTGGGACGCGTTCGGTGATACCCTACGCCCACGTGCGGGGCGTCCGGCGCACCAGGACGCTCTGGGCGGGGACGGCCAACTCACTCGACCGCGTCTACATCGAGGCGCCCTACGACGGCGACGCCATCGTTTCGGTCAGAGACAACGACGCCCTCGTGGCGGAGCTGGGGCGCAGGTGCGGCCTTGGGCCCGGCGCCTGACGCCCCGAAAGGAGGAGAGGATGGACGTCCCGCACTGGCCCTACTGGAGGAAGTATTCCCTCGGCGGCACGCAGGTCTGGTACGCGGACTGGGGCGACTGCCCCTTCGACACTGAGCTACATGAGCCCAGTTGAGTTCAGGAACGCAGGGCTGTCCCTGTAAAAATTGTTTAAGCAACCGTTGCAAATCCATTCTCCCGCGCGGAGAACCCCGGGTAGGCCGAGCTCGCGTCGGGCATGTAGCCCATACGCCCCCGGGCGGCGACAAGCTCGCGCCCGCCGCGCTCGCCGAACAGCTCAACCAAGCCCGAGCTGGGGCTGGCGGTGCCAGTGACGATACAGATGAGCGTTGACTTCCCGGCGCCGTTCTCGCCGATGAGCCCGTAGACGCGCCCCGCCTTGAGGGCGAGGTCGATGGGGCCGAGGACGGTCCTCCCGCGGTACGCCTTCGTGACCCCGTGAAGGTGGAGAGGCACGGCTGTCGTCATTGCGTTCTTTTCTCCTCGGATGGATTTTGGGTATGCGTCATGGGCCCCCGCGCGGGGCGGGAAGCGAATCGACGCAGGCTCGAGGCCGGTTGGGTTGGGGTTGAGGTTCGGGTTCCACAGGCTTGCACAGCCCGACGGACGGGGCGTCCGAGCGCGCTATGCTTAGGGAGCGGTGGGCGCCTACCAGGCAACAGGGGCCTCGGACGCGGTAATGCCGGAGGTGTCGACCTCGCCGATTCCGGCGAGCTGCTCGATGAGGGGGAGGCCCGTCGGGTCGTCCACCTCGACGCCGCCGAGTACGATGGTGTCATCGCGCATGTCTATCTGGGTCGTGAACACGGCCGGGTCGAAGCCCGAGGCGATAAAGCCGATACCCGCGAGGACGACGCCCGCAGCGACGAGCCCGCCCGCCACGGCGAGGTAGATCTTCTTCGCGCTGGTCATGGTACTCACTCCTTTCTACGCCGCGAGATGCGCGGCAGCGCCGCCCTTCTCGCCCTTACCCTTCCAGAAGGGCGAGGCGGCCTTCCTCGCCCAGAGCGCCGAGAGGCGCGCAATTTGTTTTGAGGCGGCCCAAGCGCCAGCACCAACGAAGAGCGCCACGCCGACGAGGCCGAGCCCCACGCCCGCCGAGGCGAGGGCGTACGGGAAGTGGCCGATGGTGACGCCGCTTACGGCAAGCAGGAGCTCAACTACGCCCACGCCCCCGAGTGCCGCTGCGACGATCCACACGCAGAGCGCCAGCACCCAGATGCAGATATAGACCGTGACGGCCACGGCGGCGAAGGCGGCGAGCAGCGGCACCCACACCGGGGAGCCCACGATGGTCAGCACCCACAGCAGCGCGGTGCTGCGCCGGCGCGTCCTCGCGATCGCGCGCGGCACGGCGGGCAGGTCGTCGAGCGTGGCCTCCGCCACCTCGCCGGGCGTGCCCATGGCGGCCACGGCCTCCTCCTCGCTCATACCGTCCTCCATGCGGTCGGCGATGGCCTCCGCATAGAACGCCTTGGTCTCCTCCACCTGCTCGGCCGGCAGGCAGGCGAGCAGCTCGCCCAACCGGCCCAGAAACTCATCGCGCGTCATGGTGCGCCCCCTCAACGTATGCGTAAATCTCCCGTACGGACGGCCACTCGGCCAGGAACTCCTCGATGCGCGCTCGCCCGTCGTCCGTGATGCGGTAGTACCGGCGCAGCCGCCCGTTGTGCTCGGCGGAGCGCGCCGTGATGCACCCGGCCTTCTCCAGGCGCTTGAGTAGTGGGTAGAGCGTCGACTCCGTGAGCCCCATGCTCGCCGGTACGTCCTTCACGATCTGGTAGCCGTAGGACTCCTCGCCAGAGACGGCCGCGAGCACGCAGGCCTCCAGGAAGCCGCGCTTCATCTGTGCCTCCATCCGCACACCTCCTCTCGTCATATACTATGCTATACACACTATACTATGCAAGGTATTAGACGTCAACTCTCATAGCGAAGATTCTCCGGCCCCTGCGCGCTGCGAACGTGATGTCGCGGGGCGGTTGGCATTATGCATGAAACGTCAAGTAACGCTCTTTTGATCCACTTCCACTCGGCCCCATATGCCTTGTACAACGCCCCCTTCGACCTCGGGTTCAAGAGAGCCGCTAGTCTTCCTTTATACGTTCGGCATAATCGTAGGCGATACCCACAAATTCCAGTCCCGAGCAACAGGGGTACAATTGCTGCTATTGTTGCCAGCTGTTGGGAGATGGATGATGGACTGCGATGGCTACCCACGCGTTCCCATGCCGTTGATGTGCACCGCCTTTGTGCCGGGGCAGATTGACGCTGCGGTTGCAGGCATTTCCGACCCCGATTCACGCACCATCGCCACGGCAGAAGCGCTGTACTTTCGCGGACAGGCCGCCCTCGCTGCCAAGACGGCGCGCCCCTATCTTGACGCCACCGACCCCGCATTGCGCTATTCCGCATGCTTTATCTGCGGATATGCCAGCCTGTCGCTCAACCGTATCGCCGACGCCCGCCGTTGTCTTGCGGGCATCCTCGATACGCCGGCCGACGAGGAATCGCCCGCCATCCACGCTACGCATATCCTGTTCGCCTCGGCCGCGAGTGTCCTGCTGCACTTGCCTTCCCCGTATTCTGCCGAAGAGTTTTATCCACTTGTGGCGCATCTGCCCGAAGGCCTGCGCCTGTTCGCCAGCTACGTGATGGCGCACGCCTTGTACCTGCGCGGCGAATACGGCCGCAGCCTAGGCATGGCGGAAAATGCCCTGATCATGAAACAGGGAAGCTATCCGATCTCGGAACTGTTCCTGCACCTGGCAGCTTCCATGGCATGCATGAGTCTCAAAGACGTCGACGCCGCAAAATCGCACTTCGGAGTTGCTTGGAACATTGCGCGTCCCGACGGCCTTATCGAGCTCATTGGCGAGCATCACGGCCTTTTACAGGGGCTCATCGAGGCGTGCCTAAAAACGCAATACCCTGACGACTTCGCGCGCATCATCGAGATCACGTACCGCTTCAGCTACGGCTGGCGGCGCATCCACAACCCCGATTCGGGCGAAGACGTGGCCGACGATCTAACGACCACGGAATTCACCATGGCCATGCTCGCCTGTCGTGGGTGGACCAACGCCGAAATCGCACGCCATATGGGAGTATCGCCGGGCACCGTCAAAAACCGCCTATCCGGCGTATACGCAAAGCTTGGCATCGGCACACGCACCGAGCTGGTCGCGCATATGTTACGTTAGCGACCGGACTGCCAAGCGAATCGAACGCATTCCGGAACCCGGCGCTTCGCTCGATCAATTTGGACATTTTGACCCTTGAACGGCACTACCGCCACGGGGCGCCTTCTCGCAAAATTGGATTATTTCCACCGATACTTGCGGGATGGGAGCCCAAGATGCTTGATCGCCGTTCGTTACTTGTTGCCGGAGCGTCCTCGTTAGCGAGCATTATGTTGCCGCGCGTGCCAGGAAGCGCAAACGCCTTCATATTGCCGTTCGCGCCCACCGAAGCCCATGCCGACGAAAAAGACCCCTTCAGGGTGCTCGTTCTCTCGCGCACCATGTTCGGTGTGGTCGTGGTCGACGTCGCCAACAAGAATACGCCCATCACGGGTGCCCAGGTCACGCTCACGTCGCGCTATGCCGCAGGCAAGCAGCTCACCGCCACTACCGATGACGAAGGCACGGCCATCTTTGAGGTCGCGCCGCTTTCGGAAGGCTACGTGGACGAGGCGACGCTTCTCGACGCGTACGACTTTAACGGCGGCATTTCCATTAGCATGGCAGGCTACCGCGATGTCGAGATTCCCCTCGCGCGTGTCCAAGGCGGCACCGCCATTACCGCACCCACACGTCCGCTCTCCGATGGCGAGCCGTACTTTCGCCAGCTCACATTCGACGATTGGGACATCCAGTACGCCGACGCTACATTCATGGCACTGCCGAAGGACGACACGGCAAACGAGCAGCCCGACACGCACGCCTTTACCGTGCAGGCACATCTGCCACAGGGCGGACAGGCAACGTTGCATATCAATAAAGTGATGCCCGCTGCGGGCAGCTCACCCGAAACCGTCACGCAGATTGGCCAAGTCAAGGCCAGCGCATCGGGTGCGGATAATCTGGCGACGTTCACGCTCGAAGACAAGTTCCTCGATGCAGCGTCAAACCTTCTGGAGGAAGGATGCAAGCTGCGCTTTGTCCTCGACTACCAGGGCAAAACCTACACGCTCTCATCCCCTATGGCCGTTGTTACCGCGCCGGCGGCAAAGGCGGAATCCGGATCGACCACTATCGTCCCCACTACCATGGACCAAGAGATCACTCCGTTTGATTTCCCGGCGGCGTTTCCCGGCATCGGCGGCAATAAGTTCACGTGCTGGATGCCCTCATTCCCCATTTTGTTCGATTTCTCTTTTGCCGGGTACGTGCTGTTTGGCGGAGGATACAAACCGGTCGGCTACATGAACGATTCAGGCAATCCGGATCCGGAGTACTGGAAGAAATCGCCGCGCGAGTCGGGCGCCAAGCAGGCAAACCGCTACCTCGACGAGATGGAGGGGAAGTGGAATCAGTACAAAAGCATGAGTGCCGGTTCGGGCACCGATCCAAGAAACACCAAGCTCCTTCGCCACCATTGCACGCCGCTGTTCACGATGGATATCGCCACACAGCTGTACGGCTCGCTCGCCTACGATTGGGTGGGCAAAACCTGGGGTAACAACAACGACCCCGCATACGGCAATATTAAGGCCCTCTTCCAGGTAAGAACCGACCTCAATTGGACCGAGCAGTTTACCCTAGGACCGGTACCATTTTTCCTAAACGTCAACCCCTGGGTGCTGGCAAAACTGGCGCTCGCCGTGGGTGCCCACACGCACGGCAGCGGCGCGGCGTTTTTTAAAAACATTTCGCTCGACTATTCAAACACGTCGGGCTCGTTCACCATCCAGATCGGGCTTGCCGTCACCTTTGGCGCCGGCGTTGCAGGCGTCGCTTCGTCTGCCGTGCGCGGCGCCGCATCCCTCACGCTGTTCATTGGGTATGAGAAGGCGGACGGGCACCAGCTTCCGCGGCTGCGCGTAGGTGCAGACGTCGATGTCGATGTGATACTCCAGTTCGTAATGTTCAAGTGGACCACCAAGGCTTGGTCGGGGTCGTGGCCCACACTCCTCGATTCGTGGAATATGTCGGTGAACAATGGCGACCAGTATGTGCTCCAGCGCTCTGAGCTCGCATTGGGTGGAGATACGCCTTATACGCTGGATGCCTGCTTCGGCTCGGCCGGCAACATTGAGGCGGGCGGCGTGCCGCAATTTATCGCATCGGCCACCATCGTCACCAACGCCGAACTGCTCGCACGCGCCGAGGTTAAGGCCACTGCCGTAAACGCCGCGCCTGTCGTGCGCGATTGGGATCAAGCGGTCACGCGCATTGAGCTCGAGGCGGATGCAGAAAGCGACGACACGGGACAGATCGAGCATTTCGTCCATGCACTGATAGAGAACGACGAAAACGCCGCGCCGATGTATGAGTACACCTACATCGGTCAGGCAACGAACACCGTTGCCGACCCGAACGCCAATTCTGCCGGCGTGTCGGAGGACGAGCGTGGCGGCATAAAACCCTCGAGCGACAACGTGCTGTTTTCCGGCGTGCTCAGCGAAGCCCACATGAAGCTAACGATGATTGCCGGCGTGGAGTGCCTATTCCGCATCGCCTCGGTGCGCTACGGCAAGAATGGTCGTTCGCGCCTGGTGGTGCATACAAAGACGAACGGCACGTGGTCCGCTCCCACACCCGTGGACTTCCCCCTTGGGTTTGGCGAGGGCGACGTGGAGCGCGACGGCATATACGATTACGACTTCGACGTGGTGGAATATACGGACGGGAGGGGAAACCAGGACGCTTACGTGCTGCTGGTCTCGGGCGAGCGCCCCGACGGCGACAACACCCTT
Organism: uncultured Collinsella sp.; assembly: GCA_965149855.1. Lineage (GTDB taxonomy): Bacteria > Actinomycetota > Coriobacteriia > Coriobacteriales > Coriobacteriaceae > Collinsella. The sequence continues at coordinate 9,962 of CBCTTO010000018.1, forward strand.
TTCGATACGGCAAGCACAGCCGGCATACTGTCCGTTGTGCGCCTGCGCATAAGCAACGACGGAGTTCGCGTGATATCGCACACGTCGTGGCGCAGCATCTCGCGCGGCCGCCTTCAGGAGGATGGCTGCCATTGCCTGCAGTGCCCACGCATCACGGTGGGCAAGACGCTGGTCGACGGACGTCTGTCGGGCGCCTACCTCCACCGCCACGGAGCCACCGCAGAAAAGACGCTCGGTAGCGAGGCCGAGGTTGCGCTGGAATGCTTTACCCTGTGGTCGGATGATTTGGGCGACAGTCTCACGTTCCGTCAGGTCCTCCGCTTTCCGCAGGCACCGTCGAGCATCGAGCTGGGCGCGCCCGAGAATATCAACGGCAAAATGGTGGTTCCCGTTGCATACGAGACTGTAAGCGGTTGTGGCTGCGCATCGTACGCCGTGATCGGCCGGTCCATCGCGGGTTGGGGCGTTATGTCGCCAGATGCCACAGTACCCCACGCGGTGCCGTGGCCGCAGCACACGGGCTTTTTGGCTACCGTCAACGAGCAGCTGCAGCATATTACTTGGGCACGAGGCGCATCGGCATTTGCAACGCAGCCCGTGGGTGCCGCAGGCTGTGGCCCAGCATCGTTTAGCGTAAGCAACAACGGCAGGTGCGTGCTCTATGTAGAGAACACCGATGGCAAGGTGGGACAAACCTACGACGAAGAAGGCAACCCGGTAGCAGTGATGGGCAAGCACTTCCGCATCTTCGCCAGCACCTTGGCAGGCGATCTGTTCACGGAGCCGTTCGTGATGTGCGAGCTGGACCATCCCATCGATCAGATAACGACATTTTTGACGTCGGGGGGCATGCTCTCCGCGCTCGCCACGCACATTGTGAGCGCGGAGAAGAGCGAGGCAGAACTACACGACATCGAAGTGCCCTTGGTGGCGTGTGCCACTCCGACGGGCGCAGTCGCTACCTCGGGCGCGGTGGTGCCCGGAGCAGCAGGCGAATCCTTCATGGTCACGGTGCGAAACGACGGTAACACCTTGCTGACCGCCGGCACGATCGATCTATACCGAGAGGGCTCCAGCCAGCCGTTCTCCAGCGCATCCATCGGGTTCGGAGCGAACGCACGCATGGCATCGATCTACGATCCGGAACTTGCCGAGGATGCTTCGGCCAACGACATGGCACACGTGAAGTACGCGCTCGAGACGCTGGACGCACGTTTTGCAACGCACCCGCTGGTAGCCGACAGCGGCAACGCCGTGCTGGCACCGGGTTGCACGGCACAGTTCCGCATGAGCTTCGCTATCCCCGAGAGTTGGAGCGACGAAGTGGGCAAACGCGTAACGCTGTATGCGAAGGCGCGTAATCTGGTGGCGCTCGATCCCGTAACGCTCGAGGAAATTCGACCGGGCGCAAACTCGGCGCTGGGTGCCGTACTGCACGAGCTTCATGTGCCCGACGCGGCATGCGAACGCTCAGAAGTTCAGGTCGGCGTATGCGACAAAGCGGATACGACGGGGCTTCACGATGCACCGATGACGGCGGACGGCAGTGGCGGCTCGAGTGGCGGCGGTACTGACAAGGGCGGCGGCTCCGGCGGAAGCAGCTCCAGCAGTGGCAAGGACCACGGCAATAACAAGCGCTCCGGAAAAGCGGGCGCGCTTGCGGGCACGGGCGACGTCAACGCTCCCCTTACGGCAGCCGCAGCAGCACTCGCCGCGGCAGGCGCAGGCCTCGTCGCCTACAGCACCCGCCGCACGGCGCTCGAAAAAGACACCACCGATGAGGTCAATTCGGATAAGCCTCGCTAGCTCCTAGTTACTTTTGTGAGAGACGTCGACTCGGCTCATCGACCACCAAAAAGGGCTGGCCCCGATAACTCGGAGCCAGCCCTGAGTCGCCTGACGTAAGAATCGCGGCGTTACTTGAGCTTCAGTGCCTCCATCATGGGCACGGCGGCGTCCCAATCGATCTTCCAGCCAATCGACACGCGGACGGTCTCGCCCGTCGCGGGAGCCGTCGCAAACAGCGTATGGCCGTTGTCGGGACCGGTAAAGCGCAGCCACGTTATGCCGTTGTACTCGACCTGGTCGGTTGTTGTCTCCTTGCCTTCGTAGACCTGCTCTAGGCTTGCAACCTCTTCCTCCGGCGAGCGCGGGAAGATGCTGATGTTCAGGCGTCCTCCAGTCTCGTCGTTGAAGAAGTTTGCCTTTTCGCGCTCTTCGTCGGACGAATCCAGCGTGTACCCATCGGCGGCCTCGATGCTGTACGATGCGCAGTCGATGCCCGTTAAATCTGCCTTCTCGCCAGAATCGGCCACGCCGCCGGCCGCCTTGAACTCCTTGGTCTCGCATCCCGTGGTGTCAAAGTGCATGGCCTCATGATTCTTGGCGGGGGCATAAGCGTCTACGAACTCGACAGTGATAGGCCCGTAGTACGCCGTCTTGGGCGCCCAGAAATACACGTACTCAACGGTCTCGCCCGGGCCGATATCTGGCCTCTCGGAAAGGTCGATGCCCTCGTGCAGCTCATCGGGAGCCTCGCTTGCAACGTAGTCGAGCACGGCCGCCTTGCCGGAAGTAAACAACGGGTCGCCTGCCTCAAGATCTCCCTGGGCAGCATGCACGTTAAAGGAACTGAACGTCCTGTTCTTTGTGTTGTTGTTGGTGATCTTGATGTGCAGGTAAAAGCCGTCCTGCAGCTTGGCATCGCCGCGATAGAACGTACCGTGAGCCACCGACTCATAGGTAATGCCTGCCACCTCGACCGTCTGCGAATCATAGGCCTTGGGCTTTTCCTGCACAGGCGCGCTGCCGCCCGAACTGCCAGCCGTGCCGCTCGGAGCACTACCACCACAGCCGGCCACCGTACACGCCAGCACGGCCGAAAGCGTCACGGTGGGAATTCCTAACAGCAGCTTCTTCGTCATGGGCTTCATCATCCTCACCGCTCCTTTCACTTGCAGCTCATCCGTTGCCCGAGTCCCAAGTCGACCCCGTGGCATCGGCTTCCACTATGAGCGTATGACGAAACACGGCGCCGGCGAAGTGACCCGTGGCCCAAATAACGACCCACCAGCGTTCCTTATGGGCCAAAAGAACTCGCACATGCACGCCCCCGGCCCATAAAACGAGACGTCTGTCCCAATGTTCGATTTGATCCAACAATCCGCACGACACGTTTTCGACAACGTATCCAACCGCAAACGCAGCAAGACGCATTCGGCCGCCTTCAAATTTACTCGGGCAGAACCGACTCGGTTTTGTCCGAGTAAACTCGAGCATAAACTGATCCATGCGATACAATTAACTCGGACAAAACCGAGTCGGAAGGAACCGAGTAAGTGGAATTTATTGGCAGGGAGCGTGAGCTCGCCCGTATTAAGAAAACGCTCAAAGCACCCGAGCAGCGCAATGTTCTCATTTACGGCAGGCGTCGCGTCGGAAAAAGTGAGCTCATCAAGCAGGCGCTAACCGATTTGTCGGACGTCGCAACGGTCTATTACGAGTGCCGCCAAACCTCCGAGGCAGACAACCTCGAGAGTCTGTCCGTCCTTGTTGCTGAAGCGCTGAGCTTTCCTCCGCTCGCCTTCACAGGCATCCGCGAGCTCATCGAATTTCTGTTTGCCCAAGCCAAAAACAAGAACATTACCCTCGTTCTCGACGAATACCCCTACTTGAGAGATGCGGTTAAAGGCTTAGACAGCATTCTTCAGACCTCAATCGACGCCCACAGGGAAGACTCACGTTTAAACATTGTCCTGTGCGGCTCCTACGTTGAGATTATGAAATCCCTCATCGAGCATGAAAGCCCCCTCTACGGGCGAATTGATCTCGCGCTTGAGCTTAAGCCCATGGATTACTTTGACGCCGCGAAGTTCTATCCCGCGTTCTCGCCCGAGGACAAGGTGCGGCTCTATAGCGTTTTTGGCGGTATCCCCTTTTACAATCGCCTCATCGATCAATCCCAAAGCGTACGCGACAACATCATCGAGCTCGTCACGGAACCTGGCGCCCGCTTAGAAAGCGAGGTGCCGTCCTATCTCAACGCCGAGATCTCGAAGATGACCAACGCCAACGAAGTTTTCGGGGCTCTCGCACAAGGTTACTCCCGTTGGGGGGACGTGCTGGCACAGTCGCACGTCTCGAGCGGTCCGGCCATGGCAGACGTGCTCGACAAGCTCATGTCACTCGAAATCGTCCAAAAGCGTGCACCCATCAACGACCCTACGAACAAGCGCAAGTCTGGCTACTTTGTAGTGGATCCGCTTTCGCTCTTTTACTATCGCTATGTTTTCCGCAATGCCTCAGCGCGTCAGCTGCTCGACCCGGAAGTCTTCTATGATCGTCACGTCTTCCAAGACTTCGAGGAAAACTACGTTCCTCATATGTTCGAGGAGATCTGCCGTCAATACCTCGTGCGGCAGAACAGGACCGGCAAGATCGAACCGGCTTTCGACGCCATAGGCAAGTACTGGTACGACGACCCCGCAAACAAAACGAGCGGCGAATTCGATGTGGTAACGCAAGACCCCGAGGGCTACGCATTCTACGAAGCAAAGTTCCGCAAATCCCCCATCACGCAAAAAATGGTCGACGAGGAAATCGCCCAAGTCGAGGCAACGGGACTCAAGTGCCATCGCTATGGATTCTTCTCCCGTTCGGGCTTCGAAGCTGGCGAAAGCGATCGAACCGTCTTCATCGACCTGCCGCAGATGTTTGAATAGGACAGGCTCCTCCCGCATCCCGAGCTTCCATTATCTAATCGAACGATTGTTCGATGGATTTCGTGTTGGTTGGAATCGTCTGTGGGCTGGGCTATGCTACCTTGACTATCTATATGACTAAAACGCAGCAAAGGAGCACCGAGAGAGCGAGTATGGCAAAAAACACCGCAAACTATGGTAACGACAGTATCCGCCAGCTCAAGGACGAGGAGCGCGTACGCCTGCGCCCCGCCGTCATCTTTGGCTCGGACGGACTCGATGGCTGTGCACACGCTGCCTTCGAGATCCTGTCCAACGCCGTTGACGAGGCGCGCCAGGGCTACGGCAAGCTCATCACCCTTACCGCCTTTCGCGATGGCTCCATTCAGGTAGAGGACAACGGCCGCGGCTGCCCGCTCGACTGGAACCCTTCCGAGAAGCGCTTTAACTGGGAACTCGTCTTTTGCGAGCTCTACGCCGGCGGCAAATACAACAACAACCAGGGCGGCGACTACGACTTCTCGCTCGGTACCAATGGCCTGGGCTCCTGCGCGACTCAGTACGCCTCCGAGTACATGGACGTCACGGTTTGGCGCGACGGCAACAAGTACTCCCTGCACTTTAAGAAGGGCAAGGTCGTCGGCGCCAAAAAGAAGGCACTCGAGATTGAGCCCAGCGACGAGAACCGCACCGGCACCACCATCAAGTGGCGTCCCGATCTTGAGGTCTTTACCTCCATCAGCATTCCCCACGATTGGTATCGCGAGACCATGCGCCGTCAGGCCGTGGTCAACGCCAACGTGACCTTCCGTCTGCGCATTGAGGGCGACGACGGCGAGTTTTCCGAAGAGGACTTTTGCTATCCCAAGGGCATCGAGGACTATGTGCTCGAGAAGGTCGGTGCCGACTACCTTACCGAGCCCTTCTTTATCGAGGCCGACCGTCGCGGTCGCGATCGCGAGGACCTGCCCGATTACAACGTAAAAATCACCGCATGCATGTGCTTCTCGCGCACCTTCATGATGCAGGAGTACTACCACAACTCATCGTGGCTCGAGAACGGCGGTTCGCCCGAAAAGGCCGCCCGCAGCGCTCTGACCAGCGCCATCGATGCCTACATCAAGCAACAGGGCAAGTACAACAAAAACGAGAGCGGCATTAAGTGGCAGGACGTCCAGGACTGCCTGGTACTGGTGACCAACTGCTTCTCCACCCAGACGTCCTACGAGAACCAGACCAAAAAGGCCATCAATAACCGCTTTATCCAGCAGGCCATGACGGCATTCTTTAAGGAGCGCCTCTCGACCTACTTGATCGAGAACAAAGATGCCGCCAACAAGATCATGGAGCAGGTGCTCATCAACAAGCGCTCGCGCGAGAACGCCGAAAAGACGCGCCAGAGCATCAAGACCAACCTGCAGCAGAAGACCGACATGGCCAACCGCGTGCAGAAGTTCATCGACTGCCGCTCCAAGGACAAGAGCCGCCGCGAGATCTACATCGTAGAGGGCGACTCGGCGGCAGGCGCCATTCGCACCTCGCGCGATGCCGAGTTCCAGGGCGTTATGCCCGTCCGCGGTAAGATCCTCAACTGCCTAAAGGAGGACTATCCGCGCATCTTTAAGTCCGACATCATCATGGACCTCATGCGCGTGCTGGGCTGCGGCGTGGAGATCAAGGACAAGCGGATCAAGAACCTTGGTGCCTTTGACCTGGACAACCTTAACTGGAACAAGGTCATCATCTGTACGGACGCCGACGTCGACGGTTACCACATTCGCACGCTCGTGCTCACCATGCTTTACCGCCTGGTTCCAACACTTATCGACGAAGGCTACGTGTATATCGCCGAGTCGCCGCTCTACGAGATCAACTGCAAAGAAAAGACCTACTTTGCCTACACCGAGCTCGAGAAGAACGGCATTCTTAAGGAAATCGGCGACCAGAAGTGCTCCATCAACCGCTCCAAGGGTCTTGGTGAGAACGATCCGGACATGATGTGGCTCACCACCATGAACCCCGAGACGCGCCGCCTGATCAAGGTGGAGCCCGAGGACGTCACCAAGATGGAAACCATGTTCAACCTGTTGCTGGGCAACGACGAGGCAGGCCGCAAGCGCCATATCTCCGAGCACGGCAAGGAATACCTGGACCAGCTGGACCTGCAGTAGCAGCAAATCGATAACGACGGCCCTTAAGAAGTTCAAGAGGATATCGTGGCAAAGAAGAAGACGAAGAACCAGCCGAAGAAAAAGCAGGTCAACGCCGAGAACGTCATCGGCCTGCACTCCGAGGTCACCGACCAGCCGATCACGCAGACGCTCGAGGTCAACTACATGCCCTACGCCATGAGCGTCAACGTCTCGCGTGCGTTCCCCGAGATCGACGGCTTTAAGCCCTCGCACCGCAAGCTGCTCTACACCATGTACAAGATGGGCCTGCTCAAGGGAGAGCGCCAGAAGAGCGCCAACATCGTGGGCCAGACCATGAAGCTCAACCCGCACGGCGATGCCGCGATCTACGAGACGATGGTGCGCCTGGCCACCGGCAACGAGGCGCTGCTCGCCCCCTTCGTGGAGTCGAAGGGCAACTTTGGCAAGTACTATTCGGGCGATCTGAGCTACGCCGCTTCGCGTTATACCGAGGCCAAGCTCTCCCCCATCAGCGCCGAAATCTTCAAGGACATCGACAAGGACCCGGTCGACTTTGTCGACAGCTACGACGGCGCCATGAAGGAGCCGCGCCTGCTGCCCACCACGTTCCCCAACATCCTTGTCTCGGCCAACAAGGGCATCGGCGTCGCCATGGCGTCCGACATCTGCGGCTTCAACCTCAACGAGGTCTGCACCGCCACGATGCACTACCTGCAAGATCCCGACTGCGACCTGCTCGAGTACATGCCCATGCCCGACTTCTCGACCGGCGGCGAGATCATCTACCGCCGCAAGGAGATGGAAAAGATTATCGAGACCGGCCTTGGCAGCTTCCAGATCCGCTCCCGCTGGCGCTGGATTCCCGAAGAGCGCATCATCGAGGTCTACGAGATCCCCTACACCACCAAGACCGATGTCATCATTGAACGCATCGTCAAGCTCTCCAAAGAGGGCAAGGTCAAGGAGATCGCTGACATCCGCGACGAGACCGACCTCTCGGGCCTGCGCATCGCCATCGACCTTAAGCGCGGCGTCGACCCCGACAAGCTCATGGCCAAGCTCTATCGCTCGACCACACTGCAGGATTCGTTCTCGTGCAACTTCAACGTGCTGGTCGATGGTTACCCCCGTGTTATGGGCGTGCGCCAGATTCTGCACGAGTGGGTCAAGTGGCGTATTGAGTCCACGCGTCGCCGCATTAACTTTGACCTGGGCAAAAAGTCCGAGCGCCTGCACCTGCTGCACGGCCTCGAGGCGATCTTGCTCGACATCGACAAGGCCATCGCCATCATCCGCGGCACCAAGCTCGAAGCCGAGGTCGTGCCCAACCTTATGAAGGGTTTCGACATCGACGAGACCCAGGCCGAGTTTGTTGCCGAGCTTAAGCTCCGCAACATCAACGAGGAGTACATCCTCAACCGCACCAAGGACATTGCCAAGCTTGAGGGCGAGATTGCCGAGCTTGAGGAGATCCTCTCCAGCGAGGAGAACATCAAGAAGGTCATCAGCGACGAGCTGGCCGCGGTCAACAAGAAGTACGTGATGCCGCGCCGCACGGGCAGGATCGAGCCCCACGAGGTCATCGAGGTAAGCCTGGAGCCCGAGGTCGAGGAATACCCGGTTACCATCATGCTCTCGCGCGATGGCTACCTTAAAAAGATGACGGACCGCGTGCTCAAGAAGGCCACCACGCTCAAGTACAAAGACGGTGATAAGCCCTTTATCGAGTTCCCGTCCTCCAATACGCACGAGCTGCTCGTGTTTACCAACAAGAGTCAGGTATACAAGTGCAAGGTCGCGGCGTTTGAGGATACCAAGTCGGCCCAGCTGGGCTCGTACCTGCCGACCGATCTTGAGATGGAACCCGATGAGAGTGTGATCTGGGTCATCGACCCCGAGGACTACAAGGCCGACGTGCTGTTTGTCTTTGAGAACGGTCGTGTGGTGCGCGTCGCACTTGCCGGATACGTTACCAAGACCAACCGCAAGCGCCTCAAAAACGCCATCTACGGCGGTAGCAAGCTGCTGTATGCCCAGGTGCTCAAGGAGGACCGCGACATCGCGCTGGTCTCGAGCGACTACCGCCTGATGAACTTCAACACGTCGCTGCTCAAGACCAAGACGACAACCAACACGCAGGGCGTCCAAGCCTTTACGGCCAAGAAGGGCCGCTCGGTCACCACCGTCGGCACAACCGAGGAGATTCTTGGCGCCGGCGTCTCGGCCGAGAAGTTCACCGCACAGAGCCTCCCCTCCGCCGGTGCCCTCATGAAAGAAAACGACATGCCGAGCCTGTTTGACTAGGACGACGGCAGAACCGCCATAAGCTCTCAAAACGGCGGGGCCCGGAGCGCAGCAACATCGCGCTCTGGGCCCCGCTCGCTGCAACGTAGTCAGAATAATAGGAATCCCCGTTTTTCACTCCTGCAACCCCACGGCACAAGAGATGTTGAGCCGTTAGCAAAACTTGCAAAAATTAGCAAAAGTTGCAAAAACTAGCAAAACCTGCAAAAGGGCCACCATGGATCGCAGCAAATGGCTCCGCCATGCCAGGCATGCTCGAAGATATTATCGAGCGAACCAAAGAAGCGGCAGATAGCCGCCTCTCACAGCCTCGCGCGTGCATAAGCGGCGTTGAGATTAGGCCAGTCGCATCGATTGGACATATGCTCAGGAGACTCAGGGTAACTGGCGCACGCGCATGAATGGCGTCTTCAGGCAACTCGAGAAGCATGACATCGAGCTTCTCTCGAAACGACCTATCGGGAGCTTTCCGATAAAGGCATTGAGTTTTTGCTCGCGATGCTGCCCGATTCTGGCCCCAGCAGGGTCTCGGAGATAGCCAAACGCATGGGCGTCGCCAGCAACTACGCAAGCCAATACAAACGCCGCCTCCTCGAGGACGGCGTTATCGGGGAACGTGGACGTGGCCTCGTCGGCTTCGACATCCCTGCGTTCAGGGAATTCTTGAACGAGAAGGCGTTTTAGCACGCCGGAATTGTCCGCGGGAGCATGCTGCATGGCAATCAGCAATCCTCTTGGTAAGGGCAGCAAGCATTTCCGCTTGTGCTGATTGCCATGCGCTCCTCTTGTCCTTAGGCGAGCTTGCGAGCGAGCTCTCGCACCTCTTCCAACTTGGGCGACGATGCCATGCTGTCGCGCTCGGTCATACCGCTGATGGTGACAACGCCCTGGTCCTCCCACTTGCAGTACGCGCAGGTTGACTTGTACATAGCGATCGCCGCATCATAGACGCCCTCGCTGTGGCTATCGAGCAAAAGGGCCGTCTTGGTGAACGGGAAGCCCGTAGCACCGAAGGCGTACAGGCGGTCAATGGCGGCCTTCTCCTGCGCAGTGATATCAAACCAGTAGATAGGCGAAGCGAAGACAACCATATCGGCGCCCTTCAACGACTCGATCACATCGGCCATGTCATCCTTCTGCACACAGGTGCCCTCATGGGTAAAGCAGTACTGGCATCCCAGACAACCAGCGATCTTTTTGCTGGCAACGCGGACGACCTCGACCGTATTGCCGCCCTCACGCGCGGTCTCGGCAAACGCCTCGACCATGGTGTCGGTATTGGCGCCCTTACGCGGGCTGCCGCTCAATACAACGATATTCATAAGAATCTCCCTTCTTCATGCCGCAGGCGCGCGGCATATTTTTTTTGTTTTAACCAAAACGTATGGAGTTATTCAATCGCCTCGTTTCAGCTACCCCCACTCTTTAGAAGAATCGCTGCTGGAGACTTGGCATTGAATCAAGGCACGCCTTATTTCAGATATTCCTCAAAGAATGCCTTCAGCTTTCCAAACGGAATGATATCCATCTGATCGTAGAGGTCGGTATGGCCGGCACCGGGGATAATGAGCAATTCCTTGTTGTCCCCCGTCAGCTTGCTATACGCGGTTTCGCTGAAATAGCGGGAGTGCGCCTTTTCGCCGTGCACCAGCAGCACGGCGGAGCGGATCTCGCCGGCGTACTGCAGAATCGGCATATTCATAAACGACAGCGAGGACGTCACGTTCCAGCCGCCGTTGGAATTCAGGCTGCGGGGATGGTAGCCTCGCGGAGTCTTGTAGTAGGCGTAATAGTCCTTCACGAACTGCGGTGCATCCTCCGGCAACGGATCGACCACGCCGCCCGCCAGCGCATAGCTGCCGTTTTTATAGTCCTCGGTGCGCTGCGCATTCAGTGCTTTCCGCTTTTCAAAGCGCGCCCGCTCGGAATCCTCGGCGTCAAAATAGCCGTTTGCGGTCACGCGGGTCATATCGTACATGGTCATAGCCGCGGTAGCTTTGATACGGGTGTCGATGGCCGCCGCGTTGATTGCCATGCCGCCCCAGCCGCAGATACCGATGATGCCGATACGCTCCGGGTCAACGCTTTCCTGCACAGAGAGGAAATCCACCGCTGCGCAGAAGTCCTCGGTGTTGATGTCCGGCGATGCTACATAGCGGGGCGTGCCGCCGCTCTCGCCGGTATAGGACGGGTCAAAGGCAATTGCGAAAAAGCCCAGCTCTGCCATTTTCTGCGCGTACAGACCGGAGGACTGCTCCTTCACCGCGCCAAACGGGCCGCTGACGGCAATGGCGGGCAGCTTGCCTTCCGCGTTCTTAGGCACGTACACGTCGGCAGCCAACGTGATGCCGTATCGGTTGTGGAAGGTCGCCTTGCTGTGCTCAACCTTGTCGTTTTTGGGGAACACCTTGTCCCATTCCTGCGTCAGTTTCAACTGCTCCATGCCTAAGCCTCCTTGTCAGTCGCTTTAAAGTATTGCTCGTCGTCCACGGGCTCCAACCACTCGTTGGAGGCCTCCTCGCCTGGAACCTCCAGCGCGAGATGGGAGAACCAGCTCTCGGGCGCGGCCCCGTGCCAATGCTTCACACCCGGGGCGATGTTGACCACGTCGCCAGGGCGCAGCTCCTGTGCCGGTTTACCCCATTCCTGGTAGAACCCTCGACCGGCCACGCAGACGAGAATCTGCCCGCCGCCGCTTTTGGCGTGATGGGTGTGCCAGTTGTTGCGGCAGCCTGGCTCGAACGTAACGTTGTAAATGCCGACCTGCTCGGTGGAAAGGGTCGCGAGGTAGCTTTGCCCGATAAAGTACTTCGCAAATGCGTCGTTGGGGGCACCGATGGGAAAGGCCATCTCGTTTTGATGCTTGGTTCTTGCGTCGGCGGCATCGCTATCCGCCCAGACCTCCTTCGCCATGCGAAAGGCCGCCCATGCCTTGGGCCAGCCTGCGTAAAACGCCGCGTGCGTAAGGATTTCCGCTATCTCCGCCCTGGTCACGCCGTTGTTCTTTGCGGACATCAGATGATATTGGAACGAAGAGTCCGTCAGCCCCTGTGCCATCAAGGCAACCACCGTCACCACGCTGCGGTCTCGAAGGGAAAGCCTGTCTTCTCGGCTCCACACCTCGCCGAACAGTACATCGTCATTGAGCTGTGCGAATTTGGGAGCAAAGTCCCCCAGGGCATCTCTGCCCGCCGTCTGCTTAATCGCCATGTTTGATTCCTCCTGTCGATGGTTTTGAGTGCAAAACTGCTTCCGCGCGGCCAAGTAGCCCGCCTAGATTTCCATGCCCATTCGTCGCGCCTGCTCAAGAGCGGGATGCCCGCCGATTTCGCCCACGCCGTTCAAGCCGCCGGCGAATACCGTTCCGGCAAGCGTGCGCCTTTGGCGAAAATCCCTTGCGCTCCCGATTTGTATTGACGAGAATGAAGGTAATGCCTAAACCTAACTTTAGGTCAAGGAGTAAATTCGAGATTCGTCCGGAGGGACCATGTACACAATCGGACAGGTGGCGGAGATGTTCGGTCTGCCCGTTTCCACGCTGCGTTATTACGATAAGCAGGGATTGTTCCCGGGGCTGGAGCGGACGTCCGGCATTCGCCGATTCGGCGATACGGAACTCGAGGCGCTTCGGGTCATCGAATGCCTGAAGAAGGCTGGGATGGAAATCAAGGACATCCGGCTGTTCATGGAATGGTGTGCGGAGGGCCCATCGACATATCCCAAGCGCAAGGCCATGTTCGAGGAGCGAAAAGCCCACATGGAGTCGGAGATCGCGAAGATGAACCGCGCGCTGGACATGTTGAAGTTCAAATGCTGGTACTACGAGCAGGCGATTCAGGATGGCAACGAGGATAGAGTGAAGGCGCTGATCCCCGACGATTTGCCGGAAGAGATCAAAGATACCTACAATAACGCCCACGCTCAATAATGCCGCCCGATGCTCAAGGGGCTTTGGCAAGGGGCTCTTTCCGAGCAGAACGAAAAAGAAAGCCTCCGAACCAGAGGGTCCGGAGGCTGTTTTTCCCGTTATTCCCATAGGCATAAGCGCATCTGTTCGCGATTGCCTATCGATGCTCTGCCTCGAGCGCGGCAGACACCGCATCGAGGAACTCCCGCACATGGTCTGCGGGGTGCGACGAATGAAGCAGCCCGTAAGACACGAGACAGTCCCAATCGGTAGGGACGGTTTTGAGCATGGGGTGGACGTTGGCCCACAACGGCAGCGTCGCAAGCGCGAGGTCCTCGTTCGCGCCGCGATTGAACACCTCCGCCCGATATTGCGGGAAGTCTACGAGCGCGATTTGAGGATGATGCAAGAGTATCTCGTCGCGCACGCGGTCGATTTCGGCGTTCCAGCCCCGGCGTATAAGCATAAGACTGTGATTGTGGAGGTCGTCGAATGTGATGATGTCGCGTTTGGCGAGTTCGCTGTCGACGGGAACGGCGCACCAGAGCGGCTCGCGCGAAAGCTCGAGGCCCAGGCACCCGCGCTCTTTAAGAAAGGCATCGTCGAAAATCCCCGCCACGATATCCATGTCTTGCCCGAGGTTCGCCAAACCGCGCGCCGCCGAGGGTGTGTTTTCAAACGTGACCACCTGAAGGCTCATGCCAGGGCAACGTTCCTTCACCTTCGGCCACAGCTTCGTGAGCGGCGTGCTGGGCGTCATGAGCGACACTCCCACGCGGATGATGCGCTTCTCTCCACGCTCGGCGACGCGGGCGCGTGCGATTGATTCTTGAGAGTACTGCACGATATGGCGGGCGTCGGCGAGCAGCGACCTGCCTGCTCGCGTAAGCGAAAGCCCCTGATGCGATCGGTGGAACAGCGTAAGGCCTAGCCGCGACTCCAGCAGGTTCATCTGCTTAATGACGGCCGTGGGCGTGATGAAGGACTCTTGTGCCGCCTTGGAGAAGCTGCCCGCCTCCGCCACGCGGATGAAAGTGTCAAGCTGTGGGTTGTACATCGATCCTCCTGTCACGCATTATGTGCCGTATATACCCCATGGTTATATCCATCATTCCAACGTGAACTTCTCGCACGTCAGTAAACGCCGTAGCGTTGTATTCGGATAGTCGCCATTAAGGAGGAGACCATGGAGTATCTGAAGCTCAACAACGACGTAGAGATGCCCATCGAGGGTTTAGGCACCTTCCTCATGACCCCGGTCGAGGCCGAGGCGGCCGCAACCGCCGCGCTCGCGGCCGGCTACGAGCACATCGACACCGCCAACGCCTACATGAACGAGCGCGCCGTGGGCCGTGCCATCGCCAAGAGCGGCATCGCGCGCGACAAGATCTTCGTCTCCACCAAGCTCTGGCCGAGCGTCTACGACGCGGGCATGCCGGCGGTGGACGCCACGCTCCAGCGCCTGGGGCTCGACTACGTCGACATGCTCATCCTGCACCAGCCGGTAGGCGACTACCTGGCCGCGTGGCGCACGATGGAGGAGGCGTACCGCGCGGGCAAGGTGCGCGCCCTCGGCCTCTCCAACTTTCCGCAAGACAAGATCGCCGAGGTCATCGAGGTCGCCGACATCAAGCCGCAGCTCGTGACCGTTGAGTGCCACCCCTATCACGCCCAGCGCGACCTGCGCGCCTACCTCGCGCCGTACGGCACGGTGATCGAGGCGTGGTACCCGCTCGGCCACGGCGACAAAGGTCTTCTGGAGGAGCCCGTCTTCGTCACTCTCGCCGAGAAGTACGGCAAGACCCCGGCCCAGGTGATCCTGCGCTGGCACGTGCAGATGGGCACCTCCATCATCCCCGGCTCCAAGAACCCCGCCCACATCGCCGACAACGCGAACATCTTCGACTTCTCCCTCACCGAAGACGAGATGGCCGAGATTGCCAAGCTCGACGGGACCATGACCTACTACACCGCCACTGAGGAAGCACTCGCGGGCTACCTGGCCATACGCCCCGATTTCGACGCGCAGGAGTAGCGCTCAGACGATAACGGACCAACCAAGCCGCCACCGAGGACCAGTCAGCTGTCGAGGACGAGACCGCCGCAGTGCCCGCTGCAGACGGCAACGTCCTCGTGGCCTACTACTCGGCACGGGGCCACACCGCTGTCGTAGCTCAGGCCATCGCCGACGAGCTCGGCGCCGATCTCTTTGAGGTGACTCCTAGAACCCGCGGGTTATAACCCCGTGCGCACCCAAGCGTTATAGAACCCTCACCAACGGAAACTTCCGCCGACGCGGCTCCCCTCGTATGGTGGATACGTCAAGTTGCGAGAAAGGAAGGCACCATGAACTACATCGCCTTGAACAACGGCGTCAGGATGCCGCAGCTCGGCTTCGGCGTGTACCAGATCCCGGACGCCGCGGAATGCCAGCGCGCCGTGGAGGACGCGCTCTCGGTCGGCTACCGGCTGCTCGACACGGCCGCGAGCTACGGCAACGAAGAGGCGGTCGGGGCCGCCACTCGTGCGAGCGGCCTGCCGCGCGACGAGGTGTTCGTGACGACCAAGCTGTGGATGTCGGATGCGAGCTACGAGGGGGCCAAGCGCGGCTTCGACGCGTCGCTCAAGCGGCTGGGGCTCGACTACATCGACCTCTACCTCATCCACCAGCCGTTCGGCGACGTCTTCGGCGCGTGGCGCGCCATGGAGGAGCTCTACGAGCAGGGCGTTATCCGCGCCATAGGGACAGCTAACTTCTACCCCGATCACCTCGCAAACCTCATCTCGTTCAGCCGCATCGCCCCCGCCGTGAACCAAGTCGAGTGCAACGTGTTCTTCCAGCAGCGCGAGGCGCAGGAGTACATGGCCGGCAAGGAGGTGGCCATGGAAGGCTGGGCGCCCTTTGCGGAGGGCAGAAACGGTCTCTTCCGCAACGAGGTCCTCGCCCGCATCGGCGAGGCGCACGGTAAGACGGTCGCCCAGGTCGTGTTGCGCTGGCTGCTGCAGCGCGGTGTGGTCTGCATCCCTAAGAGCACGCACCGCGATCGCATGGAGCAGAACTTCGACGTCTTCGACTTCGCGCTGGACGACGACGAGATGGTCGCCATCGCCGCGCTCGACACCGGGCGCAGCGCGTTCTTCAACCACCACGACCCCGCCACCATCGAATGGATGTCCGGGCTCGTGCGCAACGTGTAGACGAGCGTCAGACCGCACTGATAACTTACTAGGAGGAATTGCCATGAACTCATTCACGTACGACTACCCGGTCAGGAACTACTTCGGCGAGGGGGCCATGGACCAGGCACTCGACGCCGAGATGGGTGCCATGGGCAAGACAGTGATGCTCGCCTACGGCGGAGGCTCGGTCAAACGAACCGGCGTCTACGGCCACGTGGTCGATAAACTCACGAGCGCGGGCAAGCGCGTGGTGGACTTCGGCGGCATCATGCCCAATCCGACCTACGAGAAGTGCCAGGAGGGCGCCGCGCTCGCACGCGAGGAGCAGGTCGACTTCATTCTCGCCGTCGGCGGCGGGTCGGTCTTCGACTGCTGCAAGGTGGTCTCCGCGCAGGCGATGCTTGACGAGGACATCGAGACGTTCGAGCACGCCGACGGCAAGATGCCGAGCTCGTTCATCCCTATGGGCTGCATCGTGACGCTCTCCGGCACGGGCGCCGAGCAGAACAACGGCGCCGTCATCACCAACGAGGAGACGCACGTGAAGGGTGCCTATCTGGGGGCGATACCCATGTGGGCGGCGCTCGACCCGGCACTCACGCTCACCGTACCGCACGCGCAGTTCATGAGCGGCGCGTTCGACACGCTCTCGCACTGCATGGAGAGCTATTTCGGAAGCCCGCGCGGACGCAACGTCACCGACGACATCAACCTCACCATCCAACGTAACGTCGTCCGCAACATGCGCCTCGTCGCGGACGACGACCAGAACCTCGATGCCAGAAGCGAGCTCGTATACGACTCCGCCATGGCCGAGAACGGCGTGCTCAAGATCGGCAAGTCAACGGACTTCCAGGCGCACATGATCCAGCACCAGTACGGCGCGTACACCCACACCAACCACGGAATGGGCCTCGCGGTCATCCACCCTGCGCTCTACCGCCACCTGGCCCCCGAGGCGCCCGCGCAGTTCGCCCGCTGGGCGCGCGAGGTGTGGGACGTCGACGCCAAGGGCAAAGACGACCTTACGGTGGCGCTCGAGGGCATCGACCGCCTGCAGACGTTCATCGGCGAGATGGGGCTTCCCACGAGCTTCGCCGAGATGGGCTCCGACGCGTCCGACGAGACGCTGCACAAGGTTGCGGACACCTGCGTGCTCACCGGCGGCTGCGCCAAGAAACTGGAGCGCAGCGAGGTGTTTCAGATTCTGACCGAGTGCCTCTAGATCGGCGGTGGGTGATCCGCCCGCGCCGAAGGAAACCGTACGACTCCGAGATGTCATCGTAATCGTAGGACCCGGCGAGCCCGCCGCGCCTGATGAATCCGTCGAAGTCGTCGTCGACGGCCCCCTGCTCGTCAAAGTAGAAGCGGTATTCGCCGAAGCTGAAGGGGAGGATGTGTGCCTCCCCGTGGCGCCCTGTGAACAGGGTCGCCAGGTCCGAACTCAGGAGGAACGCGTTCGATCCCGTGAGGTAGATATCCCATCCGCCACGCGCGTGAATGCTGTTAATTGCTTTCTCGAACCCCTCACACAGCTGCACCTCGTCGATGAAGAGACGGTTGCGGGCGCCCTCTTTGTGCCGCTCTATGATTTCGCGATGCAGCGCTGGTACTCGAGCAGTAGCTCGTTGTCGAGGTCCAGCAGATCGATGTAGACGTTGTTGGAGGATGAGTCCTTCCGAGCAACGGAGGTGGAGAACGCCTTCATGAGCTCGGACTTGCTGGAGCGGCGCATCCCCGTGATCACCTTGATGTCCCAGGTGCCCTACTTCTCGCCCTCCAGCAGCCCCACGATGCGGTCGATGTCGACGGCAAAGCGAGGCCTTCCCTCGCGCTCGTAGCGGTCGAGGTATGCCTGGCACTCGGAGACAATGCGCTTGGTGTTGCCGTCGATGATGCGCTGGAGCGTCTCGTAGTAGGCCGAGCCCTCGGTCCTAAAGCGGCGCTGGTAGGCCTTGGTTATGGGGAACATCTTGATGTAGTGGATGCCGTGGCGGCAGCCGGGGCGCGTCGTGGGGCGGGGTGGCAACGCAAAGTACTGGTCTTTGGGCACGTTAGGGGCGATGTTGGAACGCAGCGGCACGGCGAAGTCCCTGCGCTTCCCGCGGAAACGCAGCCTCACCACCACGATGCAGGGGCGATTGTGCTTAAGCATGAGCTCGCGGTCGCCCTCGACGAGGTCGAAGAAATCCTGAGAGATGGATACGATCTTCATCGGTTACGCCCCCTTCATACGAAGCGGGGCCCGCATCGCTGCAGGCCCCTACAGGTGGGCGATATTCTACGCCTTGCGGCACCCCGTCGCCCACGGAGGTTAAACGTACACGTAAGCCGTACTCTGAAAGCCGCGGCTTCCGGCAAGTAGTTTATACCACGAAAGGTCGCTTTCAATGCGCATAGCTCGCAAAATAACACTCGCTGGGCCGTCACCCCTGACCGTTACCCTCCAATCTTCATTGAAGTCAGCAGGTCAATTCATATAGTCATGGGGGTTTATCCTGAAGGAAATCAAATTTATACCCCCATAACTAAGGAATTTTCTATTCCCACTCAATGACTAGAGCCCTGGTGTAATTGGCTGGATCACCGTTCCGGGAACCGGTATCGACCTACCTGTCCGCCAAGCTCCTTCTTCAGCTCCAGCCTAGCATCTGACTCGCGCCGCTATAAGCGAAAGCCGAAGAGATGCGTCTTTGCCAAGAAAATAAGGCTGGCCTTATCTTACCGCACGATTCGCGTGTTAGAGTTAGATGGCTCTAACTGTTTGGGGGCGATAGCCATGCACGAACGCAAGGGCTTCTGGGACAGGAATGCCGGTCGGTACGACCGTTTCATGCGAAAGGACCGGGCGGCGTATGAGAAGATGTATGGGCTGATCCGGCCGGTGGTGAAAGCAAAAACCGTGCTGGAGGTTGCCACCGGCACGGGGCTTATCGCAAAGAGCATCGTGAATGCGGCGGCGCACATCGAGGCTACGGACGCTTCTGCAAAGATGATCCTTGAAGCAAAACGGGACAATCAATCCGCAAAGCTGCACTTTTCCGTACAAGATATGTTCCACCTGCCCTATGCACAGAAGTCCTTCGAAGTGGTGATCGCGTCCAACGCGCTTCACATAGTGCCGCATCCGGAAAAGGCCCTGCAAGAAATCAGGCGGGTGCTGAAGGACGACGGCGTGCTCATCGCGCCAACCTTCACCCACGCGGGGAACTCGGTTTCCGGCAAGGCAAAAGCCTTTTTCATGAGTATGGCGGGATTCCCCCTCCACAGCAGGTGGACAAGCGAGGAATACCTGCGTTTCCTGCGTCAAAACGGCTGGGCGGTGCAGAAAAGCGCGGTGCTGAAGGCCTCGTTCCCGTTGACCTATGCGGAATGCACAAAATCGGAGGGGCCAAATGTCGTTCTTTGAAAATACCCGCAAGCCCGTGGACCTCGGCGGAAAACTTATGGTTGCCATGATGAATCTGGGCCACAGCCCTATGGCGCGGTGGGGACTTCAATTTCAACGACTTGCGCCAAACGCCAAGGTGCTGGATTGCGGCTGCGGCGGCGGGGCGAACATAAAACGGCTGCTGAAAAAATGCCCGCATGGCGTCGTCAAGGGCATCGACTATTCGCCCGTCAGCGTGGAGAAGGCTAGAAAGCTCAACCGAGCTGCAATTCAGGAGGGGCGTTGCACCGTTCTGCAAGGCAGTGTGGCGGATATGGCGTTTGAGGACGCCATGCGGGCATTTTTACATCCATCCTGCACATGGCGATAGGCATGACGGTCATAGCGGCTGTGCTGGCGGCAATTATGACAGTCTTTATTCACTGAGGAAGGAACCTATGAAATGTAGAATTGAGAAAAACGCCGTGCAGGAGACGCTGATCCTCCCGCTGTATTCCCGGAAGCTGTGTACGGAGCT
>CBCTTO010000019.1:0-28898 GCA_965149855.1 uncultured Collinsella sp.
CAAGCGGAAACTGCATCCCATTCCAGACAAGAATTCCGGGACACACTTTCCGCAAACAAAGAAGGCCACTTAATGTGGCCTTCGTCTTGCGCAGGACTGTCCGAGCAGGGAACCTTATATGCCTCCGCCCGGACAGACGTTTCAGTTATGAACTCGCAGCTAGTCGCTACTTGATCTTGGTCGTACCCGGTGCCAGGTTGGGGTCGGTCTCGTTGGCCTCGGTCTGGAAGTGCTCGGTGTACACATTCTTGCCGTCACGGAACATCTCGTAGTACTGCATCTTGGCGTAATCCTCGCGCGCCTTGGTTGCGGCTGCGGCATCGGCGTCGTCACCGGTGACGTTGGAGGAAAGCGCCCAGCGCAGGCTGGCGTCCTCGTAGCCCACCGAGTTGATGGCGGGCAGCGACTCGCGCAGCGTCATGTGCGCTTTCTGGTAGTCGGTCAGCGGTGCGCCAATCAGCTGCATGAGCTGCGTGGACAGGTAGTTGGTGGACAGGTCGTCGACCTCACTCGTCTGGTCGCAGCCGGCAACGTCGTAGTTGGCCCAGATGATGTAGTCGGTCTGCCACAGACGTTCCTGGTGCGTGGCATCGTCCTCGCCGGTAAACCACTTATCGTTGAACTTGGACGGGAAGAACGGCTGGTGGTCGCCCCAGAACACCACGACCACCTTGCGATCGAGTTTGCTCAGGGCGTTGAGGAAGTAGCGAAGCGCCTGGTCGGACTGCTCGATGCACGAGACATACTCGTCGACATCGGACAGCGTGCCATCCTCGACGGTCTTGGTGTCCAGATCGGTCGTGTCGATGTTCAGGTGCATCTGCTTGTCGACCGGCAGCAGGCCCGTATCGTAGCCCGAGTGGTTCTGCATGGTCACGTCGAAGATAAACTGCGGATCGGCGTTCTGGTCGAGCAGCTCAAGAATCTTGTCGTAGGTAGCCTGGTCGGTCACCATACCGCGCAGGGTGTCGGCTCCCTGGAAATCGTTGATGGACAGGAACTGGTCAAAGCCAAAGTCCTTGTAGACGTTCTCGCGGTTCCAGTTGGTGGCGTGGTTGGGGTGCATGGCCGTGGTGGAATATCCGAGCGACTTGAACTGCTCTGCCAGGTTCCCGGTCGTTTCCATGTTGTAGATGGTGTAGGGGTACACGCCCGAGCCCAGGTTGGCCATGGAGTTGCCGGTCATAAACTCAAACTCGGTATTGGCGGTGCCGCCGCCGTAGGCGCTCACGTAGAGCTTGCCGCGGCTGAGGCAGTTGGACAGGTTCTTAAAGTACTGCGGGCCTTCGTAGCCGGCGCGCATGTTCTGGTAGATCGAAAGATCCGAGAAGGTCTCGTTCATGATGGCGATGACCGTGGGCTTCTCGCTGTCGAACTGCTCCTTTGCGGCGGCGCGCTCGTCGCTCTTGGCCGCGTCGGACTTGTCGTAGGCCTTGGCGTACTTTTTGAGCGTGGCCTTGGCATCGTCGACGGAGTAGTCGGCGGGTTTGGGCGGCTTGATAGACTGCGCCGCACTAATAAAGGCAGGCAGATAGCCCTCGCGCCAGTAGCTCTCGAGCGGGCGCCAGGTGTAGACGGTGATGCCGAGAGTGTTGTAGTAGTCGATGAGTGTGACATGCGCGGTCACGCCACCCAGGCACAGCACGGCGACGAGCAGGTTGGTGAGCAGCATGCGCTTGGCGTTGGCGGCACCCTTCTGGCGATGCGGCGCGACCAGGCCGGCGTACTCGCATAGCAGCATGGCGATGGCGGTAAAGCCCATGGACAGCACGCAGAACAGCGAGATGGAGAAGGTGTAGCCGGTGCCGGCGACCGCGGCGGCGGTGGAAATGGCCGAAAGGTCGCCTGGCTGGATGGGCATGGATTTAAACGTGATGACGAAGAACTCGGCAATGCCCAGGATAAAGAGGGCGAAGGCCAGGACGGCCGGAGCTGCGCCGTGGCGCTGGAACAGGAAGAACAAGCCGGCCATGAGTGCGGTGATGATGGCCCACTCGAGCAGGATGCACAGGGGGTAGACCCAGGTAAAGTCGTGGTTGGACGATACCTCCATGCCCAGCAGCGCAAAGACGCCGGCGAGCAGCAGGCACAGGACGGCGGCGACGAGCGGTTTGCCCACAAAGGCGCCGCGCAGGCGGGCGAGCTTGCCGGTGGGGGCGGGGGCGTCGGGCGCGGCGAACGCAAAGACGCGCGGGGCGATGCGGTCGCGTGCGATGCTGGCCCAAGCGCAGCCGGTGAGGATGGCGTTGGTCAGGATGAGCATCACAAAGGCGAGCGGCTCGTTTTGAGCGACGAGGCCCACGGTGCCCCAAATAGTCAAAAAGACCTGGAACAGGCCGAAGGCGACGCTCCACCCAAGAGCGCTTTTGGCAACGGTGCCCGACTGAGCGCGAATGGCCTTGGCCTCGCGCAAGACAAGGTAGACGGTCGCCGCAAGACCGACGAGCGAGATGGCGGCAGCGAACATGCTGAGACTCCTCACAAACTAAAACGTACGAAAGCGGGGGTTTACCCGATTGTTACCAAGATATGCGCTGCAATTGGTGGCTGCGCACAACAACCAGCCATATTAACGCGCACGTGCGGCGGTGTGGCGCAATGTAGTGGCGGCCTGCGCGATAATGGACGGGAATTACACGGAAACGTAAAGGCTTCTTAAAGAATTAGCGAGGATAGAGCTATGGGCGAGCAGGTTTGTATGACGGGCACCGAGTACTGCGGCGGAGCTGTGGGCGTGGACGCGGGCGGCTATCCGGTCGAGACTACGGGCAACGCGGCGCTGGACATCTTGGAACACCGCTCGTCCACGCGTGCCTTCGCGCGTGATGACGACGACCGTCCCGTGGCGGTGACCGACGAGCAGCGGGCGGCGATCTTGCATGCGGCGAGCCGCGCGCCGTCGGCGGGCGCCATGATGATGTATTCCATCGTGAGCGTCCGCGAGCAGGCAACGCTCGACCGCCTGGCCGACCTGTGCGACCACCAGCCCATGATCGCCAAGGCGCCCTGGGCACTTATATTTGTGGTCGACTATGCCAAGTGGATCGATCTGTTTGAGCACGTGGGCTGCTTTGAGCCCGAGTTTGTAGAGCGTACGGGCAAGGCGCCCCGCCGCGCGCCGGGTCTGGGCGACTTTGCCATCGCGGCTCAGGATGCCGTGATCGCCGCGCAAAACGCCGTGGTTGCCGCCGAGGCCCTGGGGCTGGGGAGCTGCTATATCGGCGACATCGTCGAGAACGCCGAGGAAGTTGCCGCGCTGCTCGATCTGCCGCCCTATACCATGCCGCTGTCGATGCTCATCATCGGCACGCCCCGTAAGGAGCGCCCGGCAATCGCGCACCCCGTGGTGAACCTGGTGCACGAGGAGCGCTACTGCCGTGCGGATGCCGCGACTATGGATGCGCAGGTGGCCGAGATGGATGCGATGTTTCGCCCGCACGCCCGCGAGGTGGGGGAGCGCGTCGTGGATATCTACACCCGCAAGCACACGAGCCCCTTTATGGCCGAGATGAGCCGTTCCATGGAGTGGTGGTTCAAAAACTGGCTCGGAAAATGACGAATGTGACAAGGGGATAGTCCCTTTGTCGCACTTCATATCGCCGCGGTAGCCTAAAGACTGTATAAATCTTTATCTAGCTGGGAAAACAGTGCATTAAAACATGGGCCGATTACCTATAATCCCTTCGAACATTAAAGTTGGGAGGAAACCGGCTTATGGAACAAAAGGCCAAGGAGGCAGCCTCGCACGCTGCGATTCCTGTGAGCATCTCGGCGATGCTCGTCACGCTAGGCGTGGTGTACGGCGATATCGGCACCAGCCCCATGTATGTAACCAAGGCGCTCGTTGCCGGCAACGGCGGCATCGGAAGCGTCACGGAGGAGTTCGTGCTCGGCGCGCTCTCCCTTGTCGTGTGGACGGTCACGTTGCTGACCACCATCAAGTATGTGCTCATCTCGCTGCGCGCCGATAACCATGGTGAGGGCGGCATCTTTGCCCTGTACAGCCTGGTCAAGCGCTGCGGCAAGTGGCTTATCATCCCCGCCATGCTGGGTGGCGCCGCGTTGCTCGCCGACGGCATCCTGACGCCGGCCGTTACCGTTACCACGGCCATCGAGGGCCTGCGCACTATCCCGGCGGTTCATGCCGTGCTGGGCGATGACCAGGGCCGCGTCGTCGCCATTACGCTCGCCATCATCATCGTGCTCTTCTTGGTACAGCGCATCGGTACGGCCAAGATCGGTCACGCCTTTGGCCCCATCATGACGCTGTGGTTCCTATTCCTGGGCGGCACGGGTCTGTTCTTTGTCTTACAGCACCCCGCCGTGCTGCTGTGCCTCAACCCGCTCCGCGGCATCGCCTTTTTGTTGAGCCCCAACAACCACGCGGGCATCATGATTCTGGGCAGCTGCTTCCTCGCCACCACCGGTGCCGAGGCGCTCTACTCCGACATGGGCCACGTCGGCCGCGGCAATATCTACGCTACCTGGCCGTTCGTTAAGTGCTGCCTGCTGCTGTCCTATATGGGCCAGGGCGCTTGGCTTATGAACAACGCTGCCAACCCCGAGCTCATGGGCATTGCCGATCTCAACCCGTTCTACCAGATGCTCGCCCCGGGCCTGCGCCCGTTTGCCGTCGGCCTTTCCACCGTCGCGGCCATCATTGCCTCGCAGGCGCTCATCACCGGTGCATTCTCGCTGGTGTCCGAGGCCAGCCGTCTGGACCTCATGCCGCACATGCAGGTCTTCTACCCTGCCGAGACCAAGGGCCAGCTCTACATCCCCATGGTCAACAACGTCATGCTTGTCGGCTGCGTCATTGTGGTGCTGCTGTTCCAGAACTCGGCGCATATGGAAGCCGCCTACGGCCTTGCCATTACGCTGACTATGATGTGCACCACGCTGCTGCTCTTCTTCTACCTGCACGAGGAGCGTAAGCTCAAGGTTGCTCCGTGGATCTTCGCAGCCTTCTTCCTTTTGCTCGAAGGCTTCTTCTTCGTGAGCTCGCTCACCAAGTTCTTCCACGGCGGCTACTTCACCATCCTCATGGCTGCACTCATCATGGGCATTATGGTGTGCTGGTACAACGGTACGGCTGTTGAGCAGCGCCAGTTTACGCTGCTGCCGCTGCGCAGCTACCTGCCGCAGCTCAAGCGCCTGCGCGATGACGATCGCTACGAGCGCCTGAGCGACAACATCGTGTACCTGACCAAGGACACCCATACCGACTACATCGACCGTGATATCGTCTACTCGATTCTGGACAAGCATCCCAAGCGCGCTCGCGCCTGGTGGTTTGTGAATGTCGAGACCATGGACGAGCCGCATACCTTTGCCTATTCGGTCGAGACGTTCGGCACCGACTACGTGTTCCGCGTGCATCTGTACCTGGGCTACAAGATTAACCAGCGCGTCAATGCCTATCTGCGTCAGGTCGTTCAGGACCTGGCTGCCACCGGCGAGCTGCCGCCGCAGACGCATGACTACTCGGTCTACAAGGATCCGGGTAACATCGGTACGTTCAAGTTCGTCCTGATCCGTAAGCTTCTGGCGCCCGAAAGCGATGTGGAGCCCAGCGAGCGTACGGCCATCACGCTCAAGTACATCATCCGCCGCGCCGCCGGCACGCCCGCACGCTGGTACGGCCTGGAGAACTCCAACGTGAGCTTTGAGTACGTGCCGCTGTTCACCAAGTTTAAGGCCGTGAACAAGATGCAGCGCCTGGCTCCCAACGAACGCCCGTAGGCGCCGACGGGTTGCACGGAGTTGGTTTTCGATGGACAAGATTGAGACCGGGGAGGCAAACATGGATGCAAAGATGCTTGATGGCCGCGAGGTGGTTGCCGAGCTGGTACGTGAGGCGCGTGTCGACGCCGCCGAAGATCGGTTCTTCACGAATCGTGCCAACATGGACATGGCCGACCGCGTGATCTCGATCGTGGCACTGGTATTTGGAGCGGTGTGCGTGTGTGCCCTGCTCGCGCACGTGCTGTTTGTCTAGCGACCGCCGGTTGCAAAGGCTATACACTTGGAACCACCACAAGGGAAACCACCACAAAGGTGCCTGTCCCTTTGTGGTGGTTTTTGTTTTTGAGAGAGGGGCGGGGCGCTGATGGACGTCCGTACGGACGGCGATATTGCCGATAGCTTTTGGTGGCGGCGCACAACGCTGACGCGCCGCACTCCTCTGTATGACGCCTGCGTGTCGGTGGGGCTGCTGGTCGCGGCGACGATTGCGGGCGCGCTGCTCGACCATCCGGGTCTCGCGCCGAGCATCATGATCGTCTATGTGTTCGCCGTTCAGCTGTGCGCATTCTTTACCTGGAGTCGCCTGTATTGCTTGCTGAGCTCGGCTGCCGCTGTGGCGCTCTACAACTTCTTGTTTGTCGACCCGCGCTACTCGCTGTCGCTTATCGACCGCGGCTATCCCGGCATGTTCTTCATCATGTTCGTGGTCTCGCTTGTGTCGAGCTCGATTGCGTTGGCCCTGCGCCGCGCCTTGGCGCAGGCTGCCGCTAGCGACCGCCGTACGCATATGGTGCTCGAGACCAACCGCATGCTGCAGCGCTGCGCCGACGAGCAGCAGATCGTTCATGCCATGGCAACGCAGCTGGCGCGTCTTTCGGGCTGTCCGGTCGTGTGGTACAGCGCCGACGCCGAGGGCGATGACCTGCTGCCACGTGCGACATACACGGCCGTGGGCGATGCCGCGCCGGTGCATGAACTGGCGCCGCAGATGCCGCCGCGGCTCTCGGCGTCCGCCTATGTGGGAACGCCGCTCGATGCCACCTATGGCGGCTCGGCGTTTTATGGCATCTACCTGACGGTTCGCACGGGCGACGGCTTCGTCCGTTCGGGCGACCCCGCCTCGGTGGTGGGCGTGCTGGCTATCGTTGCCGAGCCCGACGTGCTGACGCACGAGGAGCGGACGCTTGCCGATGCCATCGTGAGCGAAGGCGAGCTGGCGCTCGACCGCGCCCGCGCCATGGAGGCCCGCGAGGAGGCGGCGGTGCTCGCCAAAAACGAACAGCTGCGCGCCAACCTGCTGCGCTCCATCTCGCACGATCTGCGCACACCGCTTACCAGTATTTCGGGTAATGCCGACGTGCTGCTCGACCAGGGCTCGACCGGCACCGCCGTGCTCGATGCCCAGACGCGCCGCGGCCTGCTTCTATCCATTCGCTCGGATGCGCTGTGGCTCAACGCCACCGTCGAGAATCTGCTCGCCATCACCAAGCTCGAGGGCGGCGGCATGCGTCTGTCGACTACGCTCGAGCTCATGGACGATATCGTCGAGGAGGCGCTGCGCCACGTGAACCCTGCCGTGCGCGAGCACGACCTTAAGGTGGTGGCGTGCGATGAGCCGGCGCTCGTCAACGTCGATGCGCGCCTGATGGTGCAGCTGGTGGTCAATCTGGTGAACAACGCCATCACCTATACGCCCGCAGGCTCGCATATCATGATTTCGATTAGCGTCGACGATGGACGCGTGGCGTGCTCGGTGGCCGATGATGGTCCGGGCATCGCACCCGAGGATCGCGAGCGGATCTTTGAGTCGTTCTATACCGCCAACCATGGTCTGGCCGACAGCCACCGCAGCGTTGGCCTGGGTCTTTCGCTCTGCCGTTCCATTGCGTTGGCACATGGCGGTAGCATAGAGGTTGCTGCGGCGGACCCGCACGGTTCGGTCTTTACGATTGAACTTCCCGCCGCCGACGTTTCGTTTGATAAGGAGTAGCGCTGTGCCGAACTCTGCCGTGAAACCGCTCATCTTGGTCGTTGAGGACGACCCCGCTGTCCGCAACCTTATCGTTGCCGCGCTCGAGGCGCACGGCTTGCGCCATATGGCTGTAGAGACCGCCCATGCCGCTATTGCCGCCGCCTCGTCGCAGGCGCCGAGCATCGTGCTGCTCGATCTGGGCCTGCCCGATATGGACGGCGTCAAGGTGGTGGAGTCGGTGCGCGCATGGTCGGGCATGCCGATCATCGTGGTCTCGGCGCGCAGCGAGGACGCGGACAAGATTCGCGCGCTCGATGCCGGCGCCGACGACTACCTGACCAAGCCGTTTTCGGTCGAGGAGCTGCTCGCGCGTATTCGCACGACGCTCAGGCGCCTTTCGTATGCGCAAACGGGCGGTGTTGCCTCCGAGGGCTCGTTCGATACCGGCGAGCTGCATATCGACTTTGATGCCGGCATTGCCACGATGGATGGCGAGGAGCTGCATCTGACGCCGATTGAGTACAAGCTCCTGTGCCTGCTGGCACATAACGCCGACAAGGTACTGACGCACCAGTTTATCCTGCACGAGATTTGGGGCACGGCAACTAAGAGTGACCTGGCAAGCCTGCGCGTCTTTATGGGTACGCTGCGTAAGAAGATAGAGTCCGACCCCGCGCATCCGCGTTACATCCAAACGCACGTGGGTATCGGCTATCGCCTGGTCACCCAAGGCTAGGACGGCGTCCGCCATCCCAATATGAGTTGCGGTGAAATACGGTCTAAATTTGCCTAATTCCAGGCAAAGCAGTCCGTATTCCACCGCAACTTTGTTATTTGCCTTTGGGCTTGCTGGCGTAGAACTTCTTTTTTTTGGGCTTGCCAGCGGGGGAGGGCTTGCCAGCAAAGTTGGACTTGCCGTTGCCGGCCTGCGCGTGCGTGGGTACTGCCGCGCGAGGCTTGCGGGCCTCGGGGTTGCGCAGCTCCTCGGTTCGCTCGGCAATCTCCTCGGCGCTAAAGCCGACCTCTGCCATGGCGTCCTCAATGGGCAGGCGGCGCACGATATAGCAGTGGTGCACCTTTTGGTTGCGCGCGAAATCCTCGGGGATGGTCTGCGCCGTAATGTCCTCCAACACGACGCCCGCGCGCGCGAGCTTGCGCGTCTCGGGGCGGAAGCCACGCAGGTTGCAGCTAAAGATGGCGTGGCCGCCCTGTGCGAGCAGGCGCGATACGCCGGCCAAAAGCTCAACATGGTCGCGCTGGACATCCCAGGTGCGGCGGCCCATCTTGGATGAGTTCGAGAACGTGGGCGGGTCGACAAAGATCAGGTCCCAGCGGTTGCGCGTCTGGCGCTGGTCGCGAATCCAGGCAAGCACGTCGTCGCGCACAAAGTGATGCTGCGGCCCCACAAAGCCGTTTTGGCGCATGTTGCGCTCGGCCCAGTCCAGGTAGGTGTTGGAGAGGTCGACCGTCACGGTCTCCTCGACGCCGCCGTCCGCCGCGTAGCAGGTGGCGGTGCCGGTGTAGGCGAACAGGTTGAGGAAGCGGCGTGCCTGTTTGGCGTGCTCGCGCACCAGGTTGCGGGTGACGCGGTGATCCAAGAAGATGCCCACATCCAGGTAGTCATCAAAGTTGACGGCAAAGGTGAGTCCGCCCTCTTCGATGAGCGGCAGGCGACGGCGCGCGATGTTGGCGCGCTCGCCCGAGCCGCCCTTGCCGGCGCCCTGCTTGCCGTACTGCGAGCCGCCGCGCGAACGCATGCGGGCCTTGGCGTGCACATGCTCGGCGGGAACATCTAGGATGCGCGGCGCGATGGCCAAAATGTCGAGCATGCGGGCCTGGGCTAGCGCGGGGTCGATGGTCTTGGGCGCGGCGTATTCGGCGATGACGAGCCAGCGGCCCGGCGTCTGCGGGCAGCCCTCGTACAGGTCGATGGCGGCGGAGTAGTCGGGAAGGTCGGCATCGTAGACACGGTAGCAGCTCACGCCCTCGCGCTTTGCCCACTTGCGACGCAGACGGGCGTTCTTGCGCAGGCGGTTGGCGAACTGCTCGGACTCGGGGATGAGCACGGGCAGCGGCTTGCCGTCACCCAGGTCGAGCGTGGCGGCAGGTTCGGACATGGCGGGAGCGGTGCTGCCTTCATCATTGGCGTTGTCGACATCTGCAGTCTCGCCTTCAGCACCTGCACTGGTCGCAGCTTCAAATGCCGCGGCGGCGTGATCGAGCGAGGGCCAAACCTCAATAGTTGCCTCTTCATTGTTGGGCATGACGGCGATCGAGCACTCGGGCTCGGCGTGGAGCGCGCGGGCCAGCAATCCATCGCGGGTGAGCGCGGCGACCGGCGCCGCGGCAAGCTCGGGCGCGCGGCGCAGCTCGCCGACCAGCGTCATGGCGTCGTGCATGAGCGAAAGTGGTGTCTCGGTCGTATCCGCGACCACGGCGGCACCGGCGACGGCGCCCGCGTGGTCCAGTACGGTGGCGGACTTGGCGGCGCAGAAATCGACAAAACGCTTGTAGCCGGCGCACTTGACCATGCGCTCGGCGGTCTTGCGGGCGGCGGGGTCGATGTCTACGGCCACAATGCGTGCTTGGCGCTCGCGTGCTGCCGCCTCGCGCTCGCGTGCCTCGGCAAGCAACTGCCCCCACAGAGCGGCGTCGTGCAACTGCCAGCCCTCAAAGCCCCAGTGGTCGCGGGCGGCGCCCGGTGCACGGTCAGTCAGGATATTCACGGCCTCCAGCAGCAGGCCGCCGCCGGCGCACGAGGCGTCGATCAGCGTGGGCAGGGCCTCGTTCTCGTAATCGTCGGCCGTCAGCTCGCGCTCGCACAGTGCGGTCCAGCCGACCTGTGCCAGCACCAGGGCGGCGTAGTCGGGGCGCAGCACGTGCGTGCCCTCGCCGGCGCGGGTCGCTGCGGGCGGCAGGCGTTTGAACAGCGGGTCGCCCGAAAGGTCCAGGCTAATGCTCGCGCGACGCTGACGCAACGAAAGCAGCAGGTGAACATCGGGATCGGCGGCGTCGACATCGGCGCGACGGCCCGTGGCCTCGGCCAGACGGTCGCACAGCGCGTCCTTGGCGCGCAGGGCCGAGAAGCGCGTGTTGCGCAGCTGCTCGGTCACGCCGCGGACGGTGATGGAAATGGTGGCGCCGGGGCGGACGATGCTCTCCCAGGCGATGTCGTAAACGCTATCGTACAGCTCGTCGGCGTCCTGCGCCTCAAAGCGCCCGAGCACCGCAAACACGCGGCTCGCCAGACGCGACCACAGACAGGCGCGGTAGCCTTCTTCGAGCTCGCCCTCAAACGTGGCGCGGCCCTTCAGCCGGCGAACATGCGAAAGCCCGAGGCGTTTAAGCTCATCGGCGAGTGCGGACTCAAAGCCCTCGGGGCAGCTTGCGTAAAATTCCATGGGTGACCTCTCTGGTTGCGTCGCTCCATTATATGATGGATGCTTCGTTTACTCTCGCCCACGAAAGGAACCCATATGATTGATGCGTGCCCCGATTCTGCCGTGCTCTTTTTTGACGTGGACGGCACGCTGACGTCGTTCGATCCCGACAACATGACCGACAAGGACTTTTCGGCGGTTCGCCCCTCGCAGGCGGTGATCGAGGCGTTTCATCGCCTGCGCAATGCGGGTCACCAGGCATTTATCTGCACGGGTCGTCCCTTGTGGCTGATCGCCGATGGCCTGCGCGCGCTGAACCCGGCGGGTGTCGTTGCCATGGCGGGAGCGACGCTCGAGGTCGAGGGCCGCGTGGTGCATGAGGACTGCTTTGACGAGCACGTTATCGAGGAGCTTGCGCGCCGTATGGCCGCGGCAGGGATTGAGGCCTTTTTCGAGACCAACGTGGCTACTTTTGCCCTGGAACCCGCGGGTGTTGAGCAGTCGTCTCTGATCGGCACTTCTGTGGTGCACAACGCCGAGGAGATGCGCGTCGACGGCAGTCTGCGCGTGGGCAAGGTATGCCTCAATGTGCCCAGTTTGGCTCGCGTAGCCAATGATGACGGCTTTATCGATTGCGAGTTTGAGCTGTGCAACACCGGTGGCCAGAATCGCGAGCTGAGCCCCAAGGGCATTGACAAGGGCGTGGGCGTGGCGCGAGCGCTGGCGTATCTGGGCCGCGAGGGAAATGCGCGCACCTTTGGCTTTGGCGATTCGGGCAACGACCTGGGCATGCTCGCCGCCGTCGAGACAGCCGTGGCCATGGGTAACGCCATGCCCGAGGTCAAAGCAGTCGCCGACTACGTGACCGACGATGTCGCACACGACGGTACCGTCACAGCGATGCAGCATTTCGGCCTCATCTAATGAATCCCGCGTTCTGACGTTTGCTCAAACTGCGACTCTTCGCTTTTGCATGCTCAATCGATTTATCAATCCAAACACTGAGGTGTTTATACCGTTCGCCGAGAAGATAAAAAACCGCAGCTCACGCCTTGATAAACGTAGGTAAAGTGTTTAGCAGTTTAACGCCCATGTGCAAGCGAAAGGAATCAGGCAGATGGCAATCAAGGTGTTCGCTGACGGTGCAAACCTCGAGGGCATGCTCGACATGTACGAGAACGGCAACGTTCAGGGTTTCACGACCAACCCGTCCCTTATGAAGAAGGGCGGCGTGACGGATTACCGCGCGTTTGCCAAAGAGGTCTTGACCCACATCACCGATGTGTCCGTCTCGTTTGAGGTCTTTGCCGACGACGTCGAGACCATGGAGGTCGAGGCCCGCGAGATCGCTACCTGGGCCGAGAACGTCTACGTCAAGATTCCGTGCGTGACCACCAAGGGCGAGTCCACCGCCGAGCTGGTCCGCAAGCTTTCGGCCGACGGCATCAAGGTTAACGTCACTACCATCTTTACGCCTAAGCAGGTCGACGAGATGGTCGAGGCCGTTGACGCCGAGACGTCGTCCATCATCTCGCTCTTTGCCGGCCGCATCGCCGATACCGGCGTCGATCCCATTCCGTTTATGACGGAGTCGGTCAAGAAGGCCGCCGCCAAGCCCAGCTGCGAGGTCCTGTGGGCATCCACGCGCGAGCTCATCAACATTTACCAGGCCGAGGCCTGCGGTTGCCATATCATCACGGTGCCCAACAGCATCCTGGCCAAGCGCAAGAACATTGGTCGCGACCCGTACGAGGTCTCGCTCGATACCGTGCGCGGTTTTGCCAAGGATATCGCCGCTTTGGGCTTCCATATTCTGCCGTAACGCGAACACTGGCTACGCCGCGGGCTGCTCGCCCCGGCCTTTCCTTTCCCTATCGCTCACGCGCTTCGCGAGGGTCGCGCTAGGCAAAGGAAAGGCCGGGGCTGCCGGCACGAGCTTGCCAGCAAGTTGGCGCTTGGCTTCCATATCCTGCCGTGGGCAAAGGTACCCCCGCCTGCGCCGTGCAAAATCGAGAGTATTCAGCAAGGTAAAGGTTTTTACCAGTTGGGTGAAGCACGGAACAGCCCCCGTTTTGGCTCTGACGACGCTAAAACGGGGGCTGTTTTTTGCTTTTTCGTCTCTGAGGGGCATCCGGAACGGTGGAATTTGCAGAATACTCGCGATTTTGCACATCGCTACAGGGGGTACCTTTGCTCTGGCGGTTTACTTTCCCTGCACCATGGTGAGCGAGATCTTCTTGCGGTCGCGATCGACCTTTTCTACCCACACCTTGACCGTGTCGCCGACGCGCACCACGTCGCTCGGGTGCTTGACAAAGCGATTGGCCAGCTTGGAGATATGCACGAGGCCGTCCTGGTGCACGCCCACGTCGACGAACGCGCCAAAGTCGACGACGTTGCGCACCGTCCCCTTGAGCTCCATGCCGGGTTCCAGGTCGTCGATGGAAAGCGCCGAGCGGCTAAAGACCACCTCGGGCGCGTCGTCGCGCGGGTCGCGGCCGGGCTTCTTGAGCTCGTTGACGATGTCGATGAGCGTGAGGGTGCCGCAGTTCAGGTCACTTGCCAGCGCCGAGATACTGCCCAGACGGCGCTCGATGTCGGGCACGCCGCCGCGGCTAAGCTCGCTTGCCGCCACGCCTGCGCGCTCAAGGACGGCCGTGGCTACCTCGTAGCTCTCGGGGTGGACGCTCGTCGCGTCGAGCGGGTTCTTGCCGCCGCTGATGCGCAGGAAGCCCGCGGCGTTGAGGTATGCCTTGGGTCCTAGTTTGGGGACCTTCTTAAGCTGGCGGCGATCGGTAAAGGCACCGTTTTCCTCGCGGTAGGCCACGATGTTTTTGGCCACGCTCGGCGTGATGCCCGATACGTATCCCAGCAGGCTTGCGCTCGCGGTATTCACGTCGACGCCCACGCGGTTGACGACGTCCTCCACCACATGGCCCAGGGTGCGCGAAAGCTCGGCCTGGTCAAGGTCGTGCTGGTACTGGCCAACGCCGATGGACTGGGGCGGGATCTTGACGAGCTCTGCCAGCGGGTCCTGTAGACGGCGGCCCAGGCTCATGGCGCCACGCACGGTGACGTCCAGATCGGGATACTCCTGGCTGGCGAGCTCGGAGGCGGAGTACACCGATGCGCCGGCCTCGTTGACGATGGTGTATCGCAGCTCAGGCGCCTGCTCGGCGATGAACTCCGAGACGACTTCCTCGGTCTCGCGGCTGGCGGTGCCGTTGCCGATGACGATGGTGTTGACGCTGTCCTTTTTGACGAGGCGGGCGAGCTCGCGCTTGGTGCCGGCGACGTCGTGGCGCGGCTTGGTGGGATAGACCACGCCGTGGTCGAGCAGCTTGCCGGTCTCGTCCATGACGGCGACCTTGCAGCCGGTGCGGTAGCCCGGATCGAGCGCGAGCACGCGGGCGCCGCGCACGGGGCGTGCCGAGAGCAGGCCCTCGAGATTCTTGGCAAAGACATTGATGGCCTCGGTCTGCGCACGGACGGTGAGTTTGGCGCGGGCCTCGCGCTCCAGCGAGGGGGCCATGAGGCGCTTGTAGCCGTCGGCGATGGCGGCGTCAAAGACGGGCGCGAAGACGCCCTGGCGTCGGGGCCAACGGCTGCCGAGGCGTGCCGTGGCGGCGGCGCCGTCGACGTTCACGCGCACGCGGAGCTTGCCCTCGCGCTCACCGCGGTCGATAGCCAGCACGCGGTGGTTGGGTATACGGCGCAGCGGCTCATCATAGCTGTAGTACGGCTCGTAGGGGGTCTTCTCGGTGGGGTCGGTGGCCTCGACGACGATGTCTGCGGTGCTTTGCGTAAAGGCACGCAGGTCGGCGACGTTCTCGGGGTCCTCGGCCACCGTCTCGGCCACGATGTCCGCCGCGCCGGCGAGCGCCTTCTCGGGCGTGTCGAAGCCGGCTTCCTCGTTGACGTATGCCGCGGCGGCGTCGAGCGCGCTGCCCTTGGCCGAGGCCTGCATGATGACCATGTTGGCAAGTGGCTCCAGGCCTGCCTCGCGGGCCTTCTGTGCGCGGGTCATGCGCTTTTTGCGGTAGGGCTTGTAGAGGTCCTCGACACGCTGGAGCTGCGTGGCCTCGCGAATTTGCTGTTCGAGCTCGGGCGTAAGTTTGCCCTGGGCGTCGATGAGCAGAATGACGTCCTCTTTGCGCTGTTCAAGATTGCGCAGGTAGGACAGGCGCTCGTCGAGCGCGCGCAGGGCGACGTCGTCCATGCCACCCGTGGCTTCCTTGCGGTAGCGCGAGATAAAGGGGATGGTGTTGCCCTCGTCGATGAGCTTGACGGCTGCCTCGACGTTGGCGGCCTTAAGGTTGAGCTCGCGGGCGAGCTGGGCGATAAGATCCATGGGACTCCTTGCGTTTAAGGTGCGTTTGCGACACAGGGCTACCAAGGATACCACCCGTCCCAAAAGGCTGTTTTGGGGCCGCGCCACGAAAACGGCCTATCTACTACGTTTTACCCGTAGGGGCTGACCATGCCTGGTTTTTCCGAAAATCGGCAAGTCGTCTACCTGCGGTTTTTATTTCGCGAAATTTGGCATGGTTAAGGGCGATCGGTTAAACGTAGTAGATAGGCTCATTTCGTGGCGAACGAATCAGACTGAGGCGCAAAATGGCCCCCGCCCCAGAAAAATCGTCGGCAAGGTAGCAAAATGCCCCGCGGGCAGGAGGCTGCTCGCGGGGCGAAGAAGAGGGGCTTGTTGGTGGCGGGCCGAGGGGTTCGGCATAGGAGTTTGCCGCGACCCGCCCTAAAGTATTACAGCTCGACGAGCTGGCCGGTCTCGGCGGCCTCCTTGATGGCGTTGAGAAGCGTGAGCGTCTTGACGTTATCGGCGGGGGTCACGACGGGCTCGACCTCGCGGCGGACAACCTTCACAAAGTGCTTGAGCTGCATCTTGTGCGGCAGTGCCGGGTCGACGGCCGGAATCTCCATCTGCAGCGGCTTGTGCCAGTTAGAGGCGCCGTCGTAGGAGAACTGGTGCAGGCGGGGCAGCGACAGGGCGCCCTTAGTGCCGCCGATAAAGTAGGCGTCGGCGTCGAAGGGGCGGTACTGCGGATCCTCGCGAGCGGTTGCCTCCCAGTTCCAGGGGCTGGCGGTGGCGTCGGAGATGGTCATGCTTGCGAGCGCGCCATCGGCAAAACGGACGTTGACCACGGCGGAGTCCTCGGTCTCAAAACCGCGGGCGGCGCTGGACTGCATACCCTGGACGGCAACAGGCTCGCCCAGCAGATAGCGGAGCAGGTCGACGTCGTGAACCAGGTTGACCAGGATCGGGCCGGCACCCTTCTTGCGGCGCCACTCGACATCGAAATACTCGTCATTCTTATAGATCATGTAGTGGAAGCTCGACACGGTGAGCTTGCCCAGCTCGCCGGACTCGATGATCTCCTTGGCCTTGTTGACGAAGGGGTTGTGGCGACGGTGCTGACCTACGAGCACGGGCACGCCGGCGGTCTCGGCCTCGGCGGCGAAGGCCTGGGCATCCTCGAGATCGTTGGAGATCGGCTTTTCGATCAACGGCACGATATTGCGCTTCACAGCCTCGCGGGCAACGCCCAGGTGCAAGTCGTTGGGGGTGGCGATAATGACGGCCTCGGGTTTGACCTCGTCCATCATCTGGGCGGGATCGGTGTAAAACGGCACGCCGGCGGCCTCGGCCGTGGCGCGAGCGCCCTCAAAGGCGTCGGCGATGGCGACGAGTTCGGCCTCGGGTTCCTCGGTGACAAAGCGGATGTGGTTGCGGCCCATGGCGCCGGCGCCGATAACGGCAATGCGGACGGGGTTGAGCTCAGACATTTCGACTCCTTAATACTGGTGACCGGTGGGATGCGACAAAGGGGCTGTCCCTTTGTCGCATCGGTAAAACTAGGCGGACTTCTTCTTGCTGTCGGAGACCATCATGTAGACGGTGAGCACGACGGCGATGGCGGCGATCACAATGGCGCCGTAGAAGGACTGCTGGTAGGCGGCGCTGCCGGCCTCGGCGTGATACAGCACGGCGGTGATGGGCTGGCTGATCCAGGTGGAAGCGGCATAACCCAAAAACATGATGCCGTAGTTGACGCCGATGTTGCTGGTGCCAAAGGCGCCACCGGTGAGCGGCGGGTAGATGACGAGCAGGGCGCCAAAGCTAAAGCCGAGCAGGGCGAGCGCCACAAAGAACATGCTCTGCGTAAAGCTCATCGACATGATGACGAGTGCGACGATGGTGACGACAAGGCTGATGAGCAGCGACTTATAGGCGCCGAGCTTGTCGATGATCTGGCCAAAGGACAGACGGCCGACCAGGTTGGCGCAGGTGTTGACGGAGACGACCACGCCGCCGAGGGCGACGGCCGCGGCGCTCGTGGGGTCGGCGAAGAGCTGGACGGCGGCGATGGAGGCAACCTTGCCCACGAGCAGGGTGCCCGCGGTGGCGGCAAAGGCGAAGGTGACGATGAGGACCCAGAAGCGCGGGGTCTTGACCATCTCGCCCGGGGTGAGGTCGCCGAAGGTGCCGGCATGTGCGCCACCCTTGGGGGCCTCGAAGCCCTCGGGCAGCCAGCCGGCCTCGGGGGCCTTCAGGAACAGGGCGGAGGCGGCGATTGTCACAAAGAAAATGACGCCGAGCGCCTTAAGGGCGCCAAAGATGCCCAGGCTCGGGATGAGCAGCGAGGCGAGCACCGGGGACAGCACGGCGGGGCCGGCGGTCGAAGCGGCCAGGGTGATGCCGGAGGCGAGACCCTTCTTGTCGATGAACCACTTTTGGCCGGTGGTGAGCGCCGGGTTGTAGCCCAGGCCGTTGCCGATGGCGGCGACGAGCGAGAACCACAGGTAGAACTGCCACGGCTCGGTGACGGTACCGGACATGAACCAGCCCAGGCCGTAGCACACGGCGGCGGCGATCACGACGTTGCGCGGGCCGATCTTATCGGAGATGCGGCCGGCGAAGATGCCCGTCACGGCCATGATGGTCTGAAAGACCGGGAAGGCCCAGGTAAGAGCGCTGGACCACTCGGGGTAGACGGCGAGCAGGTTCTTGCTCACGACGGAATACAGCGCGATGGAGCTGATGAAGAACATGGTGACGCACGCGGCGGAAAGCACGACAGCGCGACCCTTGTTGGAGTTGGTGGAAGCCATTGGACTCTTTCTAATCGATACGGGGGAGGAACAGGCGTGTCTGCGGGTCCTCCCTGTCGGGTTGGTTTACTGGTCAGTCGGCTTGGCGACGCCGGACTCATCGGACCAGAGCTCGACACCCTTGTTCTTAAGGTAGTTGTCGGCATAGGCGCGACGGCCGCCGGGCTTGGCGGTGAGGTCGCCCATCATGTTGGAGAAGCCGCCGTCGACCTTGATGGCGTCGCCGGTGGTAAAGTCCGAGCGCTTGGACGCCAGGAACATGACGGCGTTGGCGATATCGCTGACCTCGCCGATGCGGCGCGTGGCGATCAGGCGGCTGCGGCTCTTTTCGACCTCGGGGTCGGCGTAGAAGTTGGCCGACATCGGGGTCTTAACGAAGCAAGGCTCGACGCAGTTGGAGCGGACGCCGTAGGGGCCCCATTCGGCAGCCAGCATCTTGGACATCATGTTGACGCCCGCCTTGGTGGAGCTGTACACGCCCGAGAACGTCTCGGGGGAGTGGCTGGCAACGGTCGAGATGTGCACCAGGCGACCCTGGCCGGCCTTGATCATCTCGCGACCAAAGCGCTGCGAGGTGATGAAGTAACCGGTGAGGTTGACGTTGATGACCTCGTTCCAGTCGGAGAGCGGCAGGTCTTCCATAGCTGCGAAGCGCAGGATGCCGGCGGTGTTGACGAGAACGTCGACGCGGCCGAAGTCGGCGATGGTGGCGTCAACGGCTGCCTGAACCTCGGCCTCGTCGGTGGCGTTCATCTTGTAACCCTCGGCGTGGATGCCAAACTCGGCAGCGAGGTCGGCGGCAGCGGCCTTGACCTTCTCCTCGTCCAGATCGAGCAGGACGACGTTGGCGCCATTGCGGGCGAACTCGCGGCAAATCTCGACGCCCATACCGCCGAGCGCGCCAGTCACGGCGCAGACATCGCCCTCGAGCTTAAGCCAGTTGCTCATAGGAACTTCCCTTCTTGTGCCTCCCTGTGGGTCGCTTCCATTAACCGACCCACGTGGTTTTCGCAGGTTATCGTATGCTTTGCATTTGCGCAGGTGAATTGCATATTTGTTAGAATGGCGTTAACCGTAGGTTTACACTGTGCGATGCAGTTTATTCTCAATTGAGCGCGTGACCTGCGAAAACAACCCCCTGTGGCACCATGCGGCCACGGGCGCGAAAACGGGAGATTGACGTGTACGATCGACGACTTGAGGCCATATCGGCCGCCGCGGAGCTGGGAAGCTTCTCGCGTGCGGCGGCAAAATTGCGCGTGTCGACTCCGGCGCTCGTCAAGCAGGTGTCGGGCTTCGAGGCCGAGTTCGGCATCACGCTGTTCGAACGCTCGCACTCGGGCGTCAAGGTGACGCCGGCCGGCGCACTGCTGGTGGACGATGCGCGCTCGATCATGCGGCAGTCCGAGGACGCGCTGCGCCGTGCCCGGCGCGCGGCGGGCGATGGCGGTGCCGTGCGCCTGGGCGTG
This sequence comes from uncultured Collinsella sp., assembly GCA_965149855.1. Taxonomy (GTDB): domain Bacteria; phylum Actinomycetota; class Coriobacteriia; order Coriobacteriales; family Coriobacteriaceae; genus Collinsella. The sequence goes on from CBCTTO010000019.1 coordinate 19,695, forward strand.
TCGATGATGTGTCCGGGGCGCCAAACGCTGTCGATGTGGACGGGCATCCACGATCTGGAGCCGTCGCTGCGATTTGAGATCGTGCCGGTAAGCGACCTCTACGACGAGCGCGAGACAGTCATGCGCAGCTTGGGCCGCGAGGTCGATGTGGTGCAGTCGAGTTTTTCGACCCCGCGCTGGGGCGACACCTGTCAAAAGCTCCGCATTGTCAACGTGCCGTTTTATATCGACCTGCCGCGCACGAGCCCGTTGACGCGCAAGAATCGCATTACGGTCGCCGACTTGGAGGGTATGCGTCTGCGCGTACTGCGCCACGGCAACGACGCCATGGACAGCCTGCGCATCGACCTTTTGGCCGACGGCGGCGTGGACGTGATCGATGTGGATAGCTTCGACTTTGCGCTCTTTAACGAGGCGGAGGAAAAGGGCGATGCGGTGCTTACCTGCGGCGCATGGTCGGGCGTGCACCCGGCCTTTGTGGGCGTGCCGTTCCTGTGCGGGCGAGAGGTGCCGGTCTTTTTGCACTATCCGCTCGAGCCAACCCTCCAAGTCCAGAAATTCGTCAACGCCATGGCACAACTTCTCAAATAGCTATCGTGTCGATGATTCTTTAATCCCCGTCCTAGAAAAATCATCTGGTAGAGTTGACCTCACGTGAATTTCAGCACACTGCGTGCTACCTGCACTTTTGTCATTTGGGGGAGTGAACTTGTGAATACCTCTGTCGCCAAGAAAGCCAGCCGGGCGGTGCGCCTGCTCATGATGGTGCTCACGGCAGTTCTCATCTTCTTCTTCATCAATGTTATGCTGCTCGTCTCCGATATCCAGGGCACGGCGCGCGTAGTCAACTACGCCGGTCTGGTGCGCGGTACCACGCAGCGAATCGTTAAGCTCGAGGACGCGGGCCAGCCTCAAGATGACCTGCTCAAAGCCGTGGATTCATACATCAACGGTTTGCGTTGCGGAAGTGACGTCCTCAACCTCGTCCGTCTCGACGACGATGAGTATCAGGCAAAGATGACCGAGCTTGCAAACTATTTTGATGAGCTTTGCGCCGAGATCATCCACGTGCGCGAAGTCGGTTACGAGAACACCGATATCATCGCCATGAGCGAGGAGTTCTTTGGTATTTGTGACGATGCCACACGACTCGCAGAGGACTATTCCCAGGAGAAGGCTACGGCACTCAATCGTCTCGAGGGTCTGGTGATCATCGATATCGTTGGTTTGGTGGCGACCTTTGCGGTTGAACTTGCTCGCGCGGTGCGCACTGCCGCGCTCAATCGCGAGCTGCAGAGCAAAGTCTATCTCGACGAAGCCACGGGACTGCCCAACAAGAACAAGTGCGAGGAGATCTTGGGGCAGGAGCGGCCTGTCTCCGCGGAGGCGCCCGTTGCGGTGTGCGTCTTCGACCTTAACAATCTGCATACGGTCAATAACAACTTCGGCCACGAGAAGGGCGACGAATACATCCGTTCTTTTGCCCAGCAGCTGGGGTGCGTGGCGTCCGAGACCTGCTTTGTGGGCCGCGACGGTGGCGATGAGTTTATCGCGGTGCTGTGGGATGTCGATCGAGCTGCCGTGGAGTCCTGTCTCGCTCGGGTTCGTGCGAACGTGAACGAGTATTCCGAGGCTCATCCCGACATGCCTATCAGCTATGCGGTGGGCTACGCGCTTTCCAGTGATTTTGATGAACCGCCTACGATGCGCGAGCTCTTTTCCCAGGCCGACAAAAACATGTACATCGACAAGAACCGCGTAAAGACAGCCGAGGCGGCCGGGCCGCAACGCGAGGAACGGTAAGCTTGTAACGAAGATCATAGAAAAGCCTCCGCAGCTCATGCGTGCTGCGGAGGCTTTATTCGTTGCGGTGCATTGTGTTTGGGTCGTTGAGATGAGTCGATTTGCTCCGAAAGAGGAGGGCATTGACCTTGGGGTCATGCCCGACGAATGAGCGGCAAATCGGCCATCTCGGCGAGCCGAACTACTCCAGCTCAAACGCTCCGGTATAGAGCTGGTAGTAATACCCGCGCTTGGCGATCAGCTCGTCGTGGTTGCCGCGCTCGATGATGCGGCCGTGATCCAGACAGATGATCGCGTCGGAGTTGCGCACGGTGGACAGGCGGTGCGCGATGACAAACGTCGTGCGGCCCTCCATGAGCTTGTCCATGCCGGCTTGCACGATGGCCTCGGTGCGGGTATCAATGCTCGACGTGGCCTCGTCCAGGATCATCGCCGGCGGATCGGCGACGGCGGCGCGTGCGATCGAGATCAACTGGCGCTGGCCCTGCGACAGCTGCGCGCCGTTGCCGGTGAGCATGGTGTCGTAGCCGTCGGGCAGGCGGGTGATAAAGTCGTTCGCGCCCGCGAGCTTGGCCGCCGCGATGCACTCCTCGTCGGTGGCGTCCAGGTTGCCGTAGCGGATGTTGTCCATCACGGTGCCGGTGAACAGGTTCACGTCCTGCAGCACAACGCCCAGCGAGCGGCGCAGATCGGCCTTGCGGATCTTGTTGACGTTGATGCCGTCGTAGCGGATCTTGCCGTCGGCGATGTCGTAGAAGCGGTTGATGAGGTTGGTGATGGTCGTCTTGCCGGCACCGGTGGCGCCGACAAACGCGACCTTCTGGCCCGGCTTGGCAAACACGGACACGCCGTGCAGCACCTCGTGGTCGGGCGTGTAGCCAAAGTCGACGTTGTCCATGACCAGGTCGCCGCGCAGCGGCACGTACTCGATCTCGCCGGTTGCGCGGTGCGGATGTTTCCACGCCCACATGCCGGTGTGGTGGTCGGCCTCCTCGAGCTGCCAGGTGTCGGGGTTCACCTGAGCGTTGACGAGCGTCACATAGCCTTCGTCGGCTTCGGGCTCCTCGTCGATGAGCTCAAAGATACGGTCGGCGCCGGCGAGGCCCATGACCACGGCGTTGATCTGCTGCGAGATCTGGCCGATCTGTCCGCAGAACTGCTTGGTCATGTTGAGGAACGGCACCACGACGGCGATGGACAGTGCCATGCCCGAGATGCTCAGGTTGGGCACGCCCAGCGCCAGGAAAATGCCGCCTGCCAGTGCGACCAGCACGTAGAGCAGGTTTCCCAGGTTCATAAGGATGGGCATGAGGATGTTGGCGTACATGTTGGCCTTCTGCGAGACCTCGAAGAGCTTTTCGTTGCGCTCGTCAAAATCGGCTTCGGCGGCAGACTCGTGGCAGAATGCCTTGACGACCTTCTGGCCGTTCATGACTTCCTCGATATGGCCCTCGACCACGCCGAGCTCGGTCTGCTGCGCAATAAAGAAGCGCGCGGAGTTGGAGCCGAGCAGCTTGGTCATAAAGGTCATAAAGACGACGCCGGCCACGATGACCAGGCACATCCACACGCTGTAGTACAGCATGATAAAGAACACCGTGACGATGACGATGGTCGTCATGAGCAGGTTGGGCAGCGACTGGCTGATCATCTGGCGCAGCGTGTCGATGTCGTTGGTGTAGTGGCTCATGATGTCGCCGCGCTGGTGCGTGTCGAAGTAGCGAATCGGCAGGTCCTGCATGCGGTTGAACATCTTCTCGCGCAGCTTCTCGAGCGAGCCCTGCGTGACGATGGCCATGGCGCGGTTCCAGAAGAGCGAGGACAGGATGCCGACGCCGTAGATGCAGGCGAGGGTGGTCACGAGCTGTGCGATCTTGGGCTGTGCAGCTTCCCAATCGCCCGACTGCCACGATTCGCTAATAATCTGCAGGGCGCTCTGAAGGAAGGTCGCGCCGATGGAGTTGATGATGGCGCAGAGCACCACGCCGACGACGACGAGGGGCAAAAGCACGGGGTAGAAGCCAAAGAGCGTCTTGATGAGGCGCGACATGGTGCCACCCTTGCGGTTGAGCGCGCGCTCGGCGGTCGTTGCCTTACTCATGTGCCTCGCCTCCTTCCTGGGTTTGAGCTTGCGGTACGGATACCTCGGTGTCGGCCTCGGCAGACATCTTGTTTTGCGAGGTAAAGGTCTCGCGGTAGATCTCGCTCGTCTTGAGCAGCTCGTCGTGGTTACCGATCTGCGCGATACGGCCGCCCTCCATGACGATGATGCGGTCTGCGTCCTGCACGGAGCTGATGCGCTGGGCGATGATGAGCTTGGTCGTGTTGGGCAGATAGCTTGCCAACCCTGCGCGGATCTTGGCGTCGGTCTTGGTGTCGACGGCGCTGGTGGAGTCGTCCAAGATCAAGATCTTGGGGCGACGCAGCAGGGCACGCGCAATGCACAGGCGCTGCTTCTGACCGCCGGAAACATTGGAGCCGCCCTGCTCGATCCAGGTGTCGTAGCCCTTGGGGAAGCCGTCGACAAACTCATCGGCGCAGGCCAGGTGTGCCGCCTCGCGGACTTCCTCGTCGGTGGCGTTCGGGTCGCCCCAACGCAGATTCTCGGCGATGGTGCCGCTAAACAGCACGTTTTTCTGTAGCACCATGGCCACTTGGTGGCGCAAGGCGTCCAAGTCGTAGTCGCGCACGTCCATGCCGCCCACGCGCACGGTGCCCTCGGTGGCGTCGTACAGGCGGGCGATGAGGTTTACAAGCGTGGACTTGGCCGAGCCGGTGCCGCCGATGATGCCGATGGTCTCGCCGCTCTTAATGTGCAGGTCGATATCGTCGAGCGCCTGGCGCTTCGCATGCGCGGAATACTTAAAGCTCACGTGGTCAAAGTCGATGGAACCGTCGGCAACCTCGAGCACGGGCTCGGCGGGATCGGCGATCGTGGGCTCGGCGGCTAGCACCTCGGTGATGCGGTGCGCCGATTCGTCGGCCATGGTCACCATGACAAAGATCATCGATAGCTGCATCAGGCTCATGAGGATTTGGAAGCCATAGGTAAAGATCGAGGAGAGCTGGCCCACGTCGAACAGCGTGCCCTGGCTCGTGATGATGAGCTTGGAGCCCAGGTAGATGATGACGACAAACGCGCCGTTGACGCAGATGTTCATCATGGGGTTGTTAAAGGCAAGCAGCTTCTCGGCGCGGGTGAAGTCCATCTGGACGTCGCGTGCGGCGGTCGCGAACTTCTCCTTCTCAAAGTCTTCGCGCACGTAGCTCTTGACCACGCGCATGCCGGTGACGTTTTCCTCGACGGACTCGTTAAGGGCGTCGTACTTGTGGAACACGCGCGAGAAGATGGGACGCACCTTAAAGATGATAAAGAACAGCCCAAAGCCCAGCAGCGGAATGATGACCAGGTAGACCATGGCGACGCTGCCGCCCATGATAAATGCCATGGTAAAGGCGAAGATCAATACCAGCGGCGCGCGCACGGCGATACGGATGATCATCATAAAGGCCTGCTGCACGTTGTTGATGTCGGTGGTCAGACGCGTGACGAGCGAGGAGCTCGAGAACTCATCGATGTTGGCAAAGCTGAACGTCTGGATTTTGTAGAACAGGTCGTGACGCAGGTTCTTGGCGAAGCCGCAACTCGCGTGGCTGCAGGTGACGCCGGCAGCGGCGCCAAAAGCCAGCGATGTCAGCGCGATGAGCACCAAAAAGCCCGCGGTGGGAAGCATCTCGGCTACGGTGGTGCCGTCTTTGATGGCGTCGATCAGGTTGGCGGTGATAAATGGAATCAGCATCTCGCAGAGCACCTCGCCAAGCACGAGCAATGGCGTGGCAACAGTGACTTTCATATAGTCGCGGATGCTGCCCATGAGGGTTTTAATCATCCAGTTCCTCCCAGGTTACACGGATTTTCTCGAGCATTTCGGCGAGGTCCTCGCGCTCGTCGTGGGTGAGCGCGCTAAAGGCCCGTTCTCTAAAGCGGATGCGGGCCGCCTGGTCGATGCGGGCGTTTTCCCGGCCGGTTTCGGTCAAGCGAATGGTGAGTTGTCGTCGATCCTTGGGGTTACGGCTGCGCTCGATGAGGCCGTTGACCTCGAGCTTGGACAGGATCTCGGAAAGCGACCCCGGCTTGAGGTCAAAGTGCATGCCGAGTTCCTGCTGCGACATCTCGCCGCCGGGCTGCTTGGCCAGTAGGCAGATGATGGGCGCCTTGCCGGACACGCCTCCGCCATGAAAATGCATGTAATGGCCGCAAAAGCCCAGGCCGCTCAGGATGCGCTTGGCGAGTTTGTCTTCAGCGCTGACCGCTTCGGGTATGTCTACCGGTTGCGACGGGTCACCGCCGGGCTCATGCGGAAGGACGAGTGCTTCAACACACATATCTAAGCTTCGCTCCTTTCCTTAGTTAGGTAGAGAAATTGTTTTGTGCCTAACTAATTTAGGAGCGCATAGATTGATTGTCAAGGTACCAAACTAGTGGTTACGCGGTTTTACCAAACCGCGTAACGGCTCGACGCTGCAAACGCTCCCTGCGCTAAACTTAGTCGCACTATGGCGCTGCTGCGCCGTGCCCGAACCAAGGGAGACCCTCATGAAGAACACTCAGCTGCTGCTGATCAACGATATGTGCGGCTACGGCAAGGTCGCGCTTTCCGCCATGCTGCCGGTGCTGTCGCACATGGGCTACCGCATCCACAACCTGCCGACGGCACTTGTGTCCGATACGCTCAACTATCCCAAGTTCTACATCCACGACACCACCGAGTACGTGCGCCAGAGCCTCGCCATCTGGGAGGAGCTCGGCTTTGAGTTCGACGCCATCTCTACCGGCTTTATCGTGACCGAGGAAGAGACGCGCATCATTTCGGACTTCTGCCACCGTCGCGCGCAAAAGGGTACCAAGGTGTTCGTCGACCCCATCATGGGCGACAACGGCAAGCTCTACGCCGGCGTGCCCGAGTCCACGATCGGTCTCATGCGCAGCCTGCTCGAGTGCGCCGACTATGCGGTGCCAAACTACACCGAGGCGTGCCTGCTCACCGATACGCCCATTGCCGAGCAAATCATGCCCGATGAGGGCCGCACTCTTGTGGATGCCGTGCGTGCCCTGGGCGCCAAGTCGGTGGTCATTACGAGCGCTGTGGTCGACGGTGCGAATGTCGTCATCGGTTACGACCATGTGGCGGGGGAGTACTTCACGATTCCCTTCGACCTGATCCCGGTCTATTTCCCGGGCACGGGTGACACGTTCTCGGCGGTGCTCGTCGGCCGCGTTATGGCAGGTTGGAGTTTGCAACGCGCGACGTCCGATGCCATGCGCGTGGTGGCTGAGCTTATCGAGCGCAATGCCGACCAAGAGGACAAGTCGGCTGGCCTTCCCATCGAGGCCTGCCTGGATGTGATTGACCATGAGTAATGCTGGCGAGGGCGGCGCCAAGCCTGCGGGCGAGAACAAGCCGCTCGGCGCGCCGCGGGGCAAGCGTCCGCGCATCCGCGTGAGCTGCGTGGACCAGCTGGGTGCGTGCCGCTGCCACCATGGTCACAAGCCGGGCGACGTTTTTGACTTCGACCGAGACCGCGGCAAGATGTGTGCCATGGCCTGCCATGTGGGCTTTCCCTATATCGATATCCTGCGCTATGGCGGAACCGTGCCTGGCAACGAGCCCGGTACGGCAAAGTTCTGCTGCCCCGAGGTCGATACGCTGAACGTCTGGCTTGCCGAGATCGTCGACGAGTAGTCGAGCGCAATGTGACAAAGGGACAGTCCCTTTGTCACATTCGCCGGGGCTGCCCCTTCTTTTTGCTTATAATCCTAAATCTCTGCATTTCATCCGATTTTAGGTTCTAAAAATCCTACATTTCATCGATAATTAAGCGCATAAAACTTTGCATTTCATTTGATGACACTGAGGGGAGAGCCTATGCTGCGCAGGAAAATAGCGGCAGAGCTGGAGCGTTGGCTGAAGTCTGCCGAGCAAAAGGCCTTATTCATCACGGGTTCTCGCCAGATCGGCAAAAGCTATTCGATTCGCGCATTTGGCAAAGCCAGCCATGCAACCTACATCGAGCTCAATCTCATGGAAAATCGCCAGGCAAAAGATGCTCTTCTCGAGGCGCGGAATGCCGATGATTTCATCAGCAGGGTGACGCTTCTTTCGGGAAAGTCGATTGCGCCAGGCAAAACGCTCGTGTTTATCGATGAGGTCCAAGAGGCCCCCGACATCATGACGATGGCAAAGTTCCTTGTAGAGGACGGGAGGTGCCGCTGGGCGTTTTCGGGGTCAATGCTCGGGACCCAGTTCAAGGGCGTCAGGTCCTATCCCGTGGGGTATGTCCACGAGCTTAGGATGTTCCCGCTCGATTTTGAGGAGTTTTGCTGGGCAACCGGGGTGAGCGAGGGGGCTCGCCAAACGATACGTGACGCGTGTATCAGCGAGAGGCCCATTCCTGATTACATTCATGACGCGATGATGGCAAACTTCAGGACCTATACCGTTGTCGGCGGAATGCCGGAGGTCGTGCAGCGTTTCCTTGACACACAGGGCGACCTTGCCTCTGTTCGTCAGCTGCAGTCAGAGCTCAACGAACAGTACCGGCGGGATATCTCCAAGTATGCAAGCGGGCGAGCCCTGCAGGTGCAGAGCATCTACGATCAGCTCCCTATTATGCTCGAGGGCGAAAACAAGCGCTTCGTGCTCAATTCCATTGACCCCAAGGCTCACTACGAGAAGTATCAGCGAGATTTTGTATGGCTTGTCGATGCCGGCGTTGCTCTCAAAGCCGATATCGTAACCGAGCCAAAATCGCCCCTGCTCAAGACGGCACGGCCATCGCAGTTCAAGCTATATCAATCGGATACGGGCATGTTGATGGCGCGCTACCCCGTTGGAGTCGCCCAAGCGGCGTATCTTGATAGCAAAGAGCCCAATCTGGGCGGCATTTACGAAAACGTGGTGGCCCAGCAGCTAGCTGCCCAAAATCGCCAGCTTTACTACTATCAGACAAAAAAGCGCGGCGAAGTGGACTTTGTGGTCGATGGACCGGATGGGACGGCTGTTCCGATCGAGGTTAAATCGGGCTCCTATTACCACGCGCACGCTGCGCTCGGTCATGTGCTTGATACGGCTGAATATGGCGTAAGGCTCGGGATTGTTTTCTCGAGAGGCAACGTTGAGCGCAACGGAGCGGTTCTCTATTTGCCGCTATATGCGACCTGGGCCCTTTCGGATGTTTTGGGCGACTCCTGCGCCGAAGGGATAAAGCTGGAGGTCAAGCCGGTCTAGGGCCAGTCCCGGATGTGGCAAAGGGGTAGTCCCTTTGTCACATTCATGAGCGTGGATTTTCTCCCGTTTAGAGCGCACTCGAACGCTCAAAGTGGGAGAAAATCCACGCTCG
>CBCTTO010000020.1:0-28814 GCA_965149855.1 uncultured Collinsella sp.
GGCGGTGCCGCCGTTGCCGACGGCGGCCTGCCAGCCGACGCCCGAGACGTGGGCCTCGACGGACAGGGCGTCGGCGCCGAGGGGCTCGCCGGTCGAGGCGTCGGACAGGACGAGGCGCAGCGCCTCGAGGGGGAGCCCCCTGCCGGTCGTGCCGGCGGTCTCGCCGCCGGCGACGGCGCCCATCCAGCCGATATTGGAGACGTGGGCGGAATAAGACAGCGAGACGGCAGTGGCCCCATCGGACTGCGCGGCCTCCGCCTGGCCCCCGTCGGCCTGGGCGGTTTCGGCCTGGGCGGCCTCGTCCTGGGCGCCGGACTCCCCGCCGGCGGGCTGCGCCTCGCCGGGGAGCGGCTGCGTGTCCCCCGCCGCGGCGGGGGCGGCGTAGGCCGCGGGCCCGCACAGGGCCAGGGCGACCGCGACCGCGAGGACGGCGGCGGCCCCGGAAACTCGTTTCATGGAGCGTTTCATGGAAAATCCCCCTAATCTAGCAACGGTTTAGAGTCTACTAGATTGGGGGGACGGGGGCCAAGCCGATAAAGGCAATTAACCAGCAGCTATTTAATCAGGCAAACATGCTGATTGATCTCGGCCGGATTTGAATAGTTGTAGATAGACGAAATCTGATTGGCGGGCGATGAGGAGTGCCACATCTTATTATCACGGGGATTGTCGCCCCAGAAAAACCCGATATGGCAATCGACGTTAGGGGCAGTCTTAAAGAAGATGACGTCGCCCTTTCTTGCCAACCCGCTATTCAGCAGATCCTGCACCCTGTTGAACTCATAAACCTTTGAGCCGGAATCGATCGCATAACCGTAAAAACGCCAAGCATTGATATAGCTACCGCCACCGGGGCCTCCAGCCCAAGGAGAATGGTTATTATTTGCGGCTACCGCTGCAAGGTTGCCGCCGCATTTCGACCATGCATGAGCAACAAAACCGGTGCAGTTCATGCCGGAGTATCCATCCCAGCGCCTCTCACCGTTGGGGTAGATACAAGTGGGAATAGAGAATCCAGTGGAATAAGGGGTCCCAAGGTAATAGCCATTATATTGATGCTGAGTAAGCCAGTTGACGAGCTTAATGCGCGAAACACCAATCACTTTCTCGTCGGCAACGTCTCTGTACGCGCCCTCCGTGGGGCCCGGTGCCGCCGAGCCCTTCGCGAGGATGCGGACCTGGAGCGCCTCGACGCGATAGCCGATGCCGGTCGTGCCGGCGCGGGCCCCGTCGCTCGCCCACCCGAGCCAGCCGTAGTCCTGCACGTAGGCGCGGTACCACACGTCGTAGTACTCGGAGAGGCCCCCGGTCAGGCGCATCTTGACGCACTCGACCGCCCTGCCCTGGCCGGTGGTGCCGGCCACGGCGCCGCCCGAGACCTCGTCCTGCCAGCCGATGCCGGAGACGTGGGCGCTGTAGGACAGGCCGCCGGAGACCGGCGAGGAGACCTCGGCCGAGATCGCCTCGACGGCGCGGGACTGGCCGGTGGTGCCGGCGGTGCCGCCGTTGCCGACGGCGGCCTGCCAGCCGACGCCCGAGACGTGGGCCCTGAGGCTGAGCGAGGGGACGGAGAGCTCGGCGGGGGCGCCCGACGAGGGGGCGTCGCCGCCCTTCTCGACGAGGACGACCTGGAGCGCCTCGGCCTGGACGCCGAGGCCCTCGGTGCCCGCGGCCTCGCCGTCCTTGGCCCAGCCGAGCCAGCCGTAGCCCGCCGCGTGGACGCGGTACCAGACGTCGTAGGAATCGGAGACGGGGCCGGAGAGGGACACCCTCACGGCCTGGACGGCGCGGCCCTGCCCCACCGTGCCGGCGTAGGAGGGGGCGGAGGCGGCGTCCTGCCAGCCGATGCCGGCCACGTGGGCCGCGACGGAGACGGAGCTCCCCTCGCCCGCCCCCTCGAGGGAGGCGCGCACCGCCTGGAGCGCGAGGCCCCTGCCGGTCGTGCCGACGTCCTCGCCGCCGCCCACCGCCTGCAGCCAGCCGCGCTCCGCGACATGGCCCTGCAGGACGAGCGCCGGACCGGAGGCGGCGCCGGAGACGAAGGCCCCCTCGGTCGGGCCGGGGGCGCCGGAGCCCTTCGCAACGAGGGCGACCTGAACCGCGGTGAGGCCCGAGGCGCCCGACTCGACGCCGGAGGGCTCGCCGGAGCTCGCCCAGCCGGTCCAGCCGCGCGCGGAGTCGCAGGAACGGTACCAGACGTCGTAGCGCTCCGCGAGGCCGCCGGACAGACCGAAGCGGACGGCCTTGAGCTGCAGCCCGCCGCCCGAGGCGCCCAGCTGCGCCCCGTCGGAGCTCGGCTCCCCCTGCCAGCCGGAGCCGAGCAGGAGGCCGCGGTAGCTGACCGACCCGTCGGACTCGAGGTTGTCGACGGTCGCGGCGACGGAGCCCAGCACGGGACCCTTCTCGGAGCCGAGCGTCAGGACGCCGCCGGAGAACGACGAGCCCGCCGGCGAGCCGGAGACGGAGAGAGCCGAGCCGGACAGGCGCTCACCGGCGCCGCGGAAGGCGCCACCGGTCGGGCCCGGCGCGGCGCCGCCCTTGGGGACGAGCACGACCTGGACGGCCTGGACGGCCTTCGACAGGCCCACCGTGCCGGCGGACGCGCCGTCCTTGGCCCAGCCGAGCCAGCCGTAGTCGGCGCAGTGCACGCGGTACCACACGTCGTAGGACGAGGCGGCCTCGCCGGAGAGCCTGAACTGGAGCGCCTCGACCGCCAGGGAGCGCCCGGTGGTGCCGGCGGCGCCCGAGGTCCAGCCCTGCCAGCCGACGTTCGAGACGTGGGCCCTCACCTCGAGGGAGGAGGAGCCGTGCCCGTACCAGGACACGGAGCCCGAGAGGGCCTCGAGGGCGCGGCCCTGGCCGGTGGTGCCGGCCACGGCGCCGTCCGAGACGGCGCCCTGCCAGCCGATGCCGGCGACGTGGGCGCGGTAGGAGACCGAGGGGGGCTCGGAGGACCTGTCGACGAAGGGCGTGGATGTGTCGCCCGGGGCGGGGTCGCCCTTGGGCAGGACCGCGACCTGGACGGCCTGGACGGCGCGGCCGTAGCCCGCCGAGCCGGCGTCGGCGCCGTCGCACGCCCAGCCGAGCCACCCGAACTCGGCGGAGTGGACGCGGTACCAGACGGTGTAGCGGGCCGACAGGTCCGCGGAAAGCCTGACCCTCAGGGCCTCGACGGCGCGGGACTGGCCGGTGGTGCCGGCGGTGCCGCCGTTGCCGACGGCGGCCTGCCAGCCGACGTTGGAGACGTGGGCCTCGACGGACAGGGCGTCGGCGCCGAGGGGCTCGCCGGTCGAGGCGTCGGACAGGACGAGGCGCAGCGCCTCGAGGGGGAGCCCCCTGCCGGTCGTGCCGGCGGTCTCGCCGCCGGCGACGGCGCCCATCCAGCCGATATTGGAGACGTGGGCGGAATAAGACAGCGAGACGGCAGTGGCCCCCTCGGTCTGGGCGGGCTCCGCCTGCCCCCCGCCGGCCTGCGTGGCCTCGGGCTGGGAGGCGTCGGCCTGCGCGGGCTGGGCGGAATCGGGCTGCGCGCCCTGGGCGCCGGAACCCCCGTCGGCGGGCTGGGCCTCGCCGGCCGCGGCCTGTGCGTCCCCCGCCGCGGCGGGGGCGGCGTAGGCCGCGGGCCCGCACAGGGCCAGGGCGACCGCGACCGCGAGGACGGCGGCGGCCCCGGAAACTCGTTTCATGGAGCGTTTCATGGAAAATCCCCCTAATCTAGCAACGGTTTAGAGTCTACTAGATTGGGGGGACGAGAGCCAAAGCATGATGCACCAAACGATTCAACGCATCGTTTGGAAAACCTACAAGGCGCCAAACTCGCTCTCAGCGGATAAGTTCGGCCCCAACCATGGATCGCCCGTCAAGAAGAACTCAGGCCAGCGCTGCATGAACAGTGCTTGCTCGCGCTTCCAGCGGCGCAGCTTTTCCTCGTTGGCCTCTTCCCTGCCGCGCGAGGTGAACTCGTAGTGATACAGCTCGGCATAGGGCGTAAAGATGGTTCGATAGCCCGCCTCCCACACGCGCAGACAAAAGTCCGCGTCGTTAAAGCCGACGGCGAATTCCTCGTCGTAGCCTCCGACCCGCTCAAATACGTCGCGTCGGACCATCTGACAGGCGCCCGTCACGGCGCTAAAGTTACCCGGACGCACGGCACGGGCAAGATAGCCCTCACGCTTTGCCGAGAAATCCTGGTTGGCATGGGCAAGTGCGCCGCGCACGCCAACCAAAATGCCGGCATGTTGCACCAGATGATCGGCAAAGTAGAGCTTGGCGCCCACCACGCCCGCATCGGGACGTTGCAGGTAGCCCATCATCTCTTCGATGAAGTCGTGGCTTATGACCTCGGTATCGTTGTTGAGCAGCAGCAGGTAGTCGCCCTTGGCATGTTTAACGCCAAAGTTGATGATCTGGGAGTAATTGAACTCGCCCGGCCACCACTCAACGCGTGCTGTGCCCTTGCCACCAGACGCAGCGGCTACGCGCTCCGGCAGGGTTTCGTAATACGCAAACGTCTCCGGGACTTCGCTGTTGTTCTCCACCAAGACGATCTCGTAGTTGGCATACGTGGCCTTCTGGGCGATCGACATCACGCAGGCGTCGAGCGTTTCAACGTGGTCCTTGGTGGGAATCACAATACTCACCAGCGGCGCAGACTCCGGCAGCGCATAACGCATGCGATAGACAAACGGCGTCTCTGTCTCCTCGACCGTTCCGCAAATGCCCAGCGCGTTAAAGTGGCGCTGAAGCGCAAGGCGCCCGGCTTCAATAGCATACGGCTTACTATCGGCAGAACCGTCGGCGGTCGATCCCGGATGCACGCGCCAGTGATACAGCACATGCGCAACGTGCTCAAAGCGCGCGCCGGCTGCAAGGCAGCGGAGCGTCAGGTCGTAATCCTGGGCGCCCGCAACGTCTTCTGGGGACATACCAATGTGATCGATGAGCGCCTTCTCCACCATCAGGAAATGCGTCACGCAGTTATGGCTATAGAGCAGATCGACGTTGAGCCGCGTCTTAAAGACCGGCTGGCCCCACTCCCCCGTTTTCTGAAACATGTCCTCGTCGCAGAACAAGACCTGGGGGCGCTCGCCCTCGGCCGCCTTATTCAGCGCGGAAACATACTGGAATAACGCGTCCGGCTCCAGAATGTCGTCATGGTCCAGGAACGCGATGTAGTCGCCCGTCGCTTGCTCGATACCTGCGTTGGTGTTGACCACAATGCCGCCGTTGCCGGGCAGCCCGATGCGACGAACGCGCTCGTCGTGAGCACCTGCCGCAAGGTCGGCAACCGCGTCCCATTCGGGCGAGGCATCCATAAGGAGCAGTTCCCAGTTGTCATAGCTCTGGGCTAGCACCGAGTCCAGCAGCTCGCGCAGGTAGACCCGATCAGTCTTGTAGCACGGCACCACAATGCTCACGAGCGGTCTATAGGCAAAGGCCACCGAAGCGACACACTGGCACGCCAAATCGCCCGGCTTTGCGCGATGCTGCTCAAACCAACGTCGATAAGCTGCGTCGTCTGCACGCGCGTCCTTCATACGGTTCCAGCTGTCGTCGACCATGCCGTTGTACAGGCGACCATCCATGGGGCAAAACCCGCTCTGGATCTGCTCTGTGGGATCGCTCACAATCGCGACAAAATCTCGTATATCCTGAGGCATCTCAACGCTCGGAAACGTTTTATTGACGCGGCAACCGTTGCGCTGCTGCACATCGACCTGCGATTCAAACACATGCACAGTGACATCGATGGCATTCATATGCGTATCGAAGATCTGGAGCTCAGGTGCGCACTGGGGGTCTCCCGCCCAGGTAACCTCATAGCGCCACACCGCGCCGGCGTCTGCCGGCAAATAGCGAATGGCATCGATCTCGTAGCGACCGCAGCATTCGCCACGCTGCGCATCGCGGATAAGCGCGCACAGCGCAGGCTTTGCTTTGTAGTTAATCTTGGATTCCAGCTTGGCCACGCGGCTATCGAGACAAATGGAGCCCAGCCTTTGGCCATCGGATGCAAAAACAACATCCATCGACGAGCCATCCAAAAACGGAAGCACCAAGACAGCGAGCTCGCGCTCGTAATCGGAAACGGAAGGGCAAAGCGCCAGCACACGGCCATGATCGATCGGGAGCACCAGCGACGGCACACAAGAACCGCTCGTAGTCGCATGGGCAAACGCCTGAGAGCCCTCCCGCTCAATAAGCGCGGCGACATCCTGACCGGCAAAACGAAGCAGCACAAACAGACGGCCCTGACTGCGGCAAAGTGCCAAACGCTTGATACTCATCTACACTTCTCGCTTTCCCAGGGCGTTCGCTGCCATGCGTTTGCAGGCACCCAGGCGCCCAAACCTCAAGACGTCGTAATCGAACATGAGCTTTTTGCACTCACGGGCATTGGGGGCCTTGCTGGTAAGCGCCGCACGCACCATAGCGGCAACAGACGGGGCACATTGCGCGAGCGCGGCATCGTTGCCTACGGCAGAACCGGCAAGGGCCGCGGCGACGGCAGCAAACACCTTGCCACAGTCCGAGCCCAGCAACCTGAGCGCGTCGTAAAGCACCAGATCGCACAGGAAATATGCCAGATCATCGGCGTGCTGTACATCGAGACCGTCGCGCTGCCAGTCAGCCAGCACCGCGGAGTAAATCTTCACGTGCTCCAGCAGGCGCGTCTCGTCGTCATAGCGCATGGTGTCCATGAGCGAGCCCTTGCGCGCCACGCGGTAGTCATACAGCTTGTTCGAGATAAGCGCGGTCTTGCACGAACGACCGTACACGGCAAAATCGAAGACCTGGTCCTCGCCATACTTGACGGTTTCGTCGAACTTAATTCCGTTGTTGAGCAAAAACTCACGCTTGCAGGCGGTGCGCCATGCAAAGGGACGAGACGCTTCCTTAAACAGCAGCTCGGAGCTATAGCCTTCAAACGAAACATCGCGCGGGCTCAACACATAGTTAAGCCACGGGTACCCCGCCTCCAGCGGATACGGATTCGCGCCAAAGGTCAAAACGTCGCAGTCCTCGCGCTCAAAGGTATCGACGATCACGCGGCATGCATCGGGCGTAAAGCGGTCGTCGGAATCCAAAAACGCGACGATAGACGCCGTGGACGCAGCGATGCCTGCATTACGTGCACTCGACAGGCCGCCGTTCTCCTTATCAACCAGCCTAAAGCGCGCGTCCTTTTCGCAATAGGCAGCCGCAATATCGCGCGAACCGTCCGGCGAGCCATCGTTGACTAACACGCCTTCCCAATCGGGCATGTCCTGCGCAAGCAGGGAGTCCAGGCACCAGGCCAGGCACTCCTCCACTTTATAGATGGGAACGACAACGGAAATCTTGGGGGTAGCCATAGTCAAGTGCTCCTACTGTGCGGCCGGAACGTCATCAGGGTGCGGGTTGTCGCCGTAGGTGCGCTGATACGTCAGCACGCGCCAGACCAACGGCAGGCCGCCAATCTTAAAGTAATGCTTAAACGTATTGAGCTTGCCCGGCTTCTTAAAGTCAAAGCGCGAATCGATATAGGCGCGGGGCGACTTGACCATCAGGCGCAAGTCGGTCTCGCCACGCGGATCAAACAGCGACAGGTCAAAGCGACCGGCATCCCAATCGGCCTTCAGCTCGAGTGAAGCCTTCTCCCAAAACTGCTCGCGCAGCTCGTCGACCAGACGCTCGTCATTCCAGCGGTACGTATCGACCTTCATGCGCATTAAAATACCCAGAAGCTGAGCCTTAAGCTCGGGGCGCTCGTTCAAAAAGCGCAGCATCTCGGCATATTCGTCACACACGCAAAACACTTTGTTGGGCGAATTAACGGAGCTCTTCTCGTTATCCTGGCGATAGCACAAAATGGGGTCCGCAATAAACGCGGCACGCTCGGCGCAAGCCCAAACCTTAAAGTTAAAGCCTGCGTCCTGATACGAGGCACCCGGCGTGGGAAGGAACCGAATCTGATTGTCGTTGAGGAACTCGCGCCGATAGATAGCCGACCAAATGGAAGGTTTGCGGTAGAAGATGCCCGGGCGATCGACGGGGCGATACGCGGCGCCCGTCATATGCTCGTCGATAATCCCAAACAGTTCACGGCGTTCGCTGGGCGTGGACCAATACAGGTAAAAGTCGCCCTTTACCACATCGGCATGCTCAGCATCGGCCTTGGCGACCAGCTTTTGGAGCGAATCCTCAAACATGAAGTCGTCGGACTCAAGGATGCCCACGTACTCGCCGCGCGCCATCTCCAGGCCGCGGTTCATCGAGTCGCCGTAGCCGCTGTTAACCTTGTCGATCATCTTTACACGGGGATCGCGCTCCATGTACTCGCGGATGATATCTGGCGAGCTATCGGTAGAACCGTCGTTGATGCAGATGATCTCGATGTCCTTGAGCGTCTGCGCCACGACGGAATCGAGGCACTCGCGCAGGTAGCGCTCAACATTGCAGATGGGAACAAGCAGCGAAACTTTAGGGGTATCAGAGTTCTGCAAGAGAACCTCCTGTTGAATAGCGTGTAACAGAGTTATTTTAGCAGCCGAGTTGCGGCGGGCGGCAGCGCTTGGAATTAGATAAAGCGCTCCAGGCAGGCTTTGAGACCGCGAGTCGAAAGATAGAACAGCGTGGCGTCTGCCATCGAAACGCCCGAGGTCGCCGCAACGAGCTTGCGGGCAACACGGCAAACGGCGCCCTTAGCAGGCATATCCGCCCACTCCGTTCCCAAAAACGTCGTAAGGTCCATGTTGACGCGAGCCGCCACGCGATGGAAGTCATCGGCATCCAAGCGCGCCAGGTCGAACACAATTAGGTCCAAAAACCAAGTTATCAGCTCGCCGGGGCACAGGTCCAAAAGACCGTAGGCCGCCCAGTCCTCCAAGACCTCCTCGAGCATCCTCATGTGGGCGTCAAGCTTTTTGGCGCGAGCCTCGGCACTGTTGAACTCGTGCGTCGCCGATTCACTCTCCATCACGTAGTGGTAGAACTTGTCCGGCATGACGACGGTCTTGCGGGCAAGCGCATAAGCCGCAAATTGGAAGACGACGTCCTCGCCCAAAGCCAAACCGGGGGCGAAGCGAATGCCTTCGCGATTGAGCAGCTCGCGCGAAAAAGCCGCACGGCAGGCATAGGGCTGCGCATTCGAATGGAGCAGCAGTTGGGGATCACGGGCGCCGAAGGTACCAGCTTTGGGGCTCATGAGTTGCTGGACGCGTTTGGGGGCAGCATCGGCAGGTTCACAGACGCCGCCAAAAACGGCGGCCTCGGCATCTGCAGACTCCATAGCATGTAGCACGCGCTCGATCGTCTGGGCATCGATGTAATCGTCGGCGTCCACAAAAAAGACGGTCTCGCCCTCGGCGGCATCGATGCCGGCGTTTCGAGCGCACGAGACACCCTCGTTTTTCTGGTCAATCACCAGCACACGTCCGTCGGTCTGTGCCATTTGATGCAAGACGCTCAGGGAATCATCAGTCGATCCGTCATTGACACAAACGACCTGAATCGAGCGCTCGGACTGTGCCAACAGCGAGTCGAGGCATCGCTGAATCGAGCGTGCCGAGTTGTATACGGGAACGACGATGGTCGCTTTGGGGGTCGAAGCCTCTCCCATGTCGACCTACCCCCTCAGCGATTCGATGAGGAAGGCGGCGACCACGCCTGGGCCTCCAACCGAGGCGTAGTATTTGGCGCGTCCCAGGGCGCCGTCCGTCGCAAAGTGCGGGTGCTCGTCCACCCAAGCTTCAGGGTCTTTGAGGATCGCAGCAAGATTCGCGCGCTTCCACGGCTTAAGGTCGTCCAGCGAAAAGTCTCCTGCGTCCAAGGAGGCCTGGAACTCCTTGGTCATCTGGACCAGGAACTCTTTATAGAACTTAGGCGCCAGGCGCACGTAGTTCCACATGTACGAATCGTACTTAATAAGTTGATTGAACTTGAGCATGCGCGCGACGTCATCACTTGCGTGATTGCGAGCGTAATCCTCTCGGATCCAGCGCTCGATCTCGGCATATTCGGCATTGACGCAAAAGACCTTGGCCGAAGAATTGACCGAGGAGTTCTCGTTGTCCTGGCGATACGAAAGTACGGCATCGTGCAGGTAAACGGCCTTGTCGGCGCACGCGATCACCTTAAAGGCGAATGACGTGTCCTGAAAGGATGCCCCCGGAGTCGGCAGGAACGTAATGCCGTTGCGCTCAAGAAAATCGCGACGGTACACTGCCGACCAAATCGACGGCTTTTGCTTAAAGAACTGCGTCGTATCGCTCGGGTGCACTGGCTTGCCACAGTCCTTGGCTTTAAACATCTCGTGCAGCGAACGGCGCTCCTCGGGCTTAGACCAGTAGAAATCAAAGTTCGCCTTCGCAAAGTCGGCATTATTGCTATCGGCAGCCGAGACAAGCTTTTCGAGTGCGTCGGGCGCCATAAAGTCATCGGACTCCAAGATGCCAACGTACTTGCCACGCGCCATCTCCAGACCGTGGTTCATCGAGTCGCCGTAGCCGCTGTTGGCCTTGTCGATCATCTTGACGCGCCTATCGCGCTCCATATACTCGCGGATAATCGCCGGCGAGTTGTCGGTCGACCCGTCGTTAATGCAGATGATCTCAATATCCTTGAGCGTCTGCGCCAGGGCGGAATCGAGGCACTCGCGCAGGTAGCGCTGAACATTGTAAATGGGAATAAGCAGCGACAGAACAGGGCTGCCAGAGGCGTTAGTAGACAAATGTGCTCCTTAGGAAATACCTGTCGTTTCATGGTATCAAAGGGTCAGCGCGCCAGCGGGCGTTTATATAATCTATGGAGCCTCTTGCGGGCAAAGCAGCCCCACGTCATGCGGCGGGCCCATGGCAGGTTCCTGCGTTTTATTCAAAGCTTGCCGTCAAGGTGCGCCGAGCCTTTACAATAGGACAGTCCCAAGGACGTATTCGATAGCTTCCGTGCAGCGCTCGCCCGCCGCGCGTGAAAGGATATATTGCCCCATGCCTTCAACCCTTCCCGCTCCCATCGATAAGCTCGCCATCGTCGTCGTTACGTACAAGCGCCAGGAACTCCTGGCCAACTTGTTCGACTCTATGACCGAGCTCACGGCAACGCCCTGGCGCATCGTGATTGTCGATAACGAGAATTCGCGCGAGACCGAGGCCATGTGCGCCGCATTCAACGAGCGCCTGGCCAACCTGTGGGGCATCGACACCGAGCAGCCCGACGCGCAGGGCGGCACCGACCGTGTCATCTACGCCCCGCAACTCGAAAACGGCGGCGGTGCGGGCGGCTTCTCCGCCGGCACCAAATGCGCCTACGACCTGGGCGCCCAGTGGTTCTGGGTGATGGACGACGACGTGCTCGTCATCCCCGAAGGCATCGAGCGTCTTGCCAAGTGGACCGACCGCTACGATGTCATCCAGGGTTCGCGCCTAGACTTTGACGGCGGCGCCTTCTTTTGGCAGTACCAGCTCATCCTTTCGCTCGGCATTCCCAACCCAGTCGCCAAGTGGGACTTGGGTCCAGAGGGTTATCGCGCCATGAACCAGCTGTGCTTTGAGGGCGGCATGTTCTCGCGCCGCGTGGTCGACAAGATCGGCCTGCCCGACGCGCGCTTCTTTATCTACGGCGACGATGCCTGCTATGGCTACGTGGCCAGCCAGCACTTCCCCGCCGCCGTTGTTGCCGACGTGGTGCTCAAGCGCGCCCGCGCCGTCTCTAACTGGGACATCGCCGGCAAACGCCAGCTCAACTCCACGAGCGACACCAACCGCTACTACATCATGCGCAACCGCGGTTATCTGGCACGCTACATGCAGATCTACGGCGACTACCACCCTATGCTGTTCCGTCTGGGCAACGCCGCGACCTTCTGCAAGGAATTCATTCGCCTGGCTGCGGTCGATAAGTGCTTTAAGACCGGTATTCCGGCGCTGCGCCGTGGCATGAAGGACGCCCGCAAGATCGTCAAGGACCCCAACTGGAAGCCCATGCCGCCCATGAAGGACACCGAGTAACGGAAGCCGGAAACACCTCGGCGCTTAAAGCCGCTGGCACACCGTAGCCACATGCTGTCCATCAAAACCGAACCCCCAGCGCATGCGACCCACGCCGGGGCGCGGCACACGGATATCGTCGATGCCGTCGCGCTCTATGTCGAGTAGCGACTGCACGGCCAGCAATTCCAACCCCAGCGCATCCACATCGGGGTCATACATCATATTGATCGTTATAAGCGGGCGCTCGTCCAGCATGCCAATCGTGTCTGCTACGTCGAACACAGTGCCCGTAGGGAAAACCTGGATGTCCCAGCGACTCGCGCCACACTTTCGCCTCGAGGCAGGATTGGCATAGCCCGGCAATCCAAAGCAGAGTCCTTGCAAGAGTAGGTGATATGGCGGCGGTGTATCTGGGTCGGTCGCACCGATTCCCGCATCTCCCAAGATGCGGCTTAGCGCCCGCCTCACGGTATCCTCGTTCCCATGGCACAGCCCGTCGCGAAACGCATCGACGTCTCGAATGTCTTCTGCAGCGCACTCAAACCACTCAATAATCACTAGACGCAAGGCCTGGCGAAGCTCGTTATTGGGCAATCGCAAAGCACGGAGGCGATCGCCATGCTCTGGCTCCTCAGTCATATCCGTCGTGAGAAAACCGGACAGATACAGCGCTGTCCACATGCCATCGTCAGGCGAGACATCTGGCTCTGCAGTGCCCAAACAAAGCGGGACCTCAGCGCATCCATGGGCCTCGAGCAAATCAAACAAGACCGAAAGGCGGTCGAGATTCCACCCGGCAACTACCCTACTCAGGCAATCGGCATATCCATACAGATCGGCACGCACAGGCGCCGTGCAGCCTCGGCCAAGAAAACCGATCACACGCTCTGGACTCGAGCAATAGGCCCTGCCAAACCGATACCCCTCGAGCCATTCACGCGCATCATCCAGGTATTCCTCGCGCCCAGCATGATTCAAAAGAGCCTCGACCTCAGCATCCGAAAAACCGAAACATCGGTCACACCACGCCGACAGCGGCGTCGTCAGACAATACGAGCAGCCGCGCGAAGAAAGCGCCGCTTCGGCAGGACCGGGACGCTCCCCCATCAAACACGTCAGCCGCAACGAATCGCCCGCAGTGGCAATGGCCTCGAATAGCACGCGATCAAATAGATCCGCCGAATCGGCGCCGGAAGCGCCCCTTGCGCTCATACGGCCCAACCACGCCACGTCGTACCCATCAACGAGCAATACGACCTGCTCATCGCAGGCAATCTCCAGCAGCTCTATGAGCACGCCGAGCACCGAGTCAACCTCGTCCGCGCTCGCCACGCCACGCGCGACGCGTTCGATGTGACGCACCTTATCTCGAGCTAAATCCGGAGCCTCCAAGAGCGCCAACAAGCGAGCGCACTCGCCCGAAAGGGCATCGCGCACGACGCCGGCAACAGCGGGGCCACGCTTCGTAGCGCCAGAAAAGTCCAGCGATATCACCGGATAGCAAGCATACTCATCCCGATAGCGCCCGCCGTCTGCATCCCAAATCTGAGCATCGGCAAACAAACGCTGACCAGAGCGACCGACCGCTGGACGCTCCAGAAAAGCCTTGAGCATCGACAAGTTCATGCTCTTGCCAAAACCCTCGGGTCGACAGCACACCACAACGGACGCGTCGCAGTCCAACACATCGGCAATAAACATGGTCTTGTCAACCAGCACGCAACGACCAATGGCATCGGCAAAATCATGCACACCGACCGGCAAAACCGCATCATCGACATGGTTGACAAGCCGTACGCCAAAAGTATCGTCACTGTTGCAATACTCCTGTTCAGACACCGTAACTTCTCCCTAAAACGCAGCACGAAGCCCATTGTAGCGAGCAGTTCAAGTGCAACGCTGGATCCGTGCAAAAGCATCGGGCAACGGTAGGAACAAAGGCCTTGAGGGGGCATAACAAATCGTTGTGCAACAAAATGGGGCCCGATGCAACTGCACCGGCCCCCATTGCGAATCTTTAGTTGTCGGGCAACCGAAAGGGACTACTCCTCGGAGTCGTTCTGCCCAGCAGCCTTCTTTTGCTGATCGAGCTTATGCTTGCCACTCACAATAGACGTGGCACCCAGCGTGGCCAAGCTTGCACTGGCAAGGCTCGCCATAACGATAAGGTCACCCGTCTTGGGCATGTTACCGCCAGATGACTTGGTCGTTGTAGTCGTCGTGGTTGTAGTGGTCACCGTCTTGGAGTCATTTTGCTCTTGGACTTGGTTGTCAGCACCGCTCTTGTCGTCGTCTTCGGGCTGTTTCTTTTCGCCCTCGGTCTTGCTCTCGTCCTTCTTCTGACCGGACTTGTCGCCCTTCTCATCAGAGCTAGGACCCTTATCGGATTCAGCCTTCTCGGAAGCCTTGTCCTTGGAGTCGCCCTTTGCGGCTTCGGTCTTTTCCGTGGAAACCTGATCAGAGTTGTCCTTGTTCTGGGCCGAGCCGTTATTGACGCCAGCCATCAGCGAAGAACCCAGCGTAGAACCAAGCTGCTCGGAGAAAGAAGGCTTCTTGTCCGGCGAAGCAACGGGAGCGTCCGGCGCCTTATTCGAGTCGTCCTTGGAAGCATCGGAATCAGGGGTCGTGTCAGAGCCGGAGCCGTTGTTAGAGCCGGTGTCAACGGACGAATCGCTCGAGCCGGTAGATGAGTTAGAGGTGCCAGCGTCGGTCGAACCAGAAGCGTCGCTGTCCGTATTGCCGGCAGAGCTTGAAGGCGAATCGCTCGCAGCAGAGCCGTTCGAATCGGAGCCGTTCGAGGTAGAGCCGTCGTTGGTAGTGCCACCAGCAGAGCCATTACCGTCAGCATCGGTCGAGGGCGCATCCATCCTGTCATCGTTGGCATCGTCACTCGAGCCGTCATTCGAATCAGGTGTCGGCGAGGGCGCCGGCGCAGGCTCGGGCTGCACGGGCGTCGCAGCGGCAGCGGCCTCGTCCTCGGCGATATAAACCAAGCAGTCCTTCAGCTCGTTGCGGTAGCGGTTCTTCCAGCCCTCATGATACTGGGGCTGACTTGAAAACTTGGTGGCGACATTGTTGACCACGCTATTGGAGAGCGCCGTCGCAAACTCGCGGTCGGACATATCGTTGGAAAGATTCGCCCAGCGGAAGAAGTCTCTGCAGCCACCGGTACCGCACATGTTGGTGATGCTCCACACCATACCCTTGACGCAATCGGCGCGGCCGGAGATGTCAATGCCAAGAGCGCTCTTAAGCCACGCCTCGGTCACCGCATAGTACGAGTTGTACGCATAGGCATCTTGAAGTGCTGAGAACTCAACAGGATCGGTGTTATAAGCACCTTGGAAGGCATCCTGCGCGATATGGCCCAGCTCGGTGAGCTGGCCGTTCTCGTACATGGCATTGCTCGTGTTGGAAATCTCGCTGCCGCGATCAATCGCATCCTTGAGCATGCAGTATTTTTCGGGGTTGTAGTTGTAGGCCTGCTTCATAAACGGGATGAGCGACCAACGACGGTCGAACTGGTAATAACCCAGCGCGTTGTAGCCGTCGCCATACGAAAAGCCCTGGTTGTAGTTGCCATGGCTCTCGTACTTGGTAAAGTACTTCATCTCGGGAGTCACGTTGACAAACGAAACGCCCTGGACCGACCTCAGCACGCCCGAGAAGGACTGCTGGGTGTAGAGACCTTTGTCGATATCGGTGGCATCCGAGGCAACGCCCGGCGTGGGCTCCTCGGCGGCGGCGGGCGCGGGTGCGGTAACGGCGCCAAACGAAAGCGCCAGCGTCAGGCCCGCGACAATAGCAGAATGCTTGGGCTGCATAAGATCCTCCCTGCATTGGTGTAGTTAAAGTGCGGTTTGCAAAGATAGAATTAAGTATTGCAGCTCACCCGTTGTTGCACAACAACCCCTCGGTAAACGGCAACAACCCTCCGCGAAATCTTAAGGAATTGCGCTCAACCTACAGCTTAATGTCAAAATTGATCTCGGGGACGGCGGCCAGGTCGGCCAACGTCACGCCGTCGACGTACTTTTCGATCACGTCGTCCAGGCCGCGCCAGAACTTGACGGTCGAGCACAAATCGCTGCGGGTGCAGCTGTTGTCGATGCCGTCGCACGCCACGGGCGCCGTGCTGCCCTCGACAGCGCGCAGGATGTCGCCGGCGCGCACCTCGGCCGGGTCCTTGGCCATCATGTAGCCGCCGCCCTTGCCGCGCACGCTCTTAAGCAGGCCCGCCTTCATAAGCGGACGAACCAGCTGCTCCAGATACTTTTGCGAGATATGCTCGCGGTCGGCAACCTCGCGCAAGGCAATCTTGCCCTCGGCGTCGCCCAGTGCCGCGATATAGATCATCAGCCGGAGGGCATAGCGGCCCTTAGAAGAAATGAGCATACCTACCCTCCCGTTGTTCCTGGGACAAAATCAGGCCAATTTGTCCCAAATCCTATGCACGCGGGGCAAACAAACCTGATTATTATGTCCCACATCTAAAAAGTCGAGTGGATTAGTCGGGTTTTCCCTTGACTAACGCCGAACCCATAGTAACTTTATTCCGAGAAGATTCCTAGGGTTTAGTACACCTATGAGTACACCATATACAGAGAGGGACAGCATGAGCGCAAATCCGCTGCTTTCCATCGAAGGTCTCACCGCCTCCGTGGACGAGAAGACCATCCTCCACAACGTCAACCTCAACGTCGCCGCCGGCGAGACCCACGTGCTGATGGGACCCAACGGCGCCGGCAAGTCCACCCTCGGCCACCTGGTCATGGGCGACCCCGTCTACACCGTGCAGGACGGCCGCATCGTCTTTGACGGCCAGGACATCACCGAGCTCACCACCGACAAACGCTCGCGCGCCGGCCTGTTCCTGAGCTTCCAGGCCCCGGTCGAGATCCCGGGCGTGCCGCTGTCGAGCTTTTTGCGCGCCAGCATCGCCGGCCGCCCCGGCCTGGAGATGAAGGGTAAGGAGTTCCGCCGCCGCGTCAAGGAGCTCGCGGCCGAGCTCAACATGGATACCGCCTACCTCAACCGCGAGCTGGGCGTGGGCTTCTCGGGCGGCGAGAAGAAGAAGGTCGAAATGCTCCAACTTCTGCTGCTGCAGCCCAAACTCGCCATCCTGGACGAAACCGACTCCGGCCTGGACGTCGACGCCCTGTCCACCGTCAGCCACGGCATGGACGCGTACCGCAAGAGCTGCGACGGCTCCATGCTCATCATCACGCACAACACACGCATCTTGGAGCACCTGAATGTCGACCGCGTCCACGTTATGGTCAAGGGCCACATCGTGCGCGAGGACGACGCTTCGCTGATCCCCTGGATCGATAAGAACGGTTTTGAGACCTTCGAGCGCGAGGCCGCCGAGCAGCGCGCCCAGGCCGAGGCCGCCGCTGCCGAGCAGCAGGCGTAAAGGGGCGACGCAGATGACCAAGAACCGCACCGAGGTCGCGGACATCGACCGCAGCCTCTACGACTTCACCTATGGCGAGGAGGGATTTGAGCGCCTCGACGCCGGCATCACGCCCGATATCGTGCGCGAGATCAGCGCCAAGAAGGACGAGCCGCAGTGGATGCTCGACCTGCGCCTCAAGTCCCTCGAGATCTTCAACCGCTTCCCGGATCCGACGTGGGGCCCCTCCATCGAGGGCCTGGACATGGACAACATCGTCACCTACGTCAAGCCCAACACCGATCAAAAGCACGACTGGGAGTCGGTGCCCGACGACATCAAGAACACCTTTGAGCGCCTGGGCATCCCCGAGGCCGAGCGTAGCTACCTGGCAGGCGTCGGCGCGCAGTACGACTCCGAGCTCGTCTACCACAACATGCAGGACACGGCGTCCAAGATGGGCATCGTCTACTCCGGTATTGAGGAAGCCCTGCACGATCCGCAGTGGGAACCGCTCATCCACGAGAAGTTTATGACGCTCATCCCGCCCACCGACCACAAATTTGCGGCCCTGCACGGCGCCGTATGGTCGGGCGGCTCGTTTGTCTACGTGCCCAAGGGCACCAAGCTCGATTTCCCGCTGCAGAGCTACTTCCGCCTTAACGCCAAGGGCGCCGGCCAGTTTGAGCACACGCTCATCATCGTCGAGGACGATGCCGACCTGCACTTCATTGAGGGTTGCTCCGCGCCCAAGTACAACGTGGCCAACCTCCACGCCGGCGCCGTCGAGCTCTTTGTGGGCAAGCGTGCGCACCTGCGCTACTCGACCATCGAGAACTGGTCCAAGAACATGTACAACCTCAACACCAAGCGTGCGCGCGTGGACGAGGACGGCGACATCGAGTGGATCAGCGGCTCCTTCGGCAGCCACGTGGGCTACCTCTACCCCATGAGCGTGCTCAACGGCCGTCACGCCCGCTCGAGCTTTACCGGCATCACCTTTGCCGGCGCCGGGCAGAACCTCGACACCGGCTGCAAGGTCGTGCTCAACGCGCCCGAGACCTCGGCAACCGTCGAAACCAAGGGCATCTCCAAGAGCGGCGGCATCCAGACCTTCCGCAGCTCTATCGTGGCGACACCCAAGGCCGAGGGCTCCAAGGCAACCGTGAGCTGCCAGTCGCTGATGCTCGACGACCAAAGCCGCTCCGACACTATTCCGGCCATGGACATCCGCGCCAAGAACGTCGACATCGGCCACGAGGCCACCATCGGCCGCATCGGCGACGATAAGGTGTTCTACCTGATGAGCCGCGGTATCTCGGAGGAAGAAGCCCGTACCATGATCGTCAACGGCTTTGCCAACCCGGTCTCCAAGGAGCTGCCGCTGGAGTACGCCGTCGAGATGAACAACCTGATCAAGCTCGAGATGGAAGGAGCGATCGGATAATGAAAGAGACCATGAACACGCCGAACGCATTTACGTCATCCGAGCTTCTGCAGTGCGACGTATCGGGAGCGACGAGCCCGACGACGCGTACTAAAGGTACGCGAGGAGGGTCGGAGCCCCGAGACGGCGTGCTGCAGGAGATCGGGGGCGTCAATGCGATGCCGGCCGCCACATGGGGCTGGCTGAAGATGAATCAGACCAAGCTCGAGCTCTCTGACGAGCTTGCCACCGCTCCCACCGAGACCATTGAGGTTGAGGGCTTGGACGAGCAGTTTACCGGCGTGGCAGACGCGTTCGACGCCGCCATGGACGCCATGGCCGAGCGCTTCCCCGAGCGCCGTGCCTCCGCCCCCGGTGATGCCGCCGACCGCGCCCGCATCACGCCCGAGACCGAGCTCGACGTGCCCGCAACCTCCGTCTACCAGGCCGGCGCCATTAAGCTCGAGGAAGAGCCCTCCCCTGCTGAGGCCTTTGAAACCGGCATGGGTGAGGCTGCCTACGCCTACTTGGCCGAGCACGCTACCAAGCGCATCGTCATCGATGTGCCCGCATACAAGCACGCCACGGTTACCGTGCGCGTGAGCGGTGTCGATGCAGCCGCGGCCATCGCCGCCATCGACGTCGTCGCCCGTCCGCAGGCAACACTCGATCTGCGCATAGCCCTGGACTCCCCCGTCAACGGCCAGGGCGTCGTGGGCTCTGTGCTACGCGTGTGCGCTTACGAGTACGCCACCGTCAACGTAACCTGCACGCAGACGCTCGATGACAGCTGGATCGCACTCGACGACACCGGCCTGTTCCTGGACGAGGGCGCGCGCGTCAACGTGCAACACACCGTCCTGGGTGCCGGCGCCAGCGCCACCGGCCTTGCCGGCGATCTGTTGGGCGATACCGCCAAGGTCACCATCGATACTGACTACCTGGGCGCCCGCGAGCAGGTGCGCGACTTTAACTACGAGCTGCGCCACCGCGGTCGCAAGACCGAGTGCGAGATCGACGCCAACGGCGTACTGACCGGCACGTCCAAGAAGGTCTACCGCGGCACCATCGACCTCGTGCACGGCTGCAAGGGTGCCGTCGGCACCGAGCGCGAAACCGTGCTGTTGGCCAACAAGGGCGTCGACAACAAGACCGTCCCCGTCATTCTCTGCGACGAGGACGACGTTGCCGGCAACCACGGCGCCACCATCGGTCACGTCCGCGACGAGCAACTGTTCTACCTCGCCTGCCGAGGCCTTGACCAAAACGCCGCCGAGGACCTGTTCATCCGCGCCAAGCTGGAGGACGCCGCGCTTTCCGCCACCGACGAGCGCACCCGCGCCGCCGTCGTCCGCCTGGGCAACAACCTGATCGACAACTTTGAAGAGGAGCTCGCATGATCGACACCGAGCACGTTAAATGCGACACCTGTACTGCCCCCGAGCCCATGGAGCTCGACGCCAGCGACGAGGCCTCGCGCGGCTGGCCTACCGTCGACATCGAGACTAATCCCTACAAGGCGCAGTTCCCGCTGTTCCAGCAGCACCCCGAGATCGCCTTCCTCGATAGTGCCGCCACCGCGCAGCGTCCTGCCTGTGTGCTCGACGCCGAGCGCGACTTCTACCAGCGCATGAACGCCAACCCTCTGCGCGGCCTGTACTCGCTGTCCGTCGAGGCCACTGAGGCTATCGCGAAGGTGCGCCAGCAGATCGCCGACCTCATCGGCGCTGCCCAGGCCAACGAGGTCGTCTTCACCCGCAACACGAGCGAGTCGCTCAACCTGGTCGCCAAGAGCTTTGCACCCACAGTCCTCGAGCCGGGCGACGAGGTCGTCATCACCATCATGGAGCACCACTCCAACCTGATTCCGTGGCAGCAGGTCTGCCGCGAGACCGGCGCCAAGCTCGTCTACCTCTACCCCACCAAGACCGGTCAGCTCACCACCGAGGAGGTTCTTGCCAAGGTTGGTCCCAAGACCAAGATTCTGGCCGTGGGTCAGGTCTCCAACGTGTTGGGAGTCGAGAACCCAGTCAAGAACCTCGGCAAGCTCGTGCACAAGTATGGCGGCTACCTGGTCGTCGACGGTGCGCAGTCGCTGCCGCACATGCCGGTCGATGTGGCCGACCTGGGCGCCGACTTCTTTGCCTTTAGCGCACACAAGGCTATGGGCCCCATGGGCATCGGCGTGCTGTGGGGCAAGATGGACCTGCTCAACGCCATGCCGCCCATGCTCACCGGCGGCGAGATGATCGACTCTGTTACCGAGCAGGACGCCGTCTGGGCGCCCGTTCCCGAGAAATTCGAGGCCGGCACACAGGACGCCGCCGGCATCTTCGCCACGGGTGCGGCACTCGACTACCTGGTCAACACGGTGGGTTACGAGAACATCCAGGCACGCGAGCAGGCACTCGTCCACTACCTGATGGGTGAGCTCATGCAGCTCGACTTTGTCCAGATCATCGGCTCCATCTATTGGGACAACCACCACGGCGTTGTGAGCTTTAACGTCCGCGGCATCCACCCGCACGACGTCGCGAGCATCATGGACATGGACGGCGTCTGCATCCGCGCCGGTCACCACTGTGCACAGCCGCTGCTCACCTGGCTGGGCGTCGAGAACCTTGCCTGCTGCCGCGCCAGCGTGGCCTTCTACAACGACAAGGCCGACATTGACAAGTTCATCGCCGGCCTGCATCACGTTTGGAGCACGTTCAATGGGTAATCTGTACACCTCCACCACATTTATGGAGCACAACTCGCACCCCGACTACAAGTACGAGATGGATGCTCCCACGCACGAGCACGACGGCATCAACCCCAGCTGCGGAGACGAGCTCACTCTGCAGCTGCGTGTCGAGAACAACGTGATCGAGGAGGCCTCCTTTACCGGCCACGGCTGCGCCATCAGCCAGGCCAGTGCCGACATCATGGCCGATCTCATCACCGGCGAGACCGTCGAGGAAGCTCGCCGCCTGGCAGAGCTCTTCCTCGCCATGATCCGCGGCGAGAAGCTCTCCGAGGAGGACCTGGAAGACCTGGACGAAGCCGCCCAGCTCCAGGACATCTCGCACATGCCCGCCCGCGTCAAATGCGCCGAGCTCGCCTGGCGCACCCTCGACGGCATGCTCGAGGGGCAAGCTAACCAGTAGCGTATGCCCCGAATCCAAGGTTTTTGATTGCCGAGCCGCCCGATACGGGCGGCTCTGTTTTTTCCTAATGAGCACAGATGCACAAAGTCCGCGCGTCCGGCGCCCCGTCTGTCATTTACCACACGACCAGACGCGAACACGGGCGTTTTCCACAGCACCAAAGGCCTGCGGCAGGGCCCCGGGCCCGCCAAGCAATGCGCCAAGCCCCGTTCTGCTGAGCTCCGACTCGCTTCGCGCCTGTCGCAGACGGGTCCCATAGGGTGCGACGTGCATTTTTGCGAGTATTCAGCACGCCAAGCTGTATGTATACGCATCGAAAGCGTTAATCAACGTCTTTAGGCGCATATATATTGTGTTTTAGAACAGACATCGCGGTCTGACGGGACGAAGGCACGTGCTTCAAGGGCGCAACGGCAGGGATCAATAGCTTCGGGGCCCGCATGTTGCAAGATTGCGGCGGTGCCGACAGCACCACGATGCTGAAAACTCCGTTTTTTGCACGGCGCAGACGGGGGTAGGCACGGGCAAACCCGGACTGAGCTGTTTTTTTATGCAAGATGACGATTGTTCTATGCATATTAAGAAGTGCAGTTACCGTACCAAGCTTTTGAACGCTGGTTGCGGCGTATGGACGACCCCAGCCGCGGTGAACAGGCGACCTTACATCACGTTTCGGCCAGTCTGCACCGCCGTTCGTGCACAGGCACGTACGATACGAGAAACGGTACTTTTGCCAATCCCCGTATATCGCTCAATCTGACGCACCGTAAAACCGGCATCGTGCAATCCAAGAATGACGTTATTGCGCTGCGCCGACGGCGCGGTTTTAACCCCGTGGAGCGGAACCCCGAGCCCCTTCGACAACTTTTCGGCAAAGGCATGCCGCTCCCACTCCGTCTCTTCCAGAACGGGCATCGCTGGATCGCAGCCGTCGGGCGTCGAAAGCGAATAGGCAATAAAGCCCTCGGCAGAACCAAAGAGCTCAAGCACGCAAGAAGGATCGGAAAATCCCCTCGCGGCATCGGCCGCATCACCGTCGTAAGCGCGTAGATGTTCCGGAAAGCTGCTCCAGGGATAACGCTCGATTAGGCTCATGCCCGCCTCCTGCGGATCGGCGTGTACGGAGCGAATAGCCTCCATCACCTGCCAATCGGTATCGAGCGAGCGCCGGTCAAAACGGTTTTGGAACAGATGGCCTGTGCGCCCCGCGCGCTTATTGAATCGCCGCGCGTACGTCAAAAGCAGCTGGTGCATTGCCGCGCTCATCCTGTCCTCGTAATCTGCAAGCACCAAATGCACGTGATTGCCCATAAGGCACCAGGCGACAACCGTCACACCCTCCTCGCGGCAGCAGTCGCGCATCAGTTCCAAAAACTCCCACCGGTCTTCATCGCCCTCAAAGATGAGCTGCTTGCCCGCACCGCGGGCACAGACATGGTAAAAGCCGGTAACCGTTCTCCAAACGCGCTGCATGGCGCTCCCTTCGCCGGGATCTGCTTGCCATCCAATACAGCACGATTGAAGCGTGCCATCAAAACATTCACGCAAAACAATACACTCGCGCGGCCAAAGGCAGTAAACGGGCGGCGAACGGCACCGTTGCAACAGGTCAACCCCTGCAACGCTTACAAGAGCTGACCAAAAGCTTGCCAAAAACGGACCCCCTCTACGGAAGTTCACGACCACAGAACATAGCGTTAAACCGTTTCAATTAAAACTTCCGGACTTCTCGCTACGAAAACTGAGCCGTTCGCCGAATATTCCGTGCATTTCGCGGTATTATAGGGGCTGCATGTCATGTCCCTTTCGAAGGGTCGCCCGGCAATCGCCAGCCACGACCCCCAGACGGGACGCCAACACGATAGAGAGGAGAGGCATGCAGTACTCACAGGAAGTGGAGAACATGTGCCCCGTTGCCAAGGGTGCATACCACGGCCCCGCACCCATCCCCGAGGAGGGCAAGTGGGTCCAGGCTAAGGAGATTTCCGACATCTCCGGTCTTACGCACGGTGTGGGTTGGTGCGCACCTCAGCAGGGCGCCTGCAAGCTCACGCTGAACGTCAAGGACGGCATCATCGAGGAGGCCCTCGTTGAGACCATCGGCTGCTCGGGCATGACCCACTCTGCCGCCATGGCTTCCGAGATCCTTCCCGGTAAGACCATCCTCGAGGCCCTCAACACCGACCTCGTCTGCGACGCCATCAACGTTGCTATGCGCGAGATCTTCCTGCAGATCGTTTACGGCCGCAGCCAGACCGCGTTCTCCGAGGGCGGCCTGCCCGTGGGCGCCTCCCTCGACGACCTCGGCAAGGGCCTTCGCTCTCAGGTCGGCACCATGTTCGGCACCAAGGCCAAAGGTGCTCGTTACCTCGAGCTCGCTCAGGGCTACGTCACCCGCATGGCTCTCAACGACAAGAACGAGATCATCGCATTCGAGTTCCTGAACCTCGGCAAGTTCACCGACGCCGTCAAGGCCGGCAAGACCCCCGAGGAGGCCATCGCTGGCGCTATGGGCCACTATGGTCAGTGGGAGAACGCTGCCAAGTACATCGACCCGCGCACCGACGAGGAGACTCACTCCGTCGCCAGCGTGTTCCCGGTTCACGAGTAGAAAGGGAGGGAAATAACTATGACTGTTACGTTCGAAGGTTACGAGCGCCGCGCTGACAAGATCAACAAGTGCCTCGCCGACAACGGCATCGCCTCCCTCGAGGAAGCTCTGCAGATCTGCACCGACAAGGGCTTCAACCCGCGTGAGATCGTCAACAACACCCAGTCCATCGCCTTCCAGAACGCCGAGTGGGCCTACACCCTCGGTTGCGCTCTCGCTGTCAAGCGCGAGGCCAAGACCGCTTCTGAGGCTGCCGCCATCATCGGCGAGGGCATCCAGGCCTTCACCGTTCCCGGCTCCGTCGCCGAGGACCGCAAGGTCGGTCTGGGCCACGGCAACCTGGGCGCTATGCTGCTCTCCGACGACACCGAGTGCTTCGCCTTCCTGGCTGGCCACGAGTCCTTCGCTGCCGCTGAGGGCGCTATCGGCCTGGCTCTGAACGCCAACAAGGCTCGCAAGAAGCCGCTGCGCGTTATCCTCAACGGTCTGGGCAAGGACGCTGCTCAGATCATCGCCCGCATCAACGGCTTCACCTATGTGAAGACCCAGTTCGACTACTACACGGGCGAGCTCAAGGTCGTCGAGACCATCCCCTACTCCGATGGTCCCCGCGCTGCCGTTAACTGCTACGGCTCCGACGACGTCCGCGAGGGCGTTGCCATCATGTGGCACGAGAACGTCGACATCTCGATCACCGGTAACTCCACCAACCCGACGCGCTTCCAGCACCCCGTCGCTGGCACCTACAAGAAGGAGCGCCTCGAGGCTGGCAAGAAGTACTTCTCCGTCGCTTCTGGTGGCGGCACTGGCCGTACCCTGCACCCGGACAACATGGGCGCCGGCCCTGCCTCTTACGGCATGACCGACACCATGGGCCGTATGCACTCCGACGCCCAGTTCGCCGGTTCTTCCTCCGTGCCTGCGCACGTCGACATGATGGGTCTCATCGGCATGGGTAACAACCCCATGGTCGGTGCCACCGTCGCCTGCGCTGTCGCCGTCGAGGAGGCCCTCAAGGCCTAATCGCGCTTGCGCGATGCTCATATAGTTGAGCTTTGGAGCCGCTATCCACCCGGGTAGCGGCTCTTTTTGTTTGCGCTGTCGCAGGGTAGCTAATGCCGATATATCAGTTGGGGCGAAATACAAGATGTGATGAGATGGAGCGTCAGAGCGCCCATGACGCCCACCTGCCATATTTGCCCTTTACCGATTTGCCGGGTCTTTGCGGCCCCATTGCCGATCACCCGTGCGACAATGCGCCGGACGAGAAAGGAATCCGATGGAATCGACTGATGTACTGGTAATTGGATCTGGCATTGCGGGCCTTTGTGCCGCCATCGAAGCGGCACGCACGGGTGCAACCGTCACTGTGGCAAGCGCCGGCAAGACCATGAGTGGATCGAGCTTCTTCCCGGGTACCTGGGGCCTCGGCCTCATCGGTCCCGTCGACGAAGACGACGAGCAGGACCTCATCGACACCATCCAGACCGTCGGCGGCGGTGTCGCCGACCCCGAACTCGTCCAAACGTTCGTCCACGGCATTCCCCAAGCGATTGACTGGCTCGAGCAAGACCTGGGCGTTGAGCTCCAGCGTCCGCAAAGCGCCAAGAGTGCTCAACAAAAGCAATTTATCCCCTGCTTTGACCACAAGACGCGCATGTGGCGCGGCCTCACCCGCAAGCCCCTTGAGGACGCTCTGACGACCTGGATCGAGTCGCTCGGCATTCGCCTGCTCCCCCGCCATGAGCTTATCGACCTTGTTGAGGACACGAACGGCAGAATAACCGGAACCGTACTCTACGACCTTACCGAAAATCGAATCGTGCCCTTTGCTGCCAAGGCCACGATCATCGCAGCCGGTGGCACAGGCGGCCTGTTCGAGCGCAGCCTTACGTCGGCTGATGTGCTCAGCTCCTCGCAGGCCATCGCACTGGCGCACGGCGCAACACTTACTAATATAGAGTTCATGCAGATGATGCCCGGCTTCATCGAGCCCAGGCGTAACTTGGTCTTCAACGAGAAAACCTGGCGCTACGTGCATGTAGACCAGCCGGTAGATATCGCCGACGACAAGCTGAACGACCTGCTCGAGCAGCGCTCTGGATATGGCCCCTTCACGTCACGCTTGGCCTCCCGCGCTATCGATCTCGTCATCGATCAGGCAGGTGTCGAAGGCCTGGCACTCCACTACGACTTCCCCCGCGAGGATGTCCCAGAATTTGTGCAGACCTTTGCCACCTGGCTGCAAGACGAGCACGGCATCGCCCCGACTGACGAGATGCGCGTTGCGATGTATGCCCACGCCGCTAACGGCGGCATCAAGATCGATAAGACCGCGCACACGGGCGTTGAGGGCCTCTACGCTTGCGGCGAGGCGACAGGCGGCATGCACGGCGCCGACCGCATTGGTGGCTTGTCAAGCGCCAACGGCATCGTATTCGGACGTATCGCGGGCGCATCGGCAGCCCTCACAGCGCAGAAAGAGCCTGAGGCGGCCCTGAAGGCGGATATCACCCTCCCCCAGTACGGCATTGCCACAACAGATGCCGAACGCCTGACACACAGCCTTAGGCACACGATGAGCACCTTTTGCATGATCAACAGGACCGAAACAGGCCTATCCGAGGCACTACACGAGCTTGAGGGCTTGAAGACGGAGGCAACGACCTTGAGCACACAGAAAGCCCAGGACAGCGAAGTCGCAGCCCTCGCCCGCCTGCAATCGCAGATTCAGCTGGCACAGGAAATGGTCAAAGCCATGCGCAAGCGAACCGAAAGTCTCGGGTCGCACTATCGAGCGGATTAAACCGGACACCTATCTAAAGCAGAACACAACCAATCGATATCCATGGGCCCCGTGAGCTCGAAGCAGCACGGGGCCCATTCGTGTCCGCACGACAGCGTATCCTTATTCTGAATACAGAGCGGACAAAGCCCGCATAGAAAATAGACCAGCGAGGAGGAGATATGGACAGTAGAGATATCGAGAAGTGGCGTATCGAACTTGATAGCTACGCCAATGTGGAAGACGGCGTTGAGTATTGGCTCGCACGCGATTTAATGGAACCCATGGGGTACACTCGATGGGAGAACTTCGCCGAAGTTGTTAAGAGGGCAAAAGTCTCATGCGAAACAAACAAAACTCCAGTTGATTCCCATTTTCGTGACACCACGAAAATGGTAACTGCCGGTGTCGCCGCTCGCGCGGTTAAAGACTACAAACTTACGCGCTATGCATGCTATTTAATCGCACAGAACGGAGATTCAAACAAGCCAGAGATCGCGCTCGCCCAGGCATACTTTGCCGTGCAGACGCGCCGCCAAGAGCTCATAGAGCAGCGCTTCGCAGAGATTCAGCGCTTGCAGGCGCGTCACTCGCTATCCGATTCAGAGAAACAGCTCTCGGGTATTGCGTTCAAACGCGGCGTGGACTCCAAAGGATTCGCGATCATCAAGTCGAAGGGCGATGAGGCGTTATTCGGCGGCAGAAGCACGGCGGAAATGAAGCAGCAGCTCGGCGTACCCAAGAGAGCGGCATTGGCGGACAGGTTAGCCGATGTCCTCATCAAAGCAAAGGACCTTACGAACTCGATGACGGCCTTCAACGCCGAGGAACACGACCTGTACGGCCTGGACCAGATCAAGCAAGAGCACGTCGAGAACAACACAAGCGTGCGTGGCAGCCTCATCGACCGCGGAATTGTCCCCGAGAACCTACCGCCTGCCGAGGATACAAAAAAGCTCGAGCGTCGCGTGAAGACAGACGAGAAGAAACTCAAGGAGGGTACTGACGGTTTTACCGATCCCCAGGGTAGGCTCGATCTGTGAAAGCGGCTGTGCCCTTTCGGGTTCGACCCCATGCGAGGTTAACAAAAAAGCGACCAGGCTAAGCCAGTCGCTTTAACATGCTTTGGGTGGGCCGTCAGGGGGTCAGCCTGCTGCGCAGGCGGTCGCTGCGGCGCTTCGCGCCTTGCGCGCTGCGCTGGCAAATGCTTACGCATTTCCTCAGCTCCGCGCCCCGACGGGTTCGACCCCATGCGAGGTTAACAAAAAAGCGACCAGCCTAAGCCAGTCGCTTTAACATGCTTTGGGTGGGCCGTCAGGGGGTCGAACCCTGGACCTTGGGATTAAGAGTCCCCTGCTCTACCAACTGAGCTAACGACCCAAAGCTAAAGTCCGTTGTGACGGACTTTAGAGGAGATATCGTGTGGTGGGCCGTCAGGGGGTCGAACCCTGGACCTTGGGATTAAGAGTCCCCTGCTCT
>CBCTTO010000021.1:0-28189 GCA_965149855.1 uncultured Collinsella sp.
CTACATCTCTGCTAAACACAAAACGGACAGCGCAATATCTTACTCGCACTATACGAGATTCTATGCACTTATAAGTTGAGTATGCACCCCTGCAAAAACAAGGGGCTTTTCATCCAGCATAAGGAATAAAGAAGAGCTCCGAAAAGGCGGCAACAGCCAAGTCCCCCATCTATCTCCAAAGTGGCGCGAGGTTTCGCGGCAAAGCCGCGAAACAGCGAAGGGGACAAAAGCCCCCCACAACCACGTCCTTCATCCGCCCACACAATCCGAGGATGTAGTCGTAGCAGGATCTGAGGGCTAACCTTCGCGGACACTCCGCAGGACGAAAGAACCCCCGCCGCACGTAGTGCGCAGCGGGGGTTCTTTCATGTCCGAGGACGTCCGCGAAGGTTAGCCCTCAGATCCTGCAGTGGGAGACCTAGGCCTCGTTGTACACCGTCTTGAGCTTCAGCAGGTGCTGATAGCGGTCCATAGCGGCCTGCTCATTCTCCTTGAAGAGCTCCTCGGCGCGCTCGGGGAAGGAACGCGTCAGCGAAGCGTAACGGGCCTCGTTCATCAGGAACTCCTGATAACCGCCCGCGGGCTCCTTGGAATCGAGCGAGAACTTCTTGCCGGCAGCAGCCTCGGGGTTGAAGCGGAAGAGGTTCCAGTAACCGCACTCGACAGCCTTCTTCATCTCGGCCTGGCAGTTCTGCATGCCGCCCTTCTTGATGGAGTGCATCTCGCAGGGGCTGTAGCCGATGATGAGGGACGGACCGTCGTAGGCCTCGGCCTCGTGGATGGCCTTGAGGGTCTGAGCCGGGTTGGCGCCCATGGCGACCTGCGCCACATAGACGTAGCCGTAGCTCATAGCGATCTCGGCCAGGGACTTCTTCTTGGTCACCTTACCGGCAGCGGCGAACTGAGCGACCTGGCCCAGGTTCGAGGCCTTGGAGGCCTGACCGCCGGTGTTGGAGTAAACCTCGGTGTCGAAGACGAAGACGTTGACGTTGTGGCCGGAAGCCAGGACGTGGTCCAGGCCACCGAAGCCGATGTCGTAAGCCCAACCGTCGCCACCGAAGATCCAGAAGGACTTCTTGGTGAGGTAAGCCTTGTCGGCGAGGATCGCCTTGGAAGCGTCGCAGCCGCACTTCTCGAGCTCGGCAACGTAGGCAGCGGCAGCGGTCTTGGAGGCCTCGGCGTCGTTGACGGAGTCGATCCAAGCCTGGCCGGCGGCCTTGAGCTCATCGGACGGACCATCGGCAGCGATGATGTCCTGGGTAGCGGCGATCAGCTTGTGCTGAACGGCCTCATAGCCAACGGCCATGCCCAGACCGTGCTCGGCATTGTCCTCGAACAGGGAGTTGTTCCACGCCGGGCCGTGACCGTCCTTGTCCTTGCAGTAAGGAGCGGTGGCAGCGGGGTTGCCCCAAATGGAGGAGCAGCCGGTGGCGTTGGAGATGAACATGCGGTCGCCGGCAACCTGGGTCACCAGACGTGCATAGGCGGTCTCGGCGCAGCCGGCGCAGGAACCCGAGAACTCCAGGTAGGGCTGCTTAAACTGGCTGCCCTTGACGTTGGCCGCGATGAGCTCCTTCTTCTCGGAGACGTTCTCGACCATGTAGTCCCAAACGGGCTGCTGGTCCATCTCCTGCTCGGTGGGAACCATCTCGAGGGCACCCTTGGGGCAGACCTTGACGCAGTTGGTGCAACCCATGCAGTCGAGCGGGGACACAGCCATGGTGAACTTCATGCCCTTGGCCTTGGGGCCCATGGCGTCGAGCGTGCGGGTAGCCTCGGGCGCGGCGGCAGCCTCGTCCTCGGTCATCGCGAACGGACGGATGGTGGCATGCGGGCACACGTAGGCGCACTGGTTGCACTGGATGCACTTGGTCTCGTCCCAGTGGGGAACGACCACGGCGACGCCGCGCTTCTCGTATGCGGAGGCGCCCAGCTCAAACTGGCCGTCGGCGCAATCGACGAAGGCGGAAACGGGCAGGCTGTCGCCGTCCATGCGATCGATGGGCTCGAGCAGGTTCTTGACCTGCTGGGCGATAGCGGACTTGGTCTCCTCGGAGAGCTCGACGGGAGCGGCATCCTCGGCAGTTGCCCAGTCGGCCGGAACCTCGAACTTACGGAAGGCGGTAGCGCCGGCATCGATGGCCTTGTGGTTGGCGTCGACGATAGCCTGGCCCTTCTTCATGTAGGACTTGGTAGCCGCGTCCTTCATGTACTGCAGGGCGTCCTCGGCGGGCAGGACCTTGGCCAGCGCGAAGAAGGCGGACTGGAGCACCGTGTTGGTGCGCTTGCCCATGCCGACCTTAGCGGCCAGGTCGATAGCGTCGATCAGGTAGACGTTGACGTTGTTGTTCGCGATGTAGCGCTTGGCCACGGCGGGCATGTGCTCGGCGAACTCCTCGTCGCTCCACTGGCAGTTGACCAGGAAGGTGCCGCCCGGCTTGACGTCGCGGACCATCTTGAAGCCCTTAACGATGTAGCTGGGGTTATGGCAGGCGACAAAGTCGGCCTTGGTCACGTAGTACGGCGAACGGATCGGGGAATCACCAAAGCGCAGGTGCGAGACGGTGACGCCGCCGGTCTTCTTGGAGTCGTACTGGAAGTAGGCCTGGACGTACTTGTCGGTGTGGTCGCCGATGATCTTGATCGAGTTCTTGTTGGCGCCGACGGTACCGTCGCCACCCAGACCCCAGAACTTGCACTCGATGGTGCCGGGGGCTGCGGTGTTGGGCGCATCCTCGGCCTCGGGCAGGCTCAGGTTGGTCACGTCATCGACAATGCCGATGGTGAACTCGCGCTTGGGCTCGTCCTTCTTGAGCTCCTCGAAGACAGCGAACGCGGACGCGGGAGGCGTGTCCTTGCTGCCCAGGCCATAACGGCCGCCGACGACCTTGATGCCCGTCTTGCCGGCCTCGTAGAGAGCGGAGACGACGTCCTGGTAGAGCGGCTCGCCGATGGAACCCGGCTCCTTGGTACGGTCCATGACGGCGATCTTCTGGACGGTCTCGGGGAGAACGTCGACGAAGTGCTTGATGGAGAACGGACGGAACAGACGAACCTTGACCAGGCCGACCTTCTCGCCGTGAGCGTTGAGGTAGTCGATGACTTCCTCGAGCACGTCGCAGAAGGAGCCCATGCACACGACGACGCGGTCGGCATCGGGAGCGCCGTAGTAGTTGAACAGGCCGTAATCGGTGCCGAGCTTCTCGTTGATCTTCTTCATGTAGCCCTCGACGACGGCGGGAAGCTCGTCGTAGACCTTGTTGCAGGCCTCGCGGTTCTGGAAGAAGATGTCGCCGTTCTCGTGGCTGCCGCGGGTGTGCGGGTGCTCAGGGTTGAGCGCGTGGTCGCGGAAAGCCTGGACGGCGTCCATGTCGCACATCTCGGCCAGATCCTTGTAGTCCCACATGGCGACCTTCTGGATCTCGTGGCTGGTGCGGAAGCCGTCGAAGAAGTTAAGGAACGGGGTCTTACCCTCGATGGCGGCAAGGTGAGCCACCGGCGAGAGGTCCATGACCTCCTGGACGTTACCCTCGGCGAGCATGGCGAAGCCGGTCTGACGACAGGCCATGACGTCAGAGTGATCGCCAAAAATGTTCAGGGCGTGGGAAGCGACGCAACGCGCGGAGACGTGGAAGACGCCCGGGAGCTGCTCGCCCGCGATCTTGTACATGTTCGGGATCATCAGGAGCAGACCCTGAGAAGCCGTGTAGGTGGTGGTCAAAGCACCGGCGCCCAGCGAACCGTGAACGGTACCGGCTGCACCTGCCTCGGACTCCATCTCGACGACCTTGACCGGGGTGCCGAAGATGTTCTTGCGACCCTGGGCCGCCCACTGGTCGACATGGTCGGCCATCGGGCTGGACGGCGTAATGGGATAGATTCCCGCTACCTCGGTGTACGCATACGAAACATATGCGGCCGCCTCGTTGCCGTCCATAGACTTAAACTTACGCGCCATATACCCCTCTCCTCTCATATAGGTATACAGGCCCCGGCGATCGCCGGGATGTTGGCGTGATGGGATTTACGCTGTTGCTTCCAATCATCTGGCAGGCAGGCTCAGCAGCAGGTACGTGGCGTGGAGAGAAGACATGCCGAGGCGAGGGCCAGCTGATGCGCCCCACAGACCCGACCGCCCGTCTTGCACATGACCAAGCGCCGCAAAGGCCGCATGCCGGATGCTCCCGGGCACGCCCCGGCGATGGGAAGCGCCCGCAACGGAAATCCGCATGCGGGTTTATTGTACCCCGCCGTCAAGTGTAATTTCGGCAAATATAGGTGGCCGGTAAAGGTTTACCTCGGGTGACTATTGTGCACCCGGCACCGACGGGCACAGTCCCCTGGAACCCCACAACAGTTGCGGTGAAATAGGGAGTGTTTTTGCTGTTAACGGCCTTAATCAGTCCCTATTTCACCGCAACTCATTGAGGGGATGAACTAGAGGGCACCGAAGAGGATGGCGTAGGTAGTAGATTCGCCGAGCTTGAGCTCGTCGCCGGGATTGAGTTGGGCGGAACGGCCGGGCTCGACCTGAATGCAGACGCGCGTGGCCCCGTTTACCACCACGGTTCCGTTGGTGGACGACAAGTCCTCGACGTGCCAGTATTTTGAGCATCGCACCAGATATGGGCATGGCGGGCCGAGACATCGTCGCCGACGTCGGTAATATCGCCCTCACCAGTGGCCAGCGCGCCAATCTCAACACCCTGCTCACTCGGCTGAATCCAGCGCGGGGCGCTCACGACAAAACTGTTTTGTACGCGCAGCAAGCCCAAGGGGTGCGCCGGGGCGGGTTCGCGTTCGCCCGCGGTCATCGACATGCCAAGCGAACGCGGCGTGGAGGTGCCTCCGCCACAGGTCGCGTGCGCGTAGTCGATGGCATAGTTCACCGAGGACCGCACATCCGCCGAACAACCGACGGCGACAAACAGCACCAGCACGGCCTCGGCGCGCTCGGCGGGCATGAGTTCCGCCGCCTGGGACAGGCGATCGAGCGCGTTGCGATAGAGATTCGTGTCCTGGTGGCACTCTTCGAGCGCGCGTACCATCGGTTCACCTGCAGGACCGCACACCATATTGATCACAGCCGTGGAGTCCATGGGATTGCGCTGGCGCAGGGCCAGTTGCGACATAATACGCGCAGCCGAGGTACCGTATTCGGCAAAGTAGCGATGCTGAAGCGTGCCGACCGGCGCGCGAACGATAAAGCGGGAAACCCAAGAGCGATCGGCGGCTCGGCTCTGTGGGCTGCGGCCGTCGGCGAGCGGACGGGACGAAAGCACCAAGCCGCACAGCTCGATATGGCTCAGATGCGCCGCGCGCTTAAAGATGTCAAACATGGCCCCGCATGGGGTGAGCTCAACTTGAGATGCCATGACCTAGGCCTCCTTAGTCGTAGAAATAGAATCGGACGATACTTCGACAGGTCCGCCAAAAGTACGGGCAGCTGCGGCTCCACCGGCAAGCGGAGTCGCCATCTGGGCTTTTGTGCGTCGTGGTGCCGAAACGGGAAGTTCAAAGGCAAAGCCCATCGCAAGCAAAAACCACGTAAGCGTATAGGTTGCAACCAGAGCGGCAACAAGGCCGCCCATCACGGCGCGTTGGGAAAATACGCTACATGCAGCCACAACCAGCACCGGAACCTCGCAGGCAGAAAGCGCAAGCACACCCTGCAGGAAGCCCGAGCGCCGATCGCGCGCAAGCGCCCCCGCGGCAACGCCGGCTATGCCTGACAGTGCCAACGCCAGTGCGGCAATAATACCCGGTAGCGACCCAGACCACACGAGCGATCCCAAAGTCGCCGTCACGCGAGCGCCCGACGCCAGCAGCGCGGCCGAAACCACGATCACAGCCCAAACCACGCCACAGACGACCGTCGCGCCGACCATCAGCGCGCGACGAACCGCGCGGCCAGACGCATCCATGGGGCACGGCGTGAGCGGCTCGCCGCGGAGCGAACGGCCGACATTTTGCGCATAGTGGTCACAAAACGCCGAGAGCGCCGCCTCGACCGCCGCCGGCTCGGGACGATCCTTTTGATGGCTGGACAGACAGGCCATCACCACGTCGAACAGCTGGGCATCGACAAACGCCAGCGCATCGCGTAGCTCTTCGGAATCCGGCTCAAGCCCTAGCTGCTGGGCCTGCTCGGCCGCGGCGAGCGCCACATCGGGCTCACGACGAAGCAGCTGAGTCAAATCACAACCGGGCGCATGGGCACCAATGGGATAGTCGGGCCGCGTGTCCATCTTGAGACGGTAGGGGCTCGCGATGTCGCGCGTCTTTTTGCGCGAACCCGAGGTGCCCGAAGTGCTCGGCGCGGCTTCGTATGGCGCGACGCCGGCAATGAGCTCGTAAACCGTGCTTGCCGCGGCATAGACGTCGATCGCCGGCGACATACGCAAAGCGCGCAGATCGGGAATATCGTCGGTGAGCATCTCGGGCGGGGCATAGGCAACCGTCGCGCGACGCAGCGTGGCATAGCGCTCGGTAAAGGATGCCTTGCCGCCGGTACCGGCCACGGCCGACGCAGGCTCAAGCGCCAGCGACGAGCCAAAGTCGATCAGGCACAGGTCAAAGGTGCCCTCGGCAAGCTGCCGGTCAAGCGGTAGACGCGCCGTGCGCACCATAATATTAGCGGGCGAGATATCGCGATGGACAAAGCCCTCACCCACCAGGCTCATACGGCAGAGCAGATCGAACAGGTCGCGACCCAGACGCGCCGCCACAAGCGGCGACAGGCGTCCGGCATCGTCCACGGCGAGTCGCGAACGCAAGCGGGCGAGCGTCTCGCCCTCGACCCATTCCATGACAATTGCAGGCACACCATCAACCTCGCCCCAGCCATAGAGGCGGGGAAAGCCCTTAAGGCCCGAAAGGGCGCGATGGCATTCATATTCCTCGCGAAATGCCGCTTTGAACTTGGCGACCAGCGACTCATGGGCGGCATCGT
Organism: uncultured Collinsella sp.; assembly: GCA_965149855.1. Classification (GTDB taxonomy): domain Bacteria; phylum Actinomycetota; class Coriobacteriia; order Coriobacteriales; family Coriobacteriaceae; genus Collinsella. Next base: position 6,953 of record CBCTTO010000021.1, read on the forward strand.
CGTCAAACTCATCGCGCGTCGGCAAGATGAGCTGTTTGAGTGCTACGTCCTCGCCTTGGGCGTTGACAGCACGCGTCACGCGGCCGATACCGCCACGGCGCATGGTGGCATCGTCGGCAAACAGTATCGTAAAACGACGCAGATAGGCAGGCAGTTCGTCCTGACCGAGCGCAATGGCCGGCTCAAACCCGTCGACACGCGCCAGGCGCAGGCCGACCATGGGATCGCGACCGAGCGATTGTGGTGTGGTGGATGCAAGATCGGTCATCATAGGGCAAGCGCCGCCACGTTATTGTTGAAGTTACCGAGCGCGACGTCATCATCGCCGTAATGGCCGACCCATTGACATAGGTTGGTGTAACAGCCCCACAGATTGGCATACTGCTGATACCACCATGACCGGGGCGAGAATGTCTGACGACCGAACTCGGCTCGAATGACAAACATCTCCCCGACCAGGCTGTCGCACGGCCTGGGATCTCCCGTAGAGTTATAGGTCGAGACCACGTCATTGGCACGAGAAACATAGCCGTCGAGCATGTTGTACTTGGTCACAAGCCAACTGTGAATGCTCTCTTCATCAGCAGCGGAAAGGCCGCCGGAGTTTGCATCGTTGTCAGTGTTGCCGCCCGTCGAGCCGCCGTTTCCAGGCCCTCCGGTAGAGGAACCCGACCCAGAGCCGCCGCCCGAACTCGATGAATCCGAGCCGGAGCCAGAAGTATCCGAGCTACCGGGCTTTCCGGACTGCTGGGCGTCCTGCTCCTTTTGCTGCTCGACCTTATTCACCGTTGCCGCCACGCTATTGTTGGACAATCGATCGATGATCTTGGTGTTGGTGAGCACGATGGTTTTGCCATTGGCAAGCGTGACTTCGTTGTCCGGGGCCTCGGCGCCGTCCGCATCGTCGGTGCCAAACACAATATGCCCGACCACACTTGCCCAAGCATATCCAGTCGTGGTGCCCAGATCGCTTTTGATCTCATGCCCCACGCGCGGTTCGCGTGCGGCATGCGCCTGCATCATGGACGGCACGGTCATGCCATAGGCAGAAACGCCAGCTATGACCAGCACCAGCGAGCACGATAGCAGTGCGTACGCCCGCGGCGCCAAGCCCAGTCGGCGTCGTATGCGCACCGCGGCGCCGCGCTTTGTCTGAGTGCCACCGGGCCGCATGCGTTCTCCTCCAACAAAAACACGCCGCTCGGGAGCGGCGCATTCATTCGAATCCATATTTGAGTGTATCAGCGAACCAAAAAGGTTGCGCAACGAATGGACAAATTAAGGATGCGAGCGGAAGCATCCATGCGATAAGCGGATACGAAGCATCTTTGTTGCACAACAAACTCACAGTCGCACGGGGAAATTATGACTACCCCGTGCGTCGCGAGGAAAACATACGGCAGGAGCAGGCTCGCCACCTAAATCGCGCGGCGGGCCTCGATGGCGCGGCCAAGCGTAAGCTCGTCGGCATACTCCAAGTCGCCGCCCACGGGAAGGCCGCTTGCCAGACGCGACACCTCGACGCCCAACGGCTTGATGGTACGGGCCAGATAGCTCGCCGTGGTCTCGCCCTCAATATTGGGGTTGGTGGCGATGATGACCTCGTGGATGTCCTCGTGGCCCAAGCGTGCCAGCAGCTCTCGAATGTGCAGCTGCTCGGGGCCAATCTTGTCCATGGGACTAATCACGCCGCCCAATACGTGGTAGAGGCCGTGGTAGCTGCCCGTGCGCTCGATCGCCTGGACATCGCGCGGCTCGCCCACCACGCAAATGCGAGTGGTATCGCGCATCGGGTCCTGGCAGATGGAGCACTCGTCGGCCGTGGCGTAGTTAAAGCAGCGGCTGCAAAAGTGGACCTCCTGCTTGACCTCCAGGATGGCCTCGGCCAGGCGGCGCGCCTCCTCGGCGTCGGCCTCCAACAGGTAATAGGCGATGCGCTGGGCCGACTTGGGACCAATGCCCGGCAGACGGCCCAGCTCATCGAGCAGTTTTTGCAGACTGTGGTTGGCACTCATATATATGCGTGTCTTAGAACGGCATGCCCGGGATGTTGAGGCCGCCGGTGATGGCGCCCATCTGCTTGTTGGCGAGCTCGTTGACGCCGCGGACGGCCTCGTTGACGGCAGCCATGATCATATCCTGCAGCATATCGACGTCCTCGGGATCGAGGGCATCGGGATCGATGGTGAGGTTGACGAGCTCCATCTCGCCGTTAACGGTCACCTTGACCATGCCGCCGCCGGCAGAGGCGTCGACGGTCTGGGACTTGAGGTTCTCCTGCGCGGCGGCAAGCTGCTCCTGCATCTTGCGAGCCTGCTTCATCATCTGCTGCATGTTCATACCGGCCATGATGGCTCCTTTACGTGCGGCCGCACGCCGAGCCGCAAGGGCAGCCGGAGCACGGCGGGACTTTCAAACTCAAAAATCGTACCACGGCGCGAGGCCAGCGAGCGGGGCGGACACGCTACCTCAGTCGATATACATGTCCTGGAGCGTGATGCGCCCCCAAGATTATGCAAAGTTGAATAATTCGCATCTGCATAATATTTAAAGCTAAATCTCGTAGAGCCGGAATCCGACATTTAATGCGTACCACTAAATGGCTAAATGCCGAGCCACTACTCGAGGCGGCACGCATGACGGCAGGGTATAATTTGATTGTCATAGACAGCAATTTGGAGGTGCCCCATGAACGCCCCCGACGCGCTCCAAAACATCCGCTCAAAACACCCCGTTGCATATGTGGTTCTCTATCTCTTTGTCGGCTGGGCATTGCTGGTTGTCATCACCCATGCTATAGCCTTTGGAGCAGAACTGCTGATAGCCAGCTCGGACCAGCCCATCGTCAAATGGGAGACGACCGATAAGTGCACCGACGGAACCCGAACCGTTTACTACAACAGCCCGTCCCTCTACCAAGAGTTCAAGGTCAAGATAAAGGACTTCAAGATTGTCGATGCCGAGCCAGGCGTTTATTCGGCAATCGGAGCAACCCTCAACGCCGAGCAAGTCGAGTACACGGACAGCCATGCGACGTATCGTATCGACCTCAGCATCCTAGGCCGACCGTCGCGTACCTGCCTGCTCGAATGCGAGATACGCGGCACCACGTTGCACATGTCCGAAATACAGATGCGCCCGGACAAAGAGATCTCTTCTTGAGCAGTATACCCGCCCGCGCAGCTACTCCACCGGTTTGAAGATGGTGGCCTGACCGAAGACGCTGCGGATGAGGTCTTTGGCCTCGTCCTCGGTCTGCGGGATGCTCGGGGCTGCGCCCTGGTGGCCGAAGGGGCTGCCGGCGCCGGGGTTGGACTCCCAGGGAGCTGCAGGAGCGTCCTCCTCTTTGGGGGCAGTTACAGCGGACTTGGGCGCGGGCGTCGCACCCGGCACGTCGAACGGAGGAAGATCGTCCCCGCTCGCATCGCCGGCAAAGCCGCCGACCATGGCGTCGTCGTAGGGCACCTGCTCGGATTCCCGCGGCGCGGACTGCGCGACAGGCTGAGCCTTGGGGGCAGCCGAGCGCTCGGGCGCACGGGGTGCGGGCTCGGTCGGGAGCCTACCCGTGGCAGGAGCACCGGCGGGGTTGTCGGAGCGTAGCCAGGGGGCTTTGCCCAGGTCAGACGACTTGGGCGCGGGCGAGACGGGCTTGGGCGCGGGTGTCGGAGCGGCCGGTTTGGGCGCCGCGGGCTTAGGCGCCGACGGGGTCGATGCCGCCACCGGTGCCGCTTGCTGCTGCGACGCGCCGGCGCTCGAGGATACAGGGGCCGCCGAGGACACGGGTTGCGGGTCCGCAGATGCCGCAGCCCGTGCAGATGGAGAATGCTCCTCATGTTGAGGAGCCGGCGTGCCACCCCCATCCAGGACATAGTCGACGGTACGACGACCGAAGACCGCGCAAACCGTCGGCAGGACCACCGACTGCGTATCGGCGCGACCGAGCATCTTAATGGCAAAAGTCGAACCCGCGGGGAACGAGACCGTGAGCTTGGAGCCGTCGTCGGCCGTGGCGCGGGCGTTGAGCAAAAGCCCTGCGTAGGAGGCCTGACGAGCCTTGACGCGCTCGACGACCTCGGCCCATTTGCGCTGGAGCTCGCCGGCGTCCTCAACCGCGGGGGTCTCGGCAGCACCGGCGGCGGCAACCTGGGCGGCATTGTTGGACTGGGGCTTAGGTGCCGGAGCGGTGGCAGGCGCGGGGGCCGCAACGGGCTGAGGCGTCGGAGCCGGCGCAGGCTGAGGCGCAGGCGCCGCAGGCTTGGAAGCTGACACGGACGCAGAACGGGGCACAGGCTGAGCCGCCGGAGCGGCAGTACCACGGTCCCAAGGCATACCGCCCTGGCGCGCGGACGTAGCAGCGGGGGCAGCGGATGCCGCCGGAGCGGCAGCACGAGCGCCCGAAATGAGCGTCGGCTGTTGGGCAGCAGCGGGTACGGATGCTGCAGGCGCGGCGGCCTGAGCAGCAGCCACGCTCGCCGGCACGGCGCCGTTGGCAACCATGGCCTCCAGACGCGCCACGCGCTCGGCCAATGCCTCAATCGTTAAATCAGCCTCGGGACGTGCCAGACGCGTGCAGGCAATCTCGAGCACCAGGCGCACGTCGCTCGCGCCCCTCATCTCCAGTGCGGCATCGTCGAGCACCGTCAGCACGCGGGCCAGGCGGTCGGCAGGATGCTCGCCAAAGGCAGCGGCCTCGGCAGCAAGCGCCTCGGCCTGCTCGGAGCCGCCCTCAAACAGCTCGGCACGGGCACCGGCAACGCAGGCAACGTACACGTCGCGCACATGCGCCACCAGGTCGCGCGTCAGCTCCAGCAGGTCATTGCCCTCCTCGACCTGCGCACGGATCAGTCCATAGAGCTCGGCAACATCGCGATCGGCAATGGCGCGGGAAAACTCGCCCAGGATCTGGTCCGAAACCTCGCCCAAAAGCGAGCGGGCGTCGTCCGCATGCACAGAACCGTTGCCAAAGACGCTCAGCTGCTCCAGCGTGGAAAGCGCGTCGCGCATACCGCCCTTGGCATGGCGCGCCACAATGGCGAGTGCCTCGTCGTCGTAATCGAAGCCCTCCTGCTCGCACACGTAAGACAGGCGATGCTCGATATCCTCGTTGCCGATGCGGTGGAAATCGAAGCGCTGGCAGCGTGAGAGAATGGTCTCCAGAATCTTTTGCGGGTCGGTGGTGCACAACACAAAGATCACGTGTGCCGGCGGCTCCTCGAGCGTCTTGAGCAGCGCGTTAAACGCCGCCGTTGTGAGCATGTGGACCTCGTCGATGATATAAATCTTGTACTTGCCGCGCACCGGGGCAAAGTTGACGGAGTTGATGATTTCCTCGCGCACATTGTCCACGCCCGTGCGGGAGGCGGCATCGAGCTCGTAGACATCCGGGTGGTTGCCCTCGGCAATGAGCTCGCACTCCTCGCAAGTACCGTCGGGCATGCAGCCGCTTGCACCCTCGGCGCGCGCTGCCTCGGCATTACGGCACAGCAGCGCCTTGGCCAGAATGCGCGCCATGGTGGTCTTGCCCGTGCCGCGCGGTCCGCAGAACAGGTACGCGTGGGACAGGCGTCCCTCGGTGATGGCGTGCTCGAGCGTCGAGACGATATGCTGCTGGCCCACCACGGATTCGAAGGTGAGCGGGCGATACTTTCGGTACAACGATTCCATGGGTGCTCCCCCGGGTATACTGAGTCTTGTTGCCGCGACGGCCATGCGGTCGCACGGCATACTGCATTCATAATAACCCGTACGGCGAGCCCGCCGCGATAGGAGTCCAAAGAGCATGGCAGACGCAGAGAGCAACCTCGTTCCCTCCGAAGCAGCCGACCAGGTCGAGGTCGCGCTCGAGGAGCAGGCCGCAGCCGATGACGGCATCCTGTACCTCAACGAGTACCAGTACGAAAACGACCTGGTCACCGACTTCGCCCGCCTGGTCGCCTCGCCCAGGCGTCGCGGCTCGCTGTATGTCGCCGCGGCAATTGCCGCGCTCATCGGCATCGGCATGCTGGTGGCCGGCGGCAACTGGATCAAGTTTGGCGTCGTGTTGATCGTGTTCGGCGCCTTTTTGGCCTGGTGGAGCAAAAACCTGCACCACACCCTCGCCCGCGACTTTATCGATTCCGTCGAGGCCGACGAGTCCATGGGTGGCCGCTATCGCCGCGTCGCCGCCAACGAGGACGGCCTGATGGTTTGGGGCAAGAGCGGCAAGTCGCAGTTTTTCCCGTTTGAGAAGCTCGACCACGTGCTCGACGGCGAGCGCATCTTTGTGGCCATGTTCGCCGACCAGGGCGTGACGATCCCTAAGGAAACCTTTATTCGCGGCGATGCCGAGCAGTTTGGCACCTTCCTTAAGGCGCGCATCAACAAAAAACTCCGCATCGAGACCAAGCGCAAGAAGATGAAGGCTGAAAAGGCCGCCGCCGAGGCCAAGCAGGGCGACAAGCCCCAGGAGACCAAGGGCAAGCAGCGCAAGCAGAAGAAGAACAAGAATAAGCGCTAAGGCCAAGACAGACAGGCAGCCTCGCATCCCGTTATCCTCGCCATCCGCCCGAGCGTGCTACACTAGCAGCATCTATGCCACCGCGAATGGCTCGGCCCCGCGCCCGCCGCTCGCAAACGAACTTTAAACGCACGAGGGTTGGCCATGCCGCTTTTCTCGCAACATACCGCCCGGTTCTCGCCGGACGTTCCTTTGGAGGGCACCAGCTCTCGCGAGCTGCTCAAGCGGTACCAGCCGCTCGAGACACTTACGACCGGCGGTTTTGGCTCCATCGAGATCTGCCGCGACACGCACCTGCGCCGCCGCGTCGCCATTAAGCGCATCCCCCTTATCAACGGTGCCGGCATGCCCGCCAGCGACATCATGGATGTCCTGCGCGAGGCGCACACCGCCGCCATGCTTCAACATCCCAATATCGTGCAGGTCATCGACTTTACGCACGACACAGCCTATGCCTACCTGGTTATGGAATATGTCGATGGCATGTCGCTGGCCGAATTTTTGCATCGCGTGGACGGCCACTCACTTACCTTTGACGAGGCCGCGGCCATTGCCGATGCCCTGGGCCAGGCGCTCACCTTCGCCCATAGTAATGGCGTGCTCCACCTGGACATTAAGCCCGCCAACGTGCTCATCGACCACTCGGGCAATGTAAAGCTCACCGACTTTGGCATGGCGCGACTGTCGTCCGCCGGTGGCTTTGGCGGCTCGCGCGGCGGCACCATCGGCTACATGCCGCCCGAGCAGCTCGATATCGAGACCGGCACGGTCGATGAGCGCGCCGATATCTTTGCCCTCGCCTGTGTGATCTACGAGGGCCTGTGCGGCAGCGCTCCCTTTATGGCGGCCACGCCCGCCGACTCGCTCGACCGCATCATCGGCGGCGCCACCTATCCCGGCGAGCTGATACCACACTTCCCCCCGGGAGCCGAGGCCGCGCTCATGAGCGCGCTCTCCCCCATGCCGCAGGACCGCCCCAACAGCATCGAGGCATTTTGTGACCAGCTCCTTGCCGGTCTGGGCAACGTGCGCGAGGGCCGTCGCAGCCTGGAGCAAATGGTTGGCGAGCTTTCGGATGACGAGCAGGAGCTCGACGATATCGAGCCGTCGCACTACGAGGACGACGCCATCGAGGTCGACCCCGCACTCGGCTGGGCGGGCACGCGCTGGAGCCATGCGCGCGACTACACCATGCGCACTATCTCGGCGCTAACGTGCGGCACCTTTAGCTTTTTGTTGATGCAAACGGCCGGGGTCGCGGCGCTTCCCGGCCTGGTCATTGCGGCTATCGCGATCGGAGCGGCGGCTGGCCTGGCCCCCCAGATCGGCTCGGCCATCTCGGCTGTGGGCTTTTTGGTGCTCATGGCCAACGCCACCATGCAGGCACAGGGCATCCTGTCGATGCTGCCCGTCGCGGTGATCTTTGCCGCCGCCATGTCCGGTTGGTGGATCGCCTGGGGTCGTACCGAGGCTGCCGCGAGCGCCGCGCTCACCTGTGCACTCGCGCTTTGCTGTCTGACCGGCAATACCTTCCTGGCAGCTGGGGTCGCCGGCGGCGTCGCGTCATTTTGGCTCGGCCCGGCAAGCGCCGCCGCGGCAACGGGCATGGGCGCGCTTTTTGCCCGTCTGGCCACGGTCGCGCTTTCAGCCGGAGGCGTGCTGGGGCTCGGTAACGTTGCCGCAGCGCTGGGAGACCCACTCCTTTGGGCTGCCTTTGGGCTGGCCGCGGCAACTGCCGCGGCGTCATCTGCGCTGCTCAATGCCCATGCCAAGCGCGCCGATCAGGGCTCAAACCTTGCCGCAATCGTCGCCATCGCTGTCACCGGCATCGGCTGCGCAGCGGCGTCCTGTCTTGCACACCATATGGAAATTGCCAGCCTTGCAGCCGCGGTCATCGCCAAGGCGGCGGTTGCGGGAACCCTATCCTCTATAATCGTTGGGATATGCCTATATTTGCTCGGATACCAAAGAACCTATACGGAGAGTGATCTTTCGTGAACTTCCTGAACATCTTCGAGGACCACGTGGCCGGCATCTTCGGTGCCACCCGTGCCCCGTTCTCCTTTAAGAAGCTTGCCAAGCAGGCCGCTCGCGACATGGAGGATCAGACTCTGGTGATCAACGGCGTCAACACGGCGCCGGCACTCTATACCATCCTTATCGCCGCCGACGACGATCCCATGCTCGCCCCGTTCTACCCCGAGCTTTCGCGCGAGGTCCGCGAGTTTGTGAAGGCGCAGGCCGAAAAGCGCCGCTATGTCTTTGTCGGCGAGCCCCTCGTGCGCTTTATGATCGATCCGCAGCTGCGCGCCGGCAAGTTCTCGGTCTTTGCCGAGAACGTCGATGCCCCCACGCTCGGCCGCCTGTACGAAGAAGAGCGCGCCTATCAGAACGGCCTGGGCCAGAACAACTCCGCGGCAAGCCGTGCCGCCAGCGCCCCGCGCGCCGGCCAGCAGCAGTTTGCTGCCCCGCAGCAGCAGCGCCCCGCCGCCATGCCCCAGCAGCAGCCGACGCCTCGCGCCGCCGCTCCCGACCCGCTTGCCGTGGCAGACCCCTTCGCGCCTAGCGTCCCCGACCCCGCCGCCGCACCCATCCCGGTGCCGCAGACCGTCTCGCGCGACGCGCTTGCCGGCATGGGTGGAGCCGCCGCGACCGGTGCCGCCGTGGGCCTAGGCGCCGCAGCCGGCATCGCCTCCAACATGGCGAGCACTCGCGCCCCGCAGCGCCCGCTCGCCCAGCTCGTCGATGTCGTGAGCGGCGAGAGCCATAGCATCACCTCCGCACAGGTGACCATCGGTCGCGAGCGCTCAGTTTCCGACATTGCCCTGCGCGACCCCAACGTGTCGCGCCGCCACGCCCAGCTCACCTTTACGGGCTCGGATTGGTCGATCGAGGACCTCAATTCCACCAACGGCACGCTCGTCAACAACCGCCGCATTACGCGCTGCCCGCTGCGCAACGGCGATTTGCTGACGTTTGGCCTGAGCACCTTTGAATTTAGGGGATAGTCTCTTATGAACATCGATATCGTCCTTTTTGCAGGCCGCATCGTCCTGGTCGCCCTGCTCTATATCTTCCTGTTCGCCGTCATGAAGACCGGCGTGGGACTTGTGCGCGGACAGCGCCGCGACTCGGCCATTTGGACGATCGATGTGGACAAGGGTCCGCGCGGCATCCGCGGCATCCACGTAGACATGCTCGGCCCCGTCATCGTCGGCCGCTCGCCGTCTTCGGACATCTGCATCAACGAGCCGTTTGTCTCGGCCTCGCATGCGCGCTTTTCGCTGCAGGGCCCGGCGCTCATCATCGAGGACCTCAACTCGCTTAACGGCACGCTCGTCAACGGCCGCCAGCTCGTGGAGCCCGCGACGCTGCGTGAGGGCGACGAAGTCCAGATTGGCGACGTGGTCATGAAGGTGAACCGTCGATGATCGACGAGGAGAACAAGTCCGCAACCATGACCGAGGCACCGGCTGCCGCCGTAGCTGCACCGGCCCACGCCGCTCCGGCGGGCTCCGCACCCGTGGAGCCCGAGGACACCGTGTTCTCCCTGCCTCTTTCGCATGTAACGCATGATATTTCGGATCTCGCCGATAACGAGGGCGAAGAGGATGCCGCAGCAGCGCCCATCGGCGCACATGCTGCGGAACAGTCCACAGCGCCCGAAGCAACCCCGGCGCCGGCTCACTTTGCAGAGCCCGTCGCCGCGGCAATCAACGAGAGCGCTGCGGTGTTTGCAGCACCCGAGCCCGCCGCGCCGGCGTTTCCCATAGCCCCGGCATCCGAGGTTGCGCCCGCGTCTACGCCGGCGCCCGAGGCGGGGACATCCCCCGAGGACGGCCCTGCACCCAAGACCCCGCAGCCTGCGCCCGCAAGCGAGTCCGATGCCGTGGCCGAGCCCGCCGCCCAGTCGCAAAACACGCCCGCGCCGTCGCACTTTGCGACACCCGAGCCTATAAACGTCAGCCCGCAAGATGACGAGTCGACCGCCCGCGTGTCCGAGGAGCCCGACTCCCCGGACACCGGCGATTCCGAATCAAACGTCGAGACCGACACCGTCTCTCCCGGTGACACCGCCGAGATCGACGTTGCCGCCGTTGAGGCCAAGCTCAAAGACCCCGGCTCGACCATGAGCTTTGAGCCCCTGACCGAGGAGCGCATCGAGACTGACTCGACCTATGATGCCGGCACCACCACACAACTCATGTGGGGCGCCCGCTCCGACGTTGGCTGCGTGCGCCCGCACAATGAGGATTCCTACCTGGTGCAGTCGCCGCTCTTTTGCGTATGCGACGGCATGGGCGGTCACGCCGCCGGCGAGGTAGCCTCTTCCATCGCCGTCGAGACTATTGCCAAGACGGCCCCGCAGTCCGCCGACGCAGCACGCCTGGCCGCAGCCGTCGAGGCAGCCAACGCCGCCGTAATCGAGGCGGCCATGAACGGCCTGGGTAAGCCCGGCATGGGCTGCACAGCCACCTGCGCCTATATCGAAAACGACACGCTCGCCATCGCCCACGTGGGTGACTCTCGCGCCTATCTGCTCCACGAGGGCACGCTCATCCGCGTGACCCGCGACCACTCCTACGTGGAGGAGCTCGTGGACGCCGGCGAGATCACGGCAGACGAGGCTCGCGTCCACCCCAACCGTTCGGTCATCACCCGCGCGCTGGGCTCGGACCCCGCCATGTATGCCGACCACTTCACTCTGCATATCGAGGAAGGCGACCGCCTGGTCCTGTGCTCCGACGGCCTCTCGAGCATGATTCCCGATAGCGATATCGAGAACATCGCCACGCAGTCCTCAACCGCGCAAATCTGCGTCGACAACCTAGTGGACGCGGCGCTTGCCGCCGGCGGCCACGACAACGTGACCGTAGTAGTCGTTGACCTGGTTGACGATGGCGTCATGCGCGAGGCGCAACGCGTGCGTCGCCGCAACGTTACTATCGCCGCCATCCTGGCCCTCGTCTTTGTGCTGGCAGCTGGCATCTGGGCCTACACGGGTGTCACCGGCTCGTACTACCTGGGTACCTACCAGGGCAATGTCGCCGTCTGGCGCGGCCTGCCCGGCAAGCCGCTCGGACTCAAGCTCCACTGGCTCGAAAGCGAAACCAGCATTAAGCTGTCCGACCTGCCCGAAGACACGCAAAACCGCCTCAAGGCGGGCATTCCGCAAACAAGTGTCGACGATGCGCAGGACACGATATCCAAGTACCGCCACCAGATCGACGAGGAGCAGACCCGCCAGGTGATCGACGCGCAAACGATTCGCGACAACACCAATCAGGGATCAACCTCCGAATCAGATTCCGAGAAAACCGCCGAACAGTCCGCCGAGGCCGAAGCCTCCGATAAGAATTAGAAAGGGAGTGCCGCTTATGAGTCGCCGCAACACCGAGCTGCTCTTGCTCATCGCCTCGGCGTTCCCCGTCATCCTGCTGTATGCGATGTACGTCCTCACCGCGGGCGCTGCCATCTCCTTTGAGACGCTCGCCGTACCGATCGGCCTCTTTGCCGCCTTTGCCGCGGCCCACATTGCCGTGCGCATCTTGGCGCCCGGTGCCGACCCCGCCATCCTGCCCATCGTATTTATACTTTCGGGCATCGGCATCACGTTCGTGACGCGTCTCGCCCCCGCTCTCGCCATCTCACAGCTCATCATCCTGTTTGTCTCGGTGGCGCTCATGGTGGGAACGCTTGCACTAGTCAAAAACCTCGACGTGGTCATGCGCTACAAGTACACCTTTGGCATCATCGGCATCATTCTGCTGATGCTGCCTATCTTTATCGGCACCACGATCTCGGGCTCCAAGCTGTGGATTCGCATCGCGGGCTTTACCATCCAGCCCGGCGAGTTCGCCAAGGTCTTTATCGTCCTGTTCCTGGCCGGCTACCTGGCCGAGAACCGCGAGCTGCTCTCCATCTCCAACCGCAAGATTCTGGGCTTTAAGATCCCTCGCCTGCGACTGCTGCTGCCGCTGTTTGCCGTGTGGGGTGTGTGCCTGCTCGTCGTCGTCTTCGAACGCGACCTGGGTTCGGCCGTGCTGTTCTACACCATCTTCTTGCTGATGCTCTACGTTGCCACGGGGCGCTTTTCGTATGTCGTTATCGGCCTTGCGCTCTTAGCCGTTGGAGCCGTGGGCGCCTACAAGTTCCTGTCTCACGTTCAGGTGCGTTTCCAGGTTTGGCTCGATCCGTTTAAGGACGCCCAGGGCCAGGGCTACCAGATCGTCCAGTCGCTCTTCTCGCTTGCCGATGGCGGTCTGGTCGGTGTTGGCATCGGCAACGGCATGGCCAACAACATCCCTGTCGTCGAGTCCGACTTTATCTTCTCGGCTATCGGCGAGGAGATGGGCCTTTTGGGCGGCGGCGCCGTGCTCATCCTGTTTATGCTCTTTGCCGTGCGTGGCCTCACCACGGCTGCCCGCGCTAAATCCGACCTCGCCGCCTTTAGTGCCACAGGCCTTACGGCCGCCATCAGCTTCCAGGCCTTCTTGATCGTTGGCGGCGTAACCCGCCTGATCCCGCTGACCGGCGTCACCCTGCCCTTTATGAGCCAGGGCGGCTCCTCGCTGCTGGCGAGCTTTATCATCGTCGCGCTCCTGCTGCGCGCCGGTGACGAGGCGACCGGACGCGAGGCCGAGCTTACCGGCACCGGCACCATGACCGCCATCACCGATGATCAGGTCGCATCTGCCGCCGCCCCGACGGGCACGCGCTTTGCCACCTCGTCTTCCTACGGCAGCGGCAGCCATTCCATCGGCTCGCGTATGCGCCGTCGCCTGCTCGACACGCCTGAATCCGGTGTGCTCGGCCGCGTTGCGCTCGCCAACCGTCTAACCCGTGCGGTGCTCGCCTTTACGGCGCTGTTCGCCATCCTTATCGGCAACCTCACCTATGTCCAGGTCATCAAGGCCAAGGACTATCAGGACATGCCGACCAACAACCACACCATCGCCCGCTCCAAGTACATCCAGCGCGGTTCCATCATCACGTCCGACGGCGTGACGCTGGCCGAGTCGCTGCAGCAGGAGGACGGCACCTACGTACGCTCCTACCCCAACGGTAACCTGGCAGCGCACGTGGTTGGCTACGTGAGCCAGCAGTATGGCACCACCGCCATCGAGAGCGTCATGAACGACACGCTCACCGGTTCTAAGGACTACTCCAGCTGGAACAACGCCATCGCGTCGCTCGCGGGCCAGACCCAGCCGGGCAACACCGCCAAGCTCACCATCGACTCGCGTATCCAGACGGCGGCCGAGCAGGCACTCAAGGGCTTTAAGGGCGCTGTAGTGGTCATCGACCCGCGTACCGGCGCGGTGCTCGCATGTGCCAGCTCGCCCACCTACGACAACACCAACATCGATGCCCTGCTGCAGACGGGCGGCGGCGAGGACGGCTCCATGTACAATCGCGCCATGGACGCGCTGTACACGCCGGGCTCAACGTTTAAGGTCGTTACGCTTTCCGCGGCACTCGAGACCGGTACCGCCAGCCTTACCAGCACCTACCAGGCGCCCGGCTCCATGGACATCGGCAACGCACCGGTCACCAACTATGCCAACGAGAGCTACGGTACCATCAGCCTGCAGCAGGCCTTTGCCGTGTCCTCCAACGTCGTCTTTGGCCAGGTGGCAAACGAAGTTGGCGCAAACACGCTCGTGCAGTTTGCCAACGCCTTTGGCTACGGCCAAAAGCTCGGCCAGGACCTGACCTCCGCGGCCTCCATCATGGCCGACCCGTCGCTCATGACCGAGTGGGAGACCGCCTGGGCCGGCGCCGGCCAGCCTGTCGGCATGGACCACACGCCCGGCCCGCAGACCACCGTCATGCAAAACGCCGTGATTGCCGCCGCCATCGCTAACAGTGGTGTGGTCATGGACCCGTACTTTGTAGCCCAGGTACTCGCCCCGGACGGAACCGTGGTCAAGACCACGCAGTCCCGCTCGCTGGGTCAGGCCGTCAGCTCCGCCACGGCCGACCAGGTCAAGCAGGCCATGCTTGCCGTCGTCCAATCCGGCACCGGCACCGATGCCCAGATCCCCGGCGTCAAGGTCGCCGGCAAGACCGGCTCGGCCGAGACCGGCGGCACCAACGTCAACTCGATGTTCGTTGGCTTTGCACCTTACGATTCACCCACGGTCGCCATCTCGGTGGCCTTGGAGGATTTCGACAAGCATGACGTCAAGGCCGCCAAGATTGCCGGTATCGTCCTGACCGCGGCGCTTGCCGCACAGGGAGCGTGATGCCCATGATCGAATCGGACACCAGAGGCGCGCCGCGGCCGAAGAGTTAGCGGCAACGCGCCACACGGCCCCAGCGGCCACATCGTAGGTACTACACACATCGTTGAGCGAATAGTTATGTTAGGAGCAGGAATGGAACAGAGGGTCCTCGGGGGAAGATACCTCCTCAAGGATAAGGTGGGAACAGGCGGCATGGCGACCGTCTACCGTGCACAGGACCAGGTCCTCGACCGCACGGTAGCCGTCAAGATCATGCTGCCGCAGTATGCTGGCGACGCAACCTTCGCCGCACGCTTTAAGCAGGAGGCCCAGGCAGCAGCCGGTCTCTCCTCCCCCTATATCGTGGGCGTCTACGATTGGGGCAAGGACGGCGACACCTATTACATCGTCATGGAGTACCTGCGCGGCACCGACCTTAAGAGCGGCATCAAGAGCCACGGCGCCCTCGACCCCAAGAAGGTCGCCCAGATCGGCTCGCAGATCAGCTCCGCGCTTTCGGTCGCCCACAAGCACGAGATCATCCACCGCGACATTAAGCCGCAGAACATCATGGTGCTGCCCGACGGCAACATCAAGGTGATGGACTTTGGCATCGCGCGCGCCAAGAACAGCCACCTCACGCAAGACAACAACGTGCTGGGAACCGCCCACTACGTCAGCCCCGAGCAGACCCGTGGTCAGGACCTCGGCCCCACCTCGGATATCTACTCGCTGGGCGTCGTGATGTACGAGTGCGCCACCGGCCGCGTGCCCTTTGACGGTGACGACGCTATCTCGGTCGCACTCAAGCAGGTCAACGAGCTGCCTATTCCGCCGAGCCAGATCAACTCCGGTGTCGACGCCGACCTTGAGCGCATCATCCTCAAGTGCATGGAGAAGGACCCCGCAAACCGCTTCCAGACCGCCGACGAGCTGCGTCAGGTGCTCAACAGCTACCTGTCGGGCCGTGCCGTCAACGTCTCGGAGCCCACGCGCATCATCGGTGCCCCCGGTGAGTTGGGCGCCACCAAGACTCGCGAGCTTTCCGATCAGACGCGCGCCATGGTGCGTCCCGTCTCGGGCGTGAGCGGCCAGAATACCGCCCGTAGCTCGGTTTCGGGCTCCACCGGCTCCTACGAGGTCGAAGAGCCCAAATCCAACAAGAACAAGATCATCGCCGCCGTGGTGGCAGCGGTTGCCGTCATCGGCATCGTGGTGGCCTTTGCCACAGGACTCTTTGGCGGCGAGCAGGTCACCGTTCCCGATGTACTGGGCAAGGACCAGCAGACTGCCGTCGAGCTGATCAAGGAAGCCGGCCTCGAGGTCGGCACCATCGACCAAAGCTACAACGACGATGTCGACGAGGGCAAGGTCGCCGAGCAGACGCCCAACGGCAACACCAAGAAGGCCAAGGGCACCAAGGTGAACCTGGTAATCTCCAAGGGCCCCAAGCCCTCCGAGAAGGTTGAGGTTCCCCGGCTTGTCGGCCTGACTAAGGACCAGGCAGAAGCCGCGCTGGCAAGCGTTGGCCTGAAGGGCAACGTCTCCGAGGAGGCCAACGAGGCCGATGAGGGCCAGGTCTTTGAGCAGAGCACCGAAGCCGGTAAGGAAGTCGCGAAGGGCACGACCATCTCGTACAAAGTCTCGGGCGGCCCGGATACCACGTCCGTCCCCGATCTGACCGACATGACCGAGGCCCAGGCGCGCAACGCCCTCGATATGGCAGGCTTTGGCGTCGACGTGAGCTACCAGGAGAACGACTCGGTTACCGAGGGCACCGTGATCAGCTGGAACCCCAGCGGCAAGCAGAAGCCCGGCGCCACGATTACCGTCGTCATTGCCAAGAAGTCCGGCAAGGCCGCCGTCCCGGGCAACCTGTACGGTAAGAGCATTTCCGCCGCTGTTACCGCGCTCAACAACGCCGGTTTCTATAACATCGGCTTCTGCGACCAGAACGGCAATCCCGTGAGCGGTAACGAGGATGCCACCGTTACGGGCGTCTCCCCCACCGGCAAGCAGTCCACCGACAGCACGATCACGCTGACGGTCGCACTTTCTGGCTCGGGTTCGGGCTCTGGCTCGGGCACGGGTGACGATTCCGGTACGACCAACTAGTCGCCACCCCACCGCTCATCACGGCTCTCGCCGCAAACATATTCGCTCACAGGCGCCCGCTTGCTCCCCCAGCAAGCGGGCGCTTCGTTTTTGACATGGCATTGAACCAGAAGAGCCCGGCACCGTAGCGGTACCGGGCTCGATATTCCTCTGGTGCCCCCGGGCGGATTCGAAAACTCCCCCGCGGGGAAATTGGTGACGCGGGTGTCGACGGTCCGAATCCGCCGACAGCTCCCACAAACCAGAAACGGCGCCGCTCTCGCGACGCCGTCATAATCTTCTGGTGCCCCCGGGCGGATTCGAACCGTCGACACCCGCTTTAGGAGAGCGGTGCTCTATCCCCTGAGCTACGGAGGCATGTTGTACTAGTGTAGCAGATTTACGCCGTTGTAATACAGCGTATAGCCACTCTTCGAAGTTGCGGTGGAACAGCCCTCCGGAAAGTGTGTCCCACTATCCAGGCAAATTCTGGGTCAAACTTTCCCAATGGGACCTCGCTGGAAACTGTGTCCCAGAATTTCGGCTCGAAACGGGACACGGTTTCCCAAACGACCCCGTTCCGGAAACTACATCCCGGAATCGGCGCTCGAACTGGGATGCACTTTCCCAATCGAGCCCCATGGGAAACTGCGTCCCACTTTGGGGGGCGCTCTTTAATGACTAGTTGCCTTTGTGGAAGAGGTTTTTGATAACGGAGGGGATGCTCTTGGCGCCCTTGGCCGTCACATCGATAAAGTCGGGCGAACGCACGAGCTTATCCTCGTCGACGTACTTGCGAACCGCGCGCAACGTCTCTTTGTCATCGCGCGTCGAGAACGTAAAGTGACCGTTGTCCTTGGTGAAGATGGCAAAACGCGTGATCTTCTTGGTGCCGCGTAAAACCTCGGCGGCAATATAGTCGACCTCGTCCCACGGGATTTGAATATAATCCTCGGGATTGCGCTCGTTGTAATACTCGAACGCCTTATTGCCCACCATCACGTTACCGTGGCTGGTAAGCCCCATCAGGCAGGTTGCCGGCGTTGCCAGATCGACCGTGCTGTTCTGAGATTGCGCCATGCGCGCCTCGCCCTCCAAATAAAACAATCGGACCGCATCCAGTGTACCCACCGGGTGCGGTCCGTTTCAATGGCTCAAAAGCCCTTGCCTAGCAATTCTCGGTCTTAAGCCGAAGCGTGCTTACATGAAGCCGCAGAAGCGACCGATGATGCCGACGGCGAAGAGAGCCAGGATGATGACGATCGGGCTGACCTTCTTCTTGAGGAGCTTGCAGACCAGCAGGGTCAGGCACACGGCGGCAAGGCCGGGGATGAGCTGATCGAGGTTGGCCTGAAGCGTGGTGACCTTCATCTGATCAAGGGCGGTAGCACCGACGGAGTTGTACATCGTCAGCGCTTCCTTGATACCCTCGGAACCGGAGGGCAGGCTAGCCCAGTCGATAAAGGCGCCAGCAGACTGCTTGACCGTGGAGACGATCGGGGTGAAGGAAATGGACACCCAGCGCTCGACCAGGGCGCCGATGATGAACATACCCAGGATGGAAGCGCCCTCGGTGACCTTGCCCATCAGACCACCGGAGAGGTCCTTGGCGATGGAGGAGCCGACCTTGTAGCCAAACTCCTGCGTGTACCACAGGAAGGCGTAACGGATGATGTTCCACGCGAAGAAGAACAGCAACGGACCGGCGATGCTGCCGGACAGGGCCAGGGAAGCGCCCAGAGCGCCCAGAATCGGGCGAAGGGTGAACCAGAAGACGGGATCACCGACGCCGGCGAGCGGGCCCATCATACCGACCTTGACGCCCTGGATGGCGACGTCATCGATCGGAGCACCGTTGGCGCGCTCCTCCTCGAGGGCGAGGGTAACGCCAATGACGGGGGCGGAAACATAGGGGTGGGTGTTATAGAACTCCAGGTGGCGCTTAAGAGCGGCAATCTGGTCATCCTTGCTGGTGTAGAGCTTCTTGATCGCAGGGATCATTGCGAAGCACCAGCCGCCGTTCTGCATACGCTCGTAGTTCCACGAGCCCTGAAGGAACTGATGACGGAAGCAAACCTTCTTGCGGTCAGCCTTGGTGAGCTGAATCTTGTTCTCTGCCATATGTATCACTCCCCTCCTACTCGTAATCGTTCAGAATGTCGCCGAGCGGGTCACCGGAGCCGCCGCCCATGCCGCCACCCTGCTTGGCCAGATCCTTAAGGCCAAGGTAGATGAGGGCAAGGGAGATGCCGATGAGACCAAGGGCGATCAGCGTGAGCTGAGGGATGGCAGCAAGGACAAAGCCGAGGACGAAGAACGGCCAGGTCTCCTTGGTGGCCATCATGTTGATGACCATGGCGTAACCGACGGAAGCGACCATGCCGCCGCCGACAGCCATGCCGCCGGACAGCCAGTCGGGCATAGCGTTAAGCGCGTTGGTAACGGCCTCGGCCGGGATGACGCACAGAAGCACTGCCGGGATGGCGATACGAAGGCCCTGCATGAGGATGGCAGCATACTGCCAGCGCTCGATGCCGGAGAAGTCGCCCTTCTCGGCGCAACCGTCCATGGCGTGAGCGATAGCGGTAGCAATGGTACGGCAGATCATGGTCAGGAACAGACCAGCGACCGACAGCGGGACGGCGACGGCGATGGCGGCGGTAACGGCCTTGGCCGAATCGGTGGCGCCACCGTTGAGGGCGAGCACCATGATGATCGAAGAAGCGACCGAGGCCAGAGCGGCGTCAGGCGCGACAGCGGCGCCGACGTTAGCCCAGCCAAGGGCCATCATCTGGAGCGAACCGCCCAGGAGGATGCCCTCCTGAAGGTGACCGGTTACGAGACCGATAAGCGTGCATGCCACGAGCGGCTGATGGAACTGGAACTCATCCAGAATGCCTTCCATACCGGCAAGCAACGCGACAATCGCAACAAGCAGAATAGTGATTGCAGACATGTATCGGACCCTCCTTTACTATGCTTGAGCGGCCAGTTCGGCCTTAGCTTTCTTCAACATGGCGTCGAGATCCTCAGAGGAATCCGAAGGAACCTTGCGGACCTCGAACTTGACGCCCTTGGCCTTGAGGGCCTCGAGAGTCTTAACGTCGTCATCGCCCATAGCGACGGCGTTGGTGACGACGACCTTGCCCTTGGAGTGAGCCATGGAACCGATGTTGACTTCCTTGATGTCGACGCCGGCCTCGATGGCCTTGAGCAGATCCTGCGGGTTCTCAAAGAGCAGCATGGCCTTGGTGTCACCAAAGCGCGTGTCCTTGACGACCTCGGCCATCTTCTTGATGGGCACGACGTTGGCATGGACTCCCGGAGGGGCAGCCTGCTCGATCATGGTCTTGCGGAGCTCGTCGTGAGCAACGCCGTCGGAAACCACGATGATGCGGTTGGGGTTGATCTGCTTGGTCCACGTGGTGGCCACCTGGCCATGAAGCAGACGGGTGTCGATACGGACGTGGGCGATCTTGATGTGCCCATCGCCGATGACCGTTCCCGGAGGGATGGCGCCTGCAGGAGCAGCGGCGGCCGCAGCCGGCTTCTTCTCCTCGGGCTCCAGAGACTCGGGCTTGACGCGCACGCCAGCCTTAGCCTCAGTCACGAGATGTTTTGCGATCGCATGTGCAGTGTTCTTTGCGTCAAAGCGCTGCGAATATGCCTCGATGAGCATAGGCAGGTTGACACCGGTGACGATAGCCCAGGAATCGTGGCCCTCGATGAGCCCGCTGATCTGGTTGAACGGCGTGCCGCCCCACAGATCAACGAGGAAGAGCACCTGCTCCTGGTCTTCGAAGGAAGCGATTGCTTCCTCGACCTTGGCACGGAAGTCGTCGGGGCCCATGCTCGGCTCGAGCGAGACCACGGCAACAGACGGCTGATCGCCAAAGACCATCGAGCCCGTCTGCTTGATTCCAGCTGCCAAGTCCCCGTGGCTAGCAAGAACAATACTTACCATCACATAACCTCCTTTTTGTCTACGTATTTCCTACACGACATGAAAGGAGTATAGCTGTTTGGTTTGTGGAATTATAGCTAAATTCGTAAAAGGTTGCATTATTTGTTTAAACGTCCAAGTTTGTTACAAATTGATTACGTCGCTGTTTTTCGACTCATTACCCGTCAAAGCGTCGCTCATCAAGCCATGTATTTTACAGACACAAGCATGCTGTTCATTAATATCGGTTTTAAACAAGTGCGAATGCGCTCGTACTGCCACTATTTTGTTTAAACGGACATGGCTTGACTATTTTCATGACTTATGGTTACGAAACCACTCAAAATAGTTGCGGTGGAATAGTTCTTGTTTAAGAGCCAGAAGGCTGGATTTAGGAACTATTTCACCGCAA
This sequence comes from uncultured Collinsella sp., assembly GCA_965149855.1. Lineage (GTDB taxonomy): Bacteria > Actinomycetota > Coriobacteriia > Coriobacteriales > Coriobacteriaceae > Collinsella. The sequence goes on from CBCTTO010000021.1 coordinate 28,126, forward strand.
CTTATAGGGAATCCTAGGCGATGTGGAGGGGGTTGGCGGCGTCGACGGCGTCGGGGACGTCGGA
>CBCTTO010000022.1:0-26366 GCA_965149855.1 uncultured Collinsella sp.
CAAAAAAGCTCCCATTGCTGGGAGCTCTTTCATTCAATGGTGCGGGCGAAAGGACGTCCGCGTATCCGCTTCGCGGATCCGCACCGGCTTCGGCCGCCTGCCGGCGTCCTCGCCAGCTCGCTAAAAACGCTCCGCGTTTTCTTTACGCTCGCTCCTTTACAGGTTCAAGTCCCTGTGATGGGCCCATAACAAAAAAGCTCCCATTGCTGGGAGCTCTTTCATTTAATGGTGCGGGCGAAAGGACTTGAACCTTCATGGGGTTGCCCCCATACGGACCTGAACCGTACGCGTCTGCCAATTCCGCCACGCCCGCGTGCAGGAATTAGAATAACGGAGCGCCATCGCGAACGCAAGAACTATTTTTGAAAAAGTTTGCAGGCATTTTCCCAAGCTGCTCGCGCGATTGCCTCAGCATCCTCGCCGGTACGATCGACACGGTCGTTGACCAGCGTGTTTGCCGTAATGGAGATCATTGCGGGCTCGCATTCAAGACCGCGGATGGGCTCCGGAGCCATATACGGGCAATCCGTCTCGAACAAAATTCGATCGAGTGGGGTTGCCGCAAATGCCTCGCGCACATCGTCGTTGCGCTTAAAGGTGGCCGCACCGCCATAGGCGATATAGCAGCCCAAATCCACAAAGCGCTCCATCGTGGCGCGGTCCTCGCCAAAACAGTGCAGCACACAACCAGCCTGGGGCACACCCACCTCGCGCAGTACGTTGTACGCATCAACGTGCGAGGTGCGCTCCCCATCCGAGTCCTCGTGACGCAGGTGCAGCTCCACCGGCACATTGCGGCGCACGGCAAGCTCGAGCTGGCGCGCCGTGCAATCAATCTGCACGTTATGGGGTGCCGGCGCGATATCGTCGTCATAGTCCATGTGATAGTCCAGGCCGATTTCGCCAATACCGGCGCATAAGGGGTCATCAAGTGCCGCAACGACCTGTGCATGAACGTCGTCGGTATAGTCCGGCGCGCCATACGGATGCACGCCGGCAAGATACTTGATCTGCGGGATATCCTGCATCGGAAGAATCTCGCGCACCAGCCAGTCGCTATAGTCCGCCACGCTGCGCTTGTCGGCAATGGGGTCGAACATCGTCACCAACAGGTCGACGCCCGCGGCTTTGGCGCGCACGAGCGTCTCGGGCACATCCTTGCCCCAAAACGAAAGCAGATGTGCATGCGTGTCGGCAAGCGGCGCCAAGGGCACGGGACAAGCAACCGTCTTCTTTTTCTTGGTAAACGTCACGCGTTCGGCATTAGGCGTCATGGATTAGCTCCCGGGCCAGACGGACAAAGTCGGCAACATCGAGCGTTTCGGCGCGCGTGGTGGGTGCGATACCGCAAACCTCAAAAGCGGCATCGAGCACGTCCTTGGCAAAACCGTTGGCGCTCATGGAATTTCGGATGGTCTTGCGCCGCTGAGCAAATGCAGCGTCGATCACACGAGCCACGAACTCGCGATCGAGCCCCTCGGGCACCACGCCGTCAACACGGTCGATACGCACGACGGCCGAGTCCACGTGCGGCGCTGGCATAAAGCAACGCGGCGGCACCTCAAAGCGACCCGTCACCTGCGCATACAGGCCGAGCTTTGCCGTATAGCCGCCATAGGTCTTGTTGCCCGGCACTGCGGCAATGCGATCGGCAACCTCCTTTTGCACCATGACGACGGCACGCTTGAGCGCCGGCATCGTCTGGAAAAATTGCAAAATGATCGTCGCCGCCACGTTATAGGGCAAGTTCGCGACAAATACCGTGGGCTCGCCGCCGGCGGCCTGCTCAATCTGCTCCGGGCCCACCTTAAGCGCGTCGCCCATGATAAAGCGGAAGTTGGCATAGTCGGCGGCATGGGCGTCGAGCACCGGTTCGAGCTCGGGATCTGCTTCGATCGACGTGACGCACGCCGCCTCCTGCAACAGCGCAAGCGTGAGCGTGCCAACGCCCGGACCAACCTCGAGCACGCGCTCATCGCCCGCAAGCTCGGCAAGCTCGCAAATGCGCTCGATCACATGGTTGTCGATCAGGAAGTTCTGGCCCAGGCGATGCTTGGTCGCAAGGCCAAACTCCTCCAGCAGCTCCCTTGTTGCCGTGGGGTTTGCCAAAGGCGAAGTTGTCATAGTTGCCTCCTTAGCATGATGGCGGCGTCTTGAAACGAAAGGGCATGGACCGTGGCGGCCATGCCCTTACATCTAAACAGCAAATTGCCGATATGGCGCGCCGCGTCTTAGCCCAGACGCGGGAACAGCGGCTCGCCCTTCTCGACAGGCTGACCGCCGGCAAGCAGGCCCCAAGCGCAAATGCCCTTGAGGTCGTCGGTCGCGGCCTCGTCCTCGCAGGACAGGCGGCGCAGGGCCTCGGCAGAGGTCTGAGGCATGAGCGGCATCAGCAGGTGGGCGGCAATGCGGATGGCCTCGAGCAGGTTGTAGATCACAAACGCCAGCTCGTCAGCCTTGGCCTCGTCCTTGGCAAGTGCCCAAGGCTCAGAGTCCTCGATGTAGTGGTTGGCGGCATGGATGAGCTCCATGACCTCGTCCTTGGCTCCGCCGTAATCGAGCACGTCCATCTTGGCCATGTAGCGCTCGACCAGACCATCGGCGATCTTTGCCAGCGGGTTGTCGAACGCATCGAACGATGCGGGCTTGGCGGGCGCGCAACCATCAAAGTACTTGCCGCTCATGTTGAGCGAACGCGAGATAAGGTTGCCCCAGCTGTTGGCCAGGTCGGCGTTGTAGACCTGCTCCATGCGATCGAAGCTGATGGCACCGTCGGTGCCGGGGACGACGTCGGTCATGAAGTAGTAGCGATAGCCCTCGACGCCCAACATGTCGATAACGTCCTGCGGAGCGATGGCGTTGCCGCGGCTCTTGGACATCTTCTCGGCCTTGCCGGTCTCGGCATTGCGCACGGTCAGGAAGCCGTGGGCAAAGACGTGCTCGGGCAGGGCCTCGCCGATGGCCATGAGCATGGCGGGCCAAATGACGCAGTGGAAGCGGATGATGTCCTTGCCCACGATGTGGAACTGCGCGGGCCAGCGATAGGCCAGCTCGGCACGCGCCTCGTCGGTGTCGACACCGTAGCCGACGGCCGTCATATAGTTGAGCAGCGCATCGAACCACACGTAGGTCACGTGACCCTCGTCAAACGGGACCTGAATGCCCCAGTCAAAGCTCGTACGGCTCACGGAAAGGTCATTAAGGCCGCCCTCGACAAAGCTACGTACCTCGTTCATGCGGAACGCAGGCTCGACAAAGTCGGGGTGCTCGTCATAGAGCTTGAGCAGCTTGTCCTGGAAGGCGGAAAGCTTAAAGAAGTAGGACTCCTCCTGCACGCGCTCAAGCGGACGGTGGCAGTCGGGGCACAGGTGCTGGCCGACGCTGCCGTACTCCTCGTCGCCCTTCTGGACCTGCGTATCAGTGAAGTAGGTCTCGTCAGGCACGCAATACCAACCGTCGTAGCTGCCCTTATACAGGTAGCCGGACTCCTTCATGCGCTCCCACAGGTACTGCACGGCATGATGCTGGCGCGGCTCGGTGGTGCGGATGAAGTCGTCGTTGGAAATCTCGAGCTTGCTCCAAAGCTCCTTGAAGTGCGGAGCCTGGCTGTCGGTCCACTCCTGCGGCGTCATGTTGTGCTTGGCTGCGGCCTCGGCGACCTTCTCGCCGTGCTCGTCCATGCCGGTCAGGAACTTGACGTTATAGCCGGCGGAGCGGCGATAGCGAGCCTGAACGTCGGCGATGATGGTGGAATAAGCCGTGCCCAGGTGCGGATCGGCGTTGACGTAGTAGATGGGCGTCGTGATAAAGAACGAAGGCTTGCTTTGATCCATGGGGTTTGTCCTCCAGAAAAACGTTGCATACAGGGGATGATTCTAGCGCAAGGGCTGGATATCCTCCATCTATTGCATATCGAGCACCATGGCATAGACATCGCGCTTGCGGCGCGAATACTTCTGAGACAGGCGCTTGGCCACCGCAGAGGCGGGCTCCCCCTCCTCGAGCGCGGCGCGGATATCCTCGCGCAGGGCCTCGTCGGGATCCGCTGCCGCGGCGCCAACCGGCACGATACCGGCCTCCTCATCCTCGCTCGGCGGCGCGATGACCAGCGCAATCTCGCCCTTTACCTCGCCGCGAGCACGCAGCTCCTCGGCAAGCTGAGCAGCGGGCCCGCGCAAGACCTCCTCGTGCAGCTTGGTGAGTTCGCGGCAGACGGCAACCTCACGCTGGGGAAAGACCTCCGCCACGGCCTCGAGCGTCGCCACGATGCGATGTGGAGACTCGTAGAAGATGAGTGCGCCGGGCACCACGGCAAGGCGCTGTAAACGGCGCACGCGGTCGCCGTGCTTTCGGCCCAAAAAGCCCTCGAAGAAAAAATGCTCGCAGGGAATGCCGGACGAAACGAGCGCCGTGACGCAAGCAGAGGGCCCGGGAATAACTTCAACGGGCACATCGGCCTCACGCGCCGCCTCGACCAGCGCCTGTCCGGGATCGGACACACTCGGCATGCCGGCGTCCGAGGCAAAAGCGAGGGTCTCCCCCGCCAGCAGACGGTCGACCAGGCCGACGGCGCGGCTGGCGATCACATTCTCGTCGCAACGGACAAGCGGCTTGGAAATGCCCAGATGCATCAGCAGCTTTGACGTCACACGCGTGTCTTCGCAGCAGATGGCATCGGCGGCGGCAAACGCCTCGCCAACGCGCGGGGACAGGTCGCCCAGGTTGCCGATGGGCGTGCCGACCACATAGAGTTTGCCCGTATGGGTGCTGTTTTGCGTCATATCAACCTATTCAATCATGCCGCGCTCGAGCGTACCGAGCGCCGCGCGGGCGTCCCATGCTGCAATGCGCTTCTCGGTCTTCCACGTTTGGAAGAACCAACCGGCAGCCGGTGCAAACGAAGCCAGTTGGTTGGCGATAAACACGCGCTCGTAGGCATTGCGGCCCTCGGGCGTAACCGACGAGTTGGCAAAGATCGCCGCGCCCGACCATTCGCCCACCAGCACGGGGAACCCAGTCGAAATCGCTTCTTTAAGCTCGCGCTTGTTACGCGAAATCGCCGTCGTCAGCCCGCGGGGGCTCGTGATATCGAGCGCATACTCGTCGCGGTAATGGTACAGGTGAAGGTCCATGTAGACGTTCTTGTACTTAGCGCCGCGCATAAAATGCTTCCACTCGCTGGGATGTCCCGAAGACGAAAAGACGACGATCTTATCCTCGGGCATATACGAACGGACGAGCTCATAGGCATCGCGATAGAAGTTGCGCAGATAGTGCGCAGGAATGCCATCCGTCATGGTGAAGAGGCTCTTGCGGACACTCATCTGCGGCGTATCCAGCAGCTCAATGCCCAGCAGGCTCTCGGCCTCGCCGTAGCGATCGGCCAGGCGCTCGAGCACGTCGAGTGCGACATGACGACCGTTGGTGGACGAATGCCACTCGGCAACAGCCTCCGGCGTGGCGGGCGAATCGTTGGAATCGCCCTGGCCACCGGGCACAGTTGCTAGATCAAGCAGCACGCGGATGTCGTACTTGGCAGCCCACTCAATTGCACGGTCGATGTAGTCGACAACCGAGATGTAGGACGCATCGGACTCCTGCGAGCCAAAGGCATACCAGGGTACCGGCAGACGCACGGCATTGAGGCCAATCTGCGCCATGCGGCGGAAATCGTCCTCGCTCACAAACGTCTCGTAATGACGGCGCATGCGCTCGTTATAGGCGGCGGTGCCCATGGCCTCCTGCAGCTCGGCCGCGTTGGATGCACCGGTCGCCGCGTATAGCGACGGGGTCACCCAAGGCTCGGGAATAAACCAGCCAGAGAGATTAACGCCGAGTATCCTCTCCATCACTGCCCCCTTCGGATCGTGCAGGCTGAGCCTGCATCGTATTGCACAGGAAAAGTATCGTTTTGAGTATACCCGCGCGTGCGGACAGACGACCGAACGGTCTGTAAAGTGGCGCAAAAGCGGGAGGAATATCTGGGCGGGCCCGAGATGGCGCGCCGAGATGTACATATGCGCCGGAAGTAGGCGGCCGAAAAGCGCATCCCGTTCTGAGCGCGGGATCTGGGACGCAGTTTCCGCCAAAGACCGCAAAAGGAAAGCACATCCCATTCTGACGCCGGATTCCGGGTCGCGCTTTCCCAAGCGGCCTCAAAGCGGAAAACGCATCCCACTCTGAAGCCAAATTCCGGGACGCAATTTCCGCAGAGCCCTCAATAAAAGAAAAGGACCCCTTTGCAGAGGTCCTAGTCAATTCAAGGTGGCGGGGAAGGGAATCGAACCCCTGACACGAGGATTTTCAGTCCTCTGCTCTACCAACTGAGCTACCCAGCCATTTGAGGTGTGCCTTGTTTCAAGGCTTGATTAGTATAACCAAGGACGCGTTCCGGTCAACCGAGAATTTTAAAAAAGTTTTTGGGCACAGCCTCGGTTCTATAAATCGGCACGTCAGAGGCATCAGCCGGCAGCAAGAAGTTTTTCACTCAGAGCCGCACGGGCAAACTCACTTGGCGTCATCCCCTCGGCAGCCGCCCGTCGACGAATGGCCTCCTTCATTCCCAGAGGAATCTTGACCGACAGCGTTGCCGTCCCCTCACCTGAGAGCGGGGGCCGTCCATGCACGATCCCACCAACGGTGTGTTCGCCATCCGGAAACTCTCCGCGCTCGTACGACTCGCACCACGCGTCAATCATTTCATCCGTTACAACCTGACCATTAGCGGCCGTATACGTCTTGCCCATCATCGACCCCTTTGCCGAGCCTGTTCAATCTCCTGCCAAAATTTCTTCTGGACTGGAGACAAGGCATGAATGATAAGCCACCCACGGACAAGCTCGACCGCGACAAGCTCCACGCTTCGTCCGTCTGAGAGCCATCCAATTGCAAGCCATCTCGGCGGCTCGTCCTTCGGCTCGCGACGAATGCACTCAGTAACCGCAAGCCAAGCGCTAAGCACCTGCTTTTCCGTCAGGTGCTTTTTAGCGTTGGGATGGATCTCAACATCCATGCATCTTCTCCTCCATCTTACCCAATTTCGTATGACGAAAGTCCACTGTCGCCAATTCTTAAGCCGGCACGCGTTGGAGAGCAGGAGTCGAAACAATGATTGAAGGACGCTCTAGTACGGCCCAGGCGCCGAGGCAGGAGCACATGCGCCAAGGACGAACGTTTTCGTAGCGCGCGAGGATATTGCCGTCGCGATCGATGAAGGCGATGTCGATGGGATAGGCCATAAAACACGTATGGACCGAAGAGCAGCGTGGAAACGCCATGACGAGCGACAGGCCGTTGGCGGCAACCGGACGCCGTCCCAGCATGCCGCGCAGGCGCACGACAAACGACTCCGCCACCACAAACTCGGCCGGCGTCCAACCCAGCCTGTTGAGTGCCCGCGCGTAAGCGATGTAGGACGAGACCGCGGTCACATGACCACCCCCGGACGCCATGGATCGACCGTCACCGCGCGCTCGTGCGACAACGTTGTCGGCGCCCCCAGCGGAACGCCAGCGATGCTGAGAGAAGTCGGCCACGGCTCATAGTGCATGGTGCAGGTGTAGGTCCTAAACGTACCGGATAGGGAGAGCAGGCCACCATCTGATGCCTCCGCGCCTTGCTCGCTCGACACTTCGATCTGCAAGTCATAGCCTTCCATGGCATTCAGAATTTGAGTCTGAACCGTCGCCGAGGCATCGGCAGAGCTTTCGTCGCCCTCCCCCTCCGACGCCACGGCGTGCGCCAACACGATGTCGGGCACCACGCGGTCGAAGCGCGCGACAGCGCTGGCAAAGACCATGACGTTGTACACGATGAGTGCCAGCAACAGCAAAACGGGCGTAACCACTGCCATCTCCACCGTCGCTTGGGCGCGCTCCTCGCGCAGACGCATGCGGATACTCATTACGACCCACCGCCCAGAGCGCCAACCAGCGTGGCGACATCGACGGTGAGCGGGATGGAGCCGCCGCCGGGCAAAGGAATCTCCGCAAGTGTGAACACCGTACCGCTAATGGTGCGTTCGACTTGATATTCCAATGCCTCGCAAAGCGCCTTGGGATCGGTCACGCCCAACGGAATACTTCGCAGTTTGTCTTGCGCTTGAGAGAGACCCGCAATGTCAGACCCCGGACTCTTAATGACATTGGCGGAATCGGTCAGCACCGGCTTTCGCAGGCGCAAGTCGCACGGCTCCAGGCCCAACGCCGCCACGGACGCCGAAACGGTATCGCCGAGCCACGATGCGATGGAGCCCAACGCGCCGCTGCCCCCTCCTAGGCCCTTAATCATCTCGTCCATAAGTTCGTCGGCCGAACCTTGGATGTCTCCGTATCCCACAAGCAGCCGTCCCCAAACATCCATGACGCCATCGAGTACGCCGGCAACGCCGCCCGAGCGTTCCTTCAATGTCGAGAAAAATCGCGAAAGCACGTTGTTTTGCGCCGTCGTCTCATCGGGCGCCAGCACCGCGGCAGAAATAGCACCGCGATCGCCAAGCCTGACTGCCGTGTTAAACGAAGAGTTGAGCTCATCGGGGCTCGAGATGGCACCCGAAGCCGCAAAGGCAACCACGCCGTTGCGACCGGGCGGAGCGATACGCGGACGCTTGCCCGAAAGCGCTTTAATGGCCTGGTCAAAAGCATTGCCCGCACGGTCGGCCTCATCCTCGGTCTGACGCTCAAGTTCGAGTTCTTTGTTGCGGCAGTCGACGTAGTCTTCCAGAGCCTCTTTGAACTTGTCAAAGTGGTACTCGAAGCCGTTTTCGATGAACGATGGCGGCATGAGGGCGCTTCCAAGCGTAACCACGCCGAAGCCGCACGCTTCGCATGTATCACGACCATCATAATCAGCAACAGATGCCAGCCCACTCGGAGTCCCTTTCTGATAGACGGGGCATTCGACTCCATAATGCAGGTATGTTCTGCCGTCGTTGTTGCTTACAGGCCATGCGGCATCGGTGTAAAGTTCGGTCGGCCGCACCTCGTTTGGGACACGCGGCAATAGTGGGATATAGGCAGAAAACCGTTCGCCATCATCTTTTATGTATGCTCGATCGACCTCTTCAATCGCATAGGCATAGAACGCTTTTCGAGCGGCTGACTGCGCTTTCATCTCGACGCTCGATCCCTGAGGTTTTTCATTCGCCAAGCGCTGTCGGTAATAGGTTTTCGCGCGATCGAGCGCTATTTGCGGCTCCCATGTGATGCTCGACTTTTCATGACGGTTCTGGCTGTCAGATAGTTCTGCTAGTTTTTTCGCACGCTCCCACATACACGAGTACTTGCCAATCGAACTCTCGTCCAACCCGCCACAATCCGCCAGCCAAGCGTGCTCTTTAGCCTTCGCCGTCTCCTCCGAGGCCTTCCGCAGCTCCTCGGCCGCACGCTCTAAATCATCTGATGTGTCTTTAATGGTATCGGTCGAGATCTCGGACCCTTTGAGCGCAGCGAAGTCCGACTCGGATGTCCTGGGCACGGCAAGCGCCGTGCCGGTATAGGTCACACTATCGGTATCCTGCGCCGACACCGCCTGCGTGGCACGCGCGGCGATCAGATACGGCAGAGCCGTCTCAATTTTCTGTAAGCCTTCCGATGCGCTTTTGGCAAACTTGTTGCGCGTTTTAATAATCTCAATCCCGGTGTCGACCATATTGCCGGCAACTGGTTCGGCGCCCGGGATGAGGATGGCGACCAGGCCCGTCCCGATCGTGGCAAACCCCGCCAGGCCCAAACTCAAGATGCTCGCATCAACCACCGTGGCAGCGGTGTGATAGGACGACACTACGTTGGCACCCGCCAGCGCGCCGCTATCGGCCGCCACCTGGGTATCCCCGGCACGCGACATACTCCATATCGCCGCGGTCGACGAAAACAACAACGTGAGCACCACTAGGATGACCACGGCAGAAGAAAGCGTGGTATAGGCGCCGTCTTCGATAAACAGGTCGATACCGGCTCGACCCATAAAGCCGCCTCGCTTGCGATGGCAGCTCGGACGGCGCGTCAAAACGCGTCTAGACCAGAAACGCTTAATCCCATGCAGCAATCCACGAATCATAATCTCCCTCCAGCCATTCGGGACGTGATTGATACGAGACATCGACCTTGAGCTCAACGTAGCCGCCCTCGGCGGTACCACCCATAACCTGCGCAAACGCACCGATCACAGGCAACGGCTTGACCTCGCCGGAAACGGACACGGACGAGACGCCGCCCGCATCGGCCCGGCTAAGCTCGACATCCCACGACAACGGCCCGCCGGCATGAAAGATCGAAACGTTGGGCACTGCGGCAAGCCGGCGGAGGGTGAACTCCTTAAGACCGTCGTCCTCCGCCGTCGTCGTGGTCATGAGCCGCGCGGTCTCGGCGGCGGCAGACTCCATGACCGCGCGCGTATAAAGCAGGCACACCGGTTGCAGTGCGAGAAGGATGAGCGTCAGAAACGTCGGCAGCAAAAAAGCGGCCTCGACCGTAGACTGCGCCCGGTCCTCGCGCGCGATATCAATACAACGCGATGTCCTTAGCGCCCGCAGCGGCGTCGATAACCGACGTCGAGGCAACGCCATGGGATGCCGCCCGCTCAACCAGCGCCGCCAAGCGTCCATCGGTGCCAGCACGCCAAAGTCCCACAATCGCCAGCACGATCGATAACAGCGCCACCGTGACGATGGCGTATTCGACCGTCGCCTGGGCAGATTCCTCACGCAGAATGCCATGCATTTCACGATCCCTCCTTTGAGCTTATTGTTTGCGGGGCCAGGCGCACCGCGCGCAGACGACACGAAGCATCGCCAGTATCCGCGGCAACCGTCACCATATCGACCCAGCCGCGCCCATCGCGCACAATGGCGCCCCATACGTTACCCTTAATATCGAGATAGCCGCTCAGGGCGAGCTGGGCCGTTGGCACCTCGCGGTAGGCGCGTAACATATCCGCCGCTGCCTCGGTCATCGGTCGGCCCTCGGACCATGCAAGCCGGACCGCAATCGCGTTGTCCTCAGGCGAATCCGTCGCAGTGCCAGACCGCTTGTCGAGCATCCGCAGAAAGGTTTGCGCCGTGACAGCGACATCCGAATCGTCCGCATCTCGCATCTCATCTTTTTGAGACGCCACCGCCGAATCTGAGCCCGAATCGGAGGCGGCCCCAGGACGCTGCTGCCGCGCGGCGTTAAGCCCCCAAAGCACCGCCGCTATCGCCACGACCAGGCAAGCAAACACCAGCAGTACCCCGATGGGGCGCTCGCCCTCTACAGGCTGTTGATGCCCTCGCTGATAGCGTTCCATAGATCTTGGACCTTGCCCTTAAATGCGACGATGGCGATAATCGCGATCACCACGAGCACGCCGACCAAGATGGCATACTCGGTGGTACCCTGTGCGCTCTCCTCCTGCAATAGCTCCTTGGCGCACTGACGAACATGTGCCGCCCGGCAAAACGCCCAGCCCTGGACCTTGCCAGCAGCGTCAGTCATCGTGTTCATGTATTCCTCCCTACATCATCCCGCCTGCTCCCAGCAGCGGGCCCAATATGGACAGAAGCAACGCCGGCAAGATGAGCGTTCCGGTGGGAATCAGCAGCTTGACGGGCGCACGCTCGATCTCGCGCTCGACCGCGGCGCGATGAGCCGCACGGATCTCGCGACTTTGAGCGGCCAGCATCTCGGCAAGTGGGGCACCCAGGGCGAGCGCCTGCCCCACCGTGATGGCAAAGGTCTCGAGCGCTCGCACGTCCAGGTCGCGCGCGGCGGCCAACAACTCGTCCTCACGCGTGCCCACGCCCACCTGCCACGCCATGCAGGCGCGCTCAAGGCGAAGAGCCAGCACTGACCGGCGGTTGGCGCAGAAAATCTCAAGCGCCGCATCAAACGAAAGACCGGCCGAAAGACCCAAGCGCACAACATCGATCATCTCGGACACTTCGCCGAGCGACACTCGCGCCGGGCCGCCCGCTCCAACCGCGCCCTTCACTCGCGCGGTCAGAGCATCGACCACCGAGCGACCCGCGGCAGCGACCAGCACCGCCTCGCGCTTGCAGGCCCCTACGATCTTGCGTGCATCCGCCCGATCCAAACCCGTCGCGACAAATACACTCAGGGCGCACAGGCAAGCCGCAACTGCAACCGGGGCGCTCATAGCTCCACCCGCATAATGCGCCGGATAACCACCAGGGCAACGGCGTTGAGGGCAAGACCCAGCACCACAGCGCCCGCGCCGGCAGGCGTCGCAAGACCGCGACGAAAATCTGCCGAAAGCAGCGCCAACACCGCGCACATGCCCGCCGGCATCGCCGCGACCATATGCGCAGACATGCGAGCCTGCGACGTCTTAACATCTAGGCGGCGCTTGAGCTCAATGCGCTCCCCCACCATGCTCGACGCCTCGGACAGTAAGTCGGCAAGCGGAGCGCCGGTGCGCTGAGACACCTTAAGCGCCAAGGTCACAAGCGAAAGACCGGGGGCGTCGATGCGCACGAGCAAGTCATCGAGCGCGTCGGTCGCCGAGATGCCGCAATCGATCGCCGCCGCCACCCGCAAAAACTCGGTATGCACTGGCTCTTGCGCATGAGCGCCCACAAAGCGCATGCCCTGGGCCAGCGAATGTCCCGAGGCAAGCGACATGGAAAGTGCGGTAAACGCCTCGGGCATTGCCTCTTCTGCATCGTGTTGCTCGCGCCGGCTCTCAAAGCCATCCCGAGCGGCGCCAACGGCAAACGGAGCAACAAGTCCCAAGGCAAATCCGAGGGGCGATAACGACACCATCGTTAGTAAAACGCAGCAGACACCGCTCGATAGCAGCAGAAACGCCAAACGCCCCGAAGCATCTTCGATCACGAGGCCAAGGCGATGCGCCGGAGCCAGCGATGCCCACGAACGGGCGATCTTTTTCAGCAGATCGTTTTCCACCAGCTCACGCGGCAGCTTCTCTGCCACCGTCTCGAGCGCCTGACGTGCCAGCTCCGCCGGCGGTACCTGCGGCACACGAGGTTCCGCCCCGCACGCCGTCGCGACAGAAAGCCCTGCCAAGCCCCCTACGACGAGGGGCACAGTGATCTCCATTCGTCCACCTCCTCTTGTGTGAGCGTCCCCGACCGCAGGCCTTCTGCGATAAACGGCGGCTCGCGGTCAAGCGTCCAGGTGCGCTCGGCGGCATCGAACGTCACATAGCGCTCGAGCTCTACGCCGCCCGATGCGGCGCGTCGCACCCCCGAATACGAGGAGACAAAACGCCTGCCATCGGCGTGGCGCTCGGACATCACGATGCCGTCGAGCGCCATGGCAATCTGCTCCTCGATGAGCTCGCTCGGCAGATCGATGCCATAACGTGCAAGCAACGTCAGACGCACCACGGTCTCCTGTTCTGAGCCCGCATGAAGTGTGGTGAGCGACCCGTCGTGGCCCGTGTTCATGGCCTGCAACATGTCGCAGCACTCGGCACCGCGCACCTCGCCCACCACGATGCGGTCGGGGCGCATGCGCAGGGCATTGGTCACCAGGTCGCGGATCGTCACCGCGCCCTCGCCCTCAATTGAAGCCTCGCGCGCCTCTAGACGCACCACGTGCGGATGATGCGCAAACTTGAGCTCGGCAGAGTCCTCGATCGTCACGATGCGCTCGCCGGTGGAAATCTCGCATGACAACGCGTTGAGCAGGGTGGTCTTACCAGATCCCGTGCCTCCCGCAACCGCCAGGTCCTGTCGCAGCGACACCGCGCACGACAGCAGCTGCGCATACCAAAGCGGCAGCGACCCCAGCCCCACAAGCTCGTCCAGCGAGCAGATGCGGTCCGAGAACTTTCGGATGGTGAGAATCGGTCCGTCAATCGCCACAGGCGGAATCACCGCGTTGACGCGATAGCCCGTTTTGAGGCGGGCGTTGACGATGGGGCTGCGCTCGTCGATACGGCGGCCAAGTGGCGAGATAATGCGGTCGATAAGCACACGGATCTGCTCATCATCCTCAAACGCATGCTCGATGGGGTACAAGACGCCGCCGCGTTCAAAGAAAGCCGAGCGGCAGCCGTTGATCATGATCTCGGTAACGGTGTCATCCTCGATGAGCGGCTGCAACGGCCCCAAGCCCACCACGTCATCCAAAATCTCGTCGATGATGGTCTCGCGCTCGGGCGTCGCGAGATCGGTCGGCTCCTCAACATTGAGCGCCGCCTCCACCGCGGGACGCAATTCCGAGCGGGCAAGTGCCGGGTCGATATAGGCGCTGATACGCGCCACTTCGTCGTAACCCATGCGGTCCATCACGGCGCGCTTGGTGCGTCGTTTCACAGTGCGGCGACGCCCCGCATCTACAGGCGCTGCCGCCGCCGCAGCGCCGGCAGCCTTAATCCTCGTTTGCAGGCTCATCGCTGATCACCCTCGCGCGACCAGGGAAGGCGGATACGCGGGCGTTCGGTGCGCGTTGCACGGTCGGCGACCATATCGCTCCAAGGGCCGACGGCGCACCCCAGTTCCACGAGCATCTCGCGCGTGGCCTCGCGCACGCTAGTCGCAAAAGCGCTGGTCTGCCCCACTGCCTCGTCAGCGCGCCCAAACGCCATGAGCGCGGCGAGATCCTGCCCGCCATCGGCGATACGAATCTTGGAACTCAACGCACAGGCAATCTCAAAGCGCATGGCGACGTCCTCGTCTGCCCCGCGCGCACCGAACCGGTTGAACACGGCGCTCATGCGCGTGCGCGGCACACCTACTCGACTTGCCAGTTCAATGACGCGCGATGCCGATGTCGCGGACGACACCGCCGCATCGCCAACGACCAGGCAACGGTCGCTCGCCGCCACCGCAGCCGCCACGGCGTCGCCCCAAAAGACCGAGGTATCGATAAAGACCACGTCGGATTCGCGACGCAGGACATCAAGCAGTAACTCCACCGGACGTGCCATGAGCTCGGCTTGCTCGGGCGCCGCGACGGGACCCCAAAGCGTAACGCCCGGCGCCACGCGCATCGAAGCGGCTACGATATCCGGCTCGGTGAGCGTGCCCGCCGCCGACGGCTCGATAAGTGCCGCCATATCGCGCGGAGCATCGACGCCTAACAAGTCGTAAAGGTTTCCAAACATCAGGTCCAGGTCGAGCACGGCGGCACGCAAGCCCAACAGCGACGATGCGTGCGCCATGGTGGCAACGATCGTCGACTTGCCGCAACCGCCCGAACCCGAAATGGCGCAGATGACCGGAGCTCGATGCGGCGGAGCGGCAGCGTCTGCCGGCGGCATCGGAGGCGGCGGGGCGGGCGTCGGTGACAGCGTCCCCGTCTCCCCCGCCGCAACCACATGCTGCGTCCAAGCCGGCATGGCAGCTTGTTCGGTCTGCAAGGCAGGCTCGTTCTGCGCAATCTGCTCATGCTGCATCAGCGACAACTCGCCGCACCCGGCAAAGCCCTCAACTTCGTCGAGTTCATCCGCCAGATTCACGCCGTGCACGTATCCCATATCTACAGCCGGGGAATCGCCAGGATGCTGCGCCGGCCCTCCAGCGTCATCGCATACAAGGGGGTTCCGGGGGCGCCGACCATGCTCGGCTTCCGCTTTTCCATAATCATCAACACGCGGGCCTCTTGTAGCGCGAGGCGCCCCGGGTTCCCTATCAACAAAAGCATCGGGCTCAATCGTCATGCGCCGATCGGAATCAACCGCTCCCTCGCCCGCGCGCCCGTTGCCGCATACGCTGTGCGCAGCGATGACCTCGGTCGCCCCCGCGCGAAACAGCCCCTCGATATCCGACGGATCGAGCGCTTCTATCAACACGACCACACGACTCACGCGGCCTTCGGCCGTCAGGCGCGCAACAGTCTTGCGCACATCTTCGGTATCAAACAGAGACGCCGCGATGATGGCAGCCCCGCGGCGCGACGGAAACGCCCGAGCCATGGAAATCAGCCCGTCCAGGTCACCCACGCGAAGCACCTGTGCGCCCGCATCACGACCCTCGACTTCCCGCTGCAACAGCCCGTAATCGCCGCACGCGCAGCACGCAAGCCAGATCGCCTTCATCACTCGTCGCCTCCGCTCTTTTTACCGCGCGCCGTGGCGGGAATCGTCAAGCTGACCGTTCCCTTGCCCGAGGCACCCAACAGTTCCTTGACGTCTTCGGGGTCAGCCGCCAGCGTCACCCATTCGATCTTGCCCTCGCGCGTGGCACCGGAATCCTCACTGGTATCGATCACGTGCGCGCCGCACAGTCGATCGGTTACGCCGTCTTTTTGCACATACACATCCACGTAGCTGCCCACGCCCGTAGCACCGCCGACCGAGTGCTCGGCATCGACCGCCACCGAAACGGCAACCTTGCCCTTAGGCACCTTGAGCTTGTGACTCTCGGCCTTGGTGTAGACATTGCAGATCACGGCGTTTTTGGGAATACGCGAAGTCGTCACGTCGCCGCGCACCTGGCGCAGCTCGGTCGCCGCGTCACGCGGCAGCAGACTCGTCAGCCATTCCTGGGTTATGACATTGGTCTCATCGAGGGTCTCGCCCACATCGATATCGCGCGCCGCGACGCATACCTCGACGCGATCGCCACCGTACTTGGCCAAGGTCTCAGCCTGGACCTGTTCGGCTTGCGAGCGGATCGACGAGCCGTAAACCATGCAGAGCAGAGCAGCGAGCACGCCCGCGACCAGACTGACGGCGATGCGCTTGCTCTTGTTCACGGCCGCTCCTCTCATGGCAGTGCCGGGCGAATGCCCGTACCACCATTGTCTGGGCGGTCAGAGTGCAAAGCGGCGCAATCGCGATCTTGGTTTTCGATGTCAAACCAATCGCTGACCAAAAACTGACCAGCCCGTCAAGCTCGTGGCAAGGTTTTGGTCAGCACGTCAGCAAACTGCATGTTTCGAGGCTTTTCCGCAGCAAAAAAGCCGTCTCCCGAACAGTTGGGAGACGGCTGTCATAGGAAAAATCAATTACAGATGGACATCGGGATCGAGCATTTGAGCACTCACGCGCATGGATGACGCCAGGTTTTGGAACGTTTCCAAACGCAGACTGTCGATCTGCCCGGCGTCCTCGGCCTCGCGAACGGCACAACCCGGCTCATGGGTATGCGTGCAATCGCCAAACCGGCACGCGCGCGATGCCTCGACAATCTCGGGGAAGGCGCGCGCCAGACCCCGCTCGTGACCCACGAGCGGTAAGCTGCGCAGGCCCGGGGCATCGGCGATCACGCCGGCGTCGCCCGGCAGCGCTACCATCACGCGCGCGACGGTAGTGTGACGGCCCTGGTCGTCGCGTTCGCGCACACCGCCGGTCGCCAACGTATCGTGGCCCAGCAGTGCATTGAGCAGCGTCGACTTGCCGGCACCCGACTCGCCCAGAATCATGGCGCAGCTCCCGGCAGGCACGCAGACACGGACCTCGTCCAGGCCTCGGCCCTCGGCAGAGGACGTCACGATCACGCGCACGTCCGGACCCACCAGGCGGCGCACGCGGTCCAGATCGCGCTCGAGCTCCTCGGCATCGCAGCGGTCAGCTTTGGTGAGCACTACCACCGGCTCGGCATCGCAGTCAAGCGCCAACACCAGCGAGCGCGCCACGCGGTCGAGCAGCACCTCACCGGCACCGAGCGCCTGCACGATTAGCACGCTATCCACGTTGGAGCAGAGCACCTGGCGCTCTCCACGGGCACGGCCGCGCCAACGCTCAAAGCTCGTACGGCGCGGCAGCACGCACTCAATCACGCCCATATCGTGCCCGGGAGCGCGGCGCACCGCCACACGGTCGCCCACGGCAGGCAGCAGGACCTCGTCCTCGCCGCGCGACTTGGCAAACCCCACGGCATGCTCGGCGCGAAAGGTGTCGTCGGCAGTGGCCACCAGCGGAAACCCGCGATCCAGGCGAATAACGGCACCCAGTTGCATCTGCTCGGGCTCCTCGGCATGTGCGCAGAAATCATCAAAGGCAGTCTGCTGGGCTTCATCGACCGGCAGGTCATCAAACGCCGGAACATCCTGCAGCACATCGAGCCCCGGTACGCTCGCCAACAACTCCTCGGCAGACACGGGCGCTTCGGTCGCGAGTTTCCGACGACGGTCACGCTTAGCCCGCGCCCCCGTCGTCTTTTTCTTCGCTTTAGCCTTCGCCTTGCCCACAAGCGCCTCCCAGCACCATAAATCACAACTGAGCAGGTATTTTAAATCAAAAAGAGCTGGCCGGGCAAAGCCCGACCAGCTCACAAACTTTTCCTCAGCCCTTTTCATCCGCACGGAAGAAAAGCCAGCAAGGATACCGCAGGGCCCGCCCCGGAAGCCCTTTCTCCCGAACGATCCCGCAGCGCGAAGCGCGAGGACCAGTGAGGGAGAAAGGGCGTGGGGCGGGCCCGGACGAGTACGCTACTCTTTCTCCACAGCGCGCATGATCGCCTTGTAGATCTCCATCAGCGGGATGATCAGGAAGGCCAGGCCCAGCGCGGCAAGAACGCCCTTGAGCTCAAGCGTCACAGGGCCAAAGAACATCTCGGCAAGCGTCGGCTGCACGGTCACGATCACCGTCAGCACCAGTGCCAGCGCGGCGGAAGCCCACAGCCACTTGTTCTGCTTCTTCATGGTGAACAGCGACGCACGACGGCTGCGCATATTGAAGCAGTGGAATATCTCGACCATGTTGAGCGTGATGAACGCCATCATCACGCCTTCCTCGTCGGCATTGCCGGCGATCATATCGGCGATGTGGATGTAGCCCATGTCAAAGTACACGCCCACAAAGAAGCTCGCCAGCACCAGCACGGTGATGATCAGGCCCTGGACCACGCAGTCCAGACCCATATGTCCGGCAAAGACGCCGTCCTTGGCGTTGCGCGGCTTGCGCTTCATGATGTCGCCCTCGGCATCCTCCATGCCCAGCGCGAGCGCGGGGAAGCAGTCGGTGACCAGGTTCACCCACAGCAGCTGCACCGGCTGGAAGATGGTAAAGCCGATGAGCGTGGCGATAAACACCGAGAACACCTCGGCAAGGTTAGCCGAAAGCAGGAACTGGATGACCTTGCGGATGTTGTCGTAGATGCGACGGCCCTCTTCGCAGGCACCGATGATGGTAGCGAAGTTGTCGTCGGCAAGTACCATGTCGGCGACGTTCTTGGTGACGTCGGTACCGGTGATGCCCATGCCCACGCCGATGTCAGCGCGTTTGATGGACGGGGCGTCGTTGACGCCGTCGCCCGTCATGGCCACGATCTGGTCGCGCGACTTCCAAGCCTCGACGATGCGGGTCTTATGCTCGGGCTGAACGCGGGCGTACACGCCGTAGTCCTCGATGTGCGCGTCGAGCTCCTCGTCGCTCATGCGATCGAGGTCGGCACCGGTGATGGCATGGCTGCGATCGGTGACGATGCCCAGCTGCTTGGCGATGGCCACGGCGGTGTCGATGTGGTCGCCCGTAATCATGACGGTGCGGATACCGGCGTCGTGCGCCTCGCGGATGGCGTCGGCGACCTCGGGGCGGACCGGGTCAATCATGCCGGACAGGCCGCAGAAGACCAGGTCATGCTCGAGCGCGGCGGGGCTGCAGTCGGCCGGGACCTCGGTGTAGGTGCGGCTCGCCAGCGCCAGCACGCGCAGGGCCTCGTCGGCCATGGCCTTGTTGGCGGCCACGAGCTCGGCACGACGCTTCTCGGTCAGGGGGACGACCTTATCGCCCTCGTAGATATGGGTGCACAGGCCGATCACCACGTCGGGCGCGCCCTTGGTGTACTGCTCGTACTCGCCGTCCAGGGTCTCGACGACCACGGACATCATCTTGCGGCCAGAGTCGAACGGGGCCTCGCCCACGCGCGGGTGCTCGGCGGTCAGGCCGGTGAGCCCCGCCTTGCCGGCGTCGTTGACGAGCGCGCACTCAGTCGGCTCACCCACGGCCTCGCCCAGCTCCTCGTCCCACTGGGCATCGGAACACAGAGCCATGCCGGCCAGGAACTTCTCCTTGGGCGCGGCGAGCTCGTGCTTGACGACGGTCATCTTGTTTTGGGTCAGGGTACCGGTCTTGTCCGAGCAGATGGTCTGCGTGCAGCCAAGGGTCTCGACGGCAGAGAGCTTGCGGATAATCGCCTGGCGCTTGGCCATCTTGGTCACGCCGAGCGACAGCACGATGGTCACGACGGCAACCAGGCCCTCGGGGATGGCGGCGACGGCAAGCGAGACAGCGACCATAAAGGTGTCGAGCAGCGCGGTCGGGTCGGTGAGAACGTTGCCCACGCCGTGGCGGATGATGTCAACGCCAAAGATGACGACGCAGATGACGATAACCATGATGGTGAGGATGCGGCTGAGCTCGGCAAGCTTCGCCTGCAGCGGCGTGAGCTCTTCCTTGGCCTCGGCCAGAGCGCCGGCGATCTTGCCCATCTCGGTATCCATGCCGGTACCGACCACGACGGCACGGCCACGGCCGTACACCACGGTGGAGCCCATGTAGCACATGTTCTTGCGGTCGCCGAGCGGCACGTCATCGGTGCCGGTGGCGAGCTCGATCACGTTGGCATGCTTCTCGACAGGCACGGACTCGCCAGTGAGTGCAGCCTCTTCGATCTTCATCGTGGCGCTCTCGAGCACGCGGCAGTCGGCCGGGACGGAGTCGCCTGCCTCGAGCATGATCACATCGCCGGGCACGAGCTCGGCGCTCGGCAGGTGCACGAGCTTGCCGTCGCGCAGCACCTTGGACTGCGCGGCGCTCATCTCCTGCAATGCCTCGAGAGCTTCCTCGCTTTTAGCCTCCTGGACCACGCCCAGCACCGAGTTGACGATAACGACGAACATGATGATGGCGACATCGGCAAAGTCCGCCTCGCCCTTGACCATGCCCGTGAGTGCACTGATGACGGCGGCAACGATCAGCATGATGACCATGGGGTCGGCCATCTGCTCAAAGAAGCGCTTCCACAACGGCGTCTTCTCGGCTTCCTCGAGCTTGTTAGGGCCTGTCTTGGCGAGGCGCGACGACGCCTCGTCGCTGCTCAGGCCGAGGTACTCATCGACACCTTGGTCGCTGAGTACCTCCGCCGCGGCGGACAGGTATTCCTTTTGCATATAGAGTCCCCTCCTGGGATTCGGGCCACTCAGCAGATTGATGCCCGATCATAATTCCCAGGAGAAGGGCAAGGGCTCATCAAGGCTGCCGTGCTGAGCGGCAGTTGATAGTGGAGCTATGGTACCCCAAAGCGGCGCGTCTAGCCAAAACAATCCATTTGGAAATATGGTCCATAAGCAACGATGCAGACCGTATGATGCTCAACATTGATAAAACGTTTTTTCTTCAGTGCGTCGCCAAACTAAAATATCGCCCAGATAGCAACGGTTAGAACGGTTGGTAAAGTTTTTGCATATACCGTTTTTCCGCAAAAAATGAACTTCTAATTCGGCATACGGTCGATTTTTTGGGGTATTCGGTCGGCATTTCGTTATAATCATCTCAGTTTTATTTCTTATGGTTTATCTATCAGCGCAAGACGATGTCAGATGGAGGTCTGAATGTACAAGCGCACCAAGATTGTATGCACCATGGGTCCCGCCTGCGATAGCGACGAGACCATCCGCGAGATGATCAAGGCGGGCATGAACGTCGCCCGTTTTAACTTCTCGCACGGATCCTACGACGAGCACCACGGTCGCATCGAGCGCGTCCGTCGTATTTCCAAGGAGCTCGGTCTGCCCGTCGGCATCCTGCTCGACACCAAGGGTCCCGAGGTCCGCACCGGCCTTCTGGTCGACGGCAAGAAGGTTGCCGTCAAGACCGGCGATAAGATCGTCGTCACCGCTCAGCCCACGTCCGAGGATTTCCACGGCACCTCTGAGCACATCTCCCTCGACTACCTGGCTCTGCCCTCCGAGGTCGAGAAGGGCTCCCTTATCCTGATCGACGACGGTCTGGTTGCCCTCGAGGTCGAGTCCGTCGACGGCCAGGACATGACCTGCGTCGTTAAGAACGACGGCCTGATCGGCGAGCGCAAGGGCGTCAACATGCCCAACGTCAACATCTCGCTGCCCGCCATCACCGAGCGCGATCGTCAGGACATCCTCTTTGGCCTGACCGAGAACATCGACTACATCGCCGCTTCCTTCATCCGTGACGGCGAGTCCGTCCGCGGCATCCGCGAGCTTTGCCGCGAGAACGGTGGCGAGCACGTGACGATCTTCCCGAAGATCGAGTGCGCCCTGGGCGTCGAGAACTTCGACGAGATCCTCGAGGCTTCCGACGGCATCATGGTCGCCCGTGGCGACCTGGGCATCGAGATCAAGCCCGAGCTCGTTCCGCACATCCAGAAGGAGATCATCGCCAAGTGCAACGCGGCCTACAAGCCCGTTATCACCGCTACGCAGATGCTCGACTCCATGCAGCAGAACCCGCGCCCGACGCGCGCCGAGGTTGCCGACGTTGCTAACGCCATCTACGACGGCACCGACGCCGTTATGCTCTCTGGCGAGTCCGCTGCCGGTAAGTACCCGGTCGAGGCCGTCAAGATGCAGGCCAGCATTGCTCTCGAGACTGAGAAGTACCTCCCGGCTCACGCTCCACTCGAGGTTCCGGCTGACGCTCACGGCACCCGCGTCGTCAACAACGTTGTGGGTATGTCCGCTGTGAACATGGCTACCACCGTTGGCGCCAAGTGCATCACCGTGCCGACGACCACCGGTCGTACCGCTCGCCTGATCTCGCACTTCCGTCCCAACATGCCGATCTGCGCGTTCTCCCGCCACGAGTGGGCCGTCCAGCAGATGATTATGTACTGGGGCGTTATCCCGCACCAGGCCGAGATTACCCAGGGCACCGTCAACGGCACGATCGTCAAGGCGATCGAGACCGCTAAGGAGCTCGGCTACGTCAAGGCCGGCGATCTGACCGTCGCCACCGCCGGCGATCCCCGCATGAGCGTCCAGCTCGAGGACAAGGTCTCCTCGACCAACGTCGCTTACGTCGCTCAGGTGCGCTAAATCGCACTTGTAAGCACACTTGCATTGCAAAGGGCCCGGAAGGCTTTGCCTTCCGGGCCCTTTTTTAGGACCTACTTCATATGCCGCTTCATCGATTTGTGATCAGTCGCGAACCTTTCCGATGCCGAGCGTACCACCGAAGACGCCCTGCGACGGGAGCTGTTGGTCAATTGGGATGAACTGTTCACCGTTAAGCCGGCCGGCTAGCAGCTAGCAATCAGGGGGACTGCGGGAACGCCAGAAGCGGCAACGCGAGCCGCAAAGCCCGCCTCGGTCAGCTCGATGACCTCGGTAAACGTTGCGTCGAAGAATTTCTCGGTCAGCAGGCGGTATGGCGGATGGTCGGGCTCGCCGGGGTTTTCGCGCACGATCTCGTGCATAACGCCGATGGTCTTGAGCACATACTCCTTATGGATGGGATACTGCCCAAAACGCGTCGCCGCAGTATACAGGCGATCGGTCGCGCGCGGAATCGAAACAATGCCGAGCGTCTTGCCGAACCAGTCAAAGTCGCCTTGCTTTTTAATGCGGAACTCCTCGCACGGCTTGCCGCCGTGCGCCTCCAGGTACTGATTCACGCGCGTATTCCATACGGTATCGGCCACCAGATGCGACCAGACACCCAGTGTCAAATCGAGCAACGACTGCGCCACATCTTCGGACGCAAGCGAGAACTCACGAGCGCCGGGACCGACAACCGGCTCAGCATCCCTGTAGCGCTGGGGATAGTGCACGCGATTCAGTCGCTCGCGCTCCTCGATAATCGAGGTCGCCGCGGCTGGCGCACCGGTGGGCGAACTTTTAAGCAACGGTGCCACATAGGTATCCCAGAACTCGTGCTCACGCGGCTTAGGGATAGGCTCGGGCTTGGCAAAGTGCGTAATGCGGTACGGGATGGGATCGGCGATGCCGGGGACCATATAGCCCACGAAAATATCCGGAACCACGCAGCCAAACAAAAAGGCATTGCGGTCGCGCACGCTATTGGCAAGTGCACCGGTGCGCTCCAGCAAACGCTCCGTCTGAGCGATATGAATGTTCCAACTTGGCATAGCCACCCCCATAAAAAACCTGGATAACTATACCATCACGGCAAAGCCGCGCGGGCGGCTACGCACGCTCTACGCAGCAACTAGTCCGTAGTACCGCTTTCGGTTCCATACGACGGCGAAGGCGTCTCGACCACATGGTGATATCGATCGATATAGATTGCACGGGCACCCAGGCGTCGCACCAAATCCTGGTGATGCGTGCTCATCAAGACCGTCTTACCCGCCGCGACGTAGGCCAGCAAGAAGTTGACCACGATGTCGCATGAATCCTCGTCGAGCCCATTGGTGGGCTCATCGAGCACTAGGATATCGGGGTTCATCGATACAACTGCCGCCAGCGCCACACGCTTCTTTTGCCCGCCCGAGAGCTGATAGGGAGAGGCGTCGGCAAGGTCGGCAACCTGGAACAGCCCCATGGCATCGCGCACGCGGCGCTCGAGCTCGTCTGCCGGCAGCCCCATCTGCGCGGGACCAAAAGCAACTTCCTCGCCCACCGTGGCGCAGAACAGCTGGGCATCGGCGTTTTGGAATACGAAGCCCACGCGCTGGTGGAACTTCTGAGCAGCAGCAGAATCCTTCAGATACGCCGCATCGACCACGTGCCCGTCAAACAGGTATGCCCCTGCGTCCGCGAGTTCAAGGCCGTTAATAAGACGCATAATCGTCGTCTTGCCGCAGCCGTTGGGACCGAGCAGGGCAACGAGTTCACCACGATCGACCTGCAGCGACACGCCATCGACAACCGTATGCCCCGCATAGGAGAACACCACGTCGCGCAGCTCGATGAGCGGAACGACCTCGGCGCCGCCCACACCGTTCGTGCCCGCCGCACTATTCATATCGATCGTCAAAACGTCGCCCTTCCCCATTTACATCCCCAGTCGGAACCAGCAGCGCCTACAGCACGGCGCACAACACTGTCAGCAGCGCCACGCCGGCCGCATAGGCCGCATCGCGCCAGCCAAACCTGGCGCGCGCGGGAGCCGGATACGCACCGGCAAAGCCGCGGCAAAGCATAGCCTCGTCCATCGCGCGGCTGCATTTCATCGCCTTGATAAAGGTCATGCCCATGATACCCGCGATCGAATCGGTACGCGAAAATCCCTCGGGCGCACGGCCAACGCTGCGCAGCATGACCGATTCGCACAGATCGTGCGCCGTACGACCCAGCACCTCGATGTGCTTGAGCGCCATATCAAACGTAAAGATAACTTCGTCGGGTAGATGCAGCATCTTGAGCGCCGCCGACATGCGGCTCCACGTGAGGGTCCACGAAACGCCCAGCACCAGCGACACATTAATGAAGGTCTTGAGCGCAATCTTGAGCATGGCGCCCGTAGCGGAAGCACCCAGCAGCAGGGCAGGCAGCGCCAAAACCACTGCGAGCCCCGCGGCGCCAAGCGCCGGCACAAAGGTCGCGCGCAGCCCGCGTACGGGACGCACGGCAACGAGCACCAGCGCAATGGCCGCCATCAACATGAGGTACAGCGGGCTTTGTGTCAGGCACACGCACAGGACGCAAACGAATATCCCCACCAGGCGCACCGGAGCCGAAACGCAAGAAAGGGCGCGGTCGACCATCGACCCGCCCTCGTGCGCGCCTCCACCCAGGCGAACCCGCTCAAGCAGGCTCGCCAGGTGCAGGACGTTCTTTTGCATCACGCGATGACGAGCGCCCGTGGGCTCGTATCGCTCCTCGGCCGCAAGCCAGCTAGGCAGCTCGACCATCGCCATGGGCTCCGCTTTCCTTGACCGTCAGCGAGATCAGACGGAATGCGATGGTGAGCACCGCCACGCCAATCACGCCGGACAGGATATACATGGCAGCCTGACCGGCAAAGCCGAGACCCTGCTCCTCGGAATAGGCCTGCAGGTAATCACCCGTAGGCAGAGCGTCGGCAAAGGTCGGGGTGTCGAGACCGACCGAAGCCTGCAGGCTGTCGTCGCCAGCCTCCTGAACGGCGGTCGCGGCGCCCTCGGCGTCCCACTCACCCCAGGCGTCACCCGTGGCCAGCAGGCCCAGCGGCGTGGCCACGACAAGCACGGCAACCAAGATGAGCGTGGGGACCAGCGAGGTCTTCTTTGCAGCAGCGCCCTCGGCAGCAAGCTGTCCATCGGCGGCTTCGGGGCCGACGATAACGCTCGGCGCCGTCTTCTTGATAAAGCCGTAGATCGCGGCGATCGCCACGCCCTCGACCACGCCGGCTACCAACATATGCGGGATCATCATGGCCGGAATGGCAATGGACAGCGGGAAGGGGCAGTACAGCGGAGCGCCCGAAGCATTCGTGAAAAGCATCGGCTGAATACCAAACTCGATTGCTGCGCACAGGGCCGCCAGGCACAGGCCGACCCAGCCGCTTACGATGGCCGAAACCGAGGTGCCCCAGCT
>CBCTTO010000023.1:0-26184 GCA_965149855.1 uncultured Collinsella sp.
CCCTACCGGGAGTAGCCCCGACGGTTGACAAAACTATAGGAACACCCAACGACTACCAATCATTTTCAGTTCGTAAACTTGCATATATGCATTTATATATGCATTTGCTGGAGATAGCGCTGAGCGGTATCCTGTTAAGTCGTCAGCATACGATTCAACAGGGAAGGCAGATTATGCATTCTCCCCAACAGTGCGATGCGCAGACCCAGCCGGTATGCAGCCGTCGCATCTTTTTGGGTGGCGCTCTCGCTGCGACCGCTTCCGTCGTCGCCGGCGCGCTCGCCGGCTGTCGGCGTCCGTCCACGCTGGAAGTAGTTCAGCCCACGACGGGCGGCGGTCGCGATGACCTGTCCGATTCCGTGATTGGCAAGGACAAGATCCGCATTGGCATGGAGGCGGCCTACGCCCCGTACAACTGGCAGGTTTCCGAAGCCAGTGAGTACACCATCCCCATCGACAACGTGCAGGGCGCCTATGCCGATGGCTACGACGTGCAGATCGCCAAGATCGTCTGCAAGGCCCTCGGTGGCGAGCCCGTTGCCGTCAAGCAGAGCTTCTCGGGCCTTATCGACTCGCTCAACAACGGCCAGATCGACCTCATCATTGCCGGCATGAGCGCCACGCCCGAGCGCGAGGAGTCGGTCGGCTTTTCCGACCCGTACTTCATTGGCTACTTTGGCCTGTTCGTAAAAGAGGGTTCCCCCTACCAAAACGCCACCAAGCTCAGCGACTTTAGCGGTGCCACGGTACTCGGCCAAAAGGACACCATGCTCGATACCGTCATCGACGAGATCCCGGGCGTCGTCCACAAGAACCCGGTCGATTCGGTCCCCACGGTGTTCTCGAATCTGCTGCAGGGCACGTGCGACGCCGTGACCTACAACACCGAGAACGAGAAGGGCTATATGGCCCAAAATCCCGGTATCGTCCCCATCCATTTTGCCGAGGGCGAGGGCTTTAAGCAGGAGGTCGCGGCAAACGTCGGCTGCCGCAAGGGCTCGGACAAGCTGCTCAAGCTCATCGACAAGACACTCAAGGGTGTCAGCCAGGAGGAGCGCGACCAAATGTGGGACGCGTGCCTCGACCGTCAGCCGGCATAGGGAGGCAGCATGAAAACCATCAATCGTCTGGCCTCCTTTATCAAGGCCGACCACCGTTATGTGTACCTGGGCACGAGCGTCATCGCGGCACTCGGCCTGGCGTTTAGCCAGCGCAACCCCACGCCGCTGAGCTTCTTGGCCCCCACGGGCGTGTTCCAAGATTGCCTTTGGGCGATTCTTTGGGCCTGGCTCGTCGTGTCGGCGGCGGCGCTGGTCACCAAGCTCATGCACTGGAACGACTATCGCGAAACGTCGCCGTTCGCCTCCGAGCGTTGCCGCCGTGGCGCACGCCTGGGCAGCTACGTCGTGGTCGCCATCGCGGCGATCTTTTTCGTGGACCGCTGCGTCATGTCATTTATCGACCTGGTACAGGTGAGCATTGTCTCGGATTCCAACCCCAGCGACTTTTTGTCGAGCCTGGTCTACATGACCTACAAGAGCGGGGACTTCTTTATCCGCGGTATCGAGATCACCATCGCGCTTGCCACCTTCGGCACCGTCATCGCATTCTTCCTGGCACTGCTCTTTGTGTTCCTGCGTATTCAGACGTTCGATCGCGTGGACAACGACCTGGTGCGCTTCTTTAAGAGTATCGGCCGCGGCTTTGCGACCGTCTACTCCACCATCGTGCGCGGCACGCCCATGATGGTCCAGGGCCTGCTCATCTATTACGCGGGCTTCACCGTTTTGCGCGGCATGGGCTTCGAGACCGCTCAGGCCAACCAGATTTGGAGCACCTTCACCGCCGGCCTCGTTACCATCTCGCTCAACTCCACCGCCTACATGATGGAGGTCCTGCGCGGCGGCATCGAGTCCATTGATCCCGGTCAGGCCGAGGCAGCACGCTCACTGGGCCTGTCGCAGTGGCAAGCCATGCGCAAAGTCGTGTTCCCCCAGGGCATTAAAAACGCGATCCCGGCGCTCACCAACGAGCTCATCATCAACATCAAGGATTCGTCGGTGCTCTCGGTTATCGGTGTGTTCGACCTCATGTACGCCACCACCACCGTCGCCGGCGTGTACTATCGCCAGATGGAAGTCTACTGCGTGGCGCTCGTGGTCTACCTGATCCTGACGCTCGTGGCGAGCCGCCTGCTCGAGGCCTTTGGCAAAAAGCTCGGCGCCGAGGCTCCGGTCACGCTGCCCAGCTCCAACTAGGCTCAAGACGAGGAGAATCATCATGGCAGATACCGCCATTACCGGCGTTGCGGCCGCCGCACAGACCAATGAGCCGCTCATCCGCGTCGAGGGCCTGCGCAAGAGCTTCGGCTCGCTCAAGGTACTCAAGGGCATCGACCTGTCCGTCAATCCCGGTGAGGTCGTCACCATTATCGGCGCCTCGGGTTCGGGCAAGTCGACCTTCCTGCGCTGCCTCAACCTGCTCGAGACCCCGGACGCGGGCCACATCTGGTTCCACGGCCAGGACCTCACGGCCGAGCGCTGCAACATCAACAAGCTGCGCGAGGACATCGGCATGGTGTTCCAGGGCTTTAACCTGTTCAACAACATGGATGTGCTCGACAACTGCACGCTCGCGCCCGTCACGCTCAAAAAGATGGGCAAGGCCGAGGCCGAGAAGGTCGCGCTGGAGCATCTGACGAGTGTGGGACTCGAAAAATTCGCGCACGCCGCCGTGGGTCGCCTGTCCGGTGGTCAAAAGCAGCGCGTGGCCATCGCTCGTGCTCTATGCATGAACCCGCAGATCATGCTGTTCGACGAGCCGACCTCCGCACTCGACCCCGAGATCGTGGGCGAGGTGCTCGAGGTCATGCGCAAGCTCGCCGCCGACGGCATGACCATGGTCGTCGTCACGCACGAGATGGCCTTTGCCCGCACGGTGTCCGACCGCGTGGTCTTCATGGACAAGGGCGTGGTGCTCGAGGACGCCGCGCCGGCCGAGCTCTTCGGCAACCCCAAGCACCAGCGCACCCGCGAGTTCCTCTCGCGTTATCTCGAGGACAAATAACCGACCGTAAGCGTTTATGTGGCAGGGCCGCTCCGGTGGGGCGGCCCTTGTCGTCACAATCGAAAGGATGTCATGGCCGAGGTTTGGCGCTTCTTTGCGCATGAGGATGATTTTGCCGATTTGGACAAGGCCGGCGCATGCGAGCGCTTGGGCCGTGTGCTGTCGTTTCCGACCATTTCGAGCATGGATGCCGAGGCGGTGGACTGGCAGCCGTTCGACGACCTGCGCGCGTATATGCAGCGGGCTTGGCCGAACGTATTTACGGCGGGTAAGGTCGAACTCATCGATCATTCGTTGCTGGTGACGCTTTCCGGCTCCGACCCTGCACTCAAGCCCGTTGTGCTCATGGGTCACATGGACGTGGTTCCCGTGGTGCCGGGCACCGAGGACGATTGGACGCACGCCCCCTTTAGCGGGCATGTAGACGACACCTACATTTGGGGTCGCGGCGCCATCGATATGAAAGACCAGGTCGCAGGCATTCTCGAGGCGGTTGAGTATGCGCTGGCGCACGGTTGGCAGCACGAGCGCACGCTGCTCCTGGCCTTTGGCCAGGACGAGGAGACTACGCAGTACGGCGCAGGCGCCATCGGCCGCGCGCTCGAGGAGCGCGGCATTGAGCTTGAGTACCTGATCGACGAGGGTGACTACCGCATCGTTCCGGCTGCCGAGTATAGCGCGGGCGAGGGCTGGCTTATGCATGCCGATCTCGCGGAGAAGGGCTACGCCGATATCGTGTTGAGGACGCGTAGCGAGGGCGGGCATTCCTCCAACCCCTACGGTGGCACATCGCTCGAGGTGCTAAGCCGCGCCATTGCCGCAATCTGCGATATCGAATGGCCGGCTCGCGTGACCGATCTGCTTGCCGCGCAGCTTGTCGAGCTGGGGCTCTACACGACGGATGAGATTGCCGCTAATGGAGACGTCATTGTCCGCGACTGCCTCGCCAGCAAAAAGCTCTATCCGCTCGTGACCACCACCTGCGCGCCCACGCAGATCGAGGGTGGCAGCACCGGCGCCAACGTAATGCCGCAGGATATGTGGGCCAACATTAACTTCCGCATGCTTGAGGGCACGAGCGTGGCCGACGTTGTGGCGCGCTGCCGCGAGGCGGTTGCCGCGGCGGGCCTTGCCGGACGTGTGGAGGTCGAACTTGGCCCCGGCAGCTCCGAACCTTCGCCGTCCCCGCGCGTTGGTGGACCGGGACTCGAGGCCGTTCGCGCCATTGCCGCCCGCTATTTCTGTGATCCAAAGGGGACGGAGGAAAACGGATCATCCGAGCCGTTGGCGATTGTCCCCTCGACCGTGATCGGCGCGACCGATGCTGCTAACTACCAGCGCATTTGTCCCGAATGCATTCGCTTCTCGGCCTTTGTGGTCGACGATGACGAGTGCGACCGCGGCGTCCACGGCACCAACGAGCGCATCACCCGCCGCGCCTACCTCCAGGGTGTCCGCTTCCTCATCGCCCTGCTCCATACGCTCTAGAATCCGACAAAGGGACTGTCCCTTTGTCGGATTCCGTGCGGGTTATATGCAGGTTTGCCTGCGCACGCTATCATATATGGGTTAGACCGCAATTATGTACCCCATACGCGAAGGGATGCGCATGTATCTGAAGATCGACATGTTCTAGCCGGGCTTACCCCCGCAGCGGCGCCCCGCGCCCCATCAACTCTGCCGATTTTCACCTTCACGCATATAAAGGAGTCCCGTCATGCGCGACAAGCTCGAAAAGATCATCAAGGCCTACGAGGAGCTCGAGAAGAAGCTTTCCGACCCGGCCGTCGCCTCCGATATCAAGGAGTTCACGCGTCTCAACAAGGAGTACGCGCACCAGTCCGACCTCATCGCCGCATCGCGCGAGTACATCGGCGCGCTCGATGACATCGAGGCTGCCAAGGAAATGCTGCACGATACCACTGATGCCGATGAGAAGGAGATGCTCCAGATGGACATCTCCGAAAACGAGGCCAAGCTTCCCCAGCTCGAGGAAGACATCAAGTACATGCTCATTCCGAGCGACCCCAACGACGACAAGAACACCATCGTCGAGATTCGCTCCGCCGCCGGTGGCGACGAGGCGGCCATCTTTGCCGGCGACCTGTACAAGATGTATCAGCGCTTTTGCGAGTCGCGCGGCTGGAAGACCACCGTGCTCGACTCCAGCCCCAGCGAGGCCGGTGGCTTTAAGTCCATTGAGTTCAAGGTCGAGGGCGACCGCGTCTACTCCGTTATGAAGTTCGAGTCCGGCGTGCACCGCGTCCAGCGCGTTCCCAAGACTGAGTCCCAGGGCCGCATTCAGACCTCCACGGCTACCGTCGCCGTACTTCCCGAGGCCGAGGAGATCGACGTCCAGATCAACCAGTCCGACCTGCGCATCGATACCTACTGCGCCTCCGGCCCTGGCGGTCAGTGCGTTAACACCACGTATTCCGCCGTGCGCATCACCCACCTGCCCACCAACACCGTGGTGCAGTCGCAGGAACAGCGCTCCCAGATTCAGAACCGCGAAGTCTGCATGCAGATGCTGCGCGCCCGTCTGTACGAGATGGAGCTCGAGAAGCAGCAGGCAGAGCTCGGTGCCGAGCGCCAAAGCCAGATCGGCCACGGCAACCGTTCCGAGAAGATCCGTACCTACAACCAGCCCCAGGACCGCGTGACCGATCATCGCATCGGCTTCAACTCCACCTATAACGGCGTCCTCCTGGGCGACCAGCTCGGCACCGTCATCGAGGCACTCGCCGCCGCCGAGCGAGCCGAGAAGCTGGCACAGGCTGTGTAGCGGGTTACGCGGTTTTACCAAACCGCGTAACGGCTCGACGCTGCGCGCCGCCCAGAGCGACAATTTGCCATTCAAAAGGCAAGGCATGACCAGAAGGTCTATGTCTTGCCTTTTTCATGCCAACTTGTTCGCTCTGGACGTCGCTCGCTGTCCGTTCTCTACCTGCGGCGTTCTCTTGGGTAGTCATTGGGTATGCTCAACCTGCGGTGCCTTAGATGTAGTCATTGGGGACGTTCTTAAATGACTAGGTTGGGTAAATTACTTTTCGAGTTTATTTAATCTGTTTTGTTAGAAATTAAGCTGCCTACCTGCTCAAAGTAATTAACAGCCTTCATCTGCTATTGAAAATATTGCTCAAAAAATCGTCCGAGAAGTCGCAGTGCATTTTTTGATGCGTCGCACGTCAAGTGATTTGGCAAGTTCTTGGTTAGATATTGGTCAGTTTTGGGTCAACCTTGCCAAAAGCTTGACGAATGCAGATTTAGACGTCGGCGAATGAACACTTTGAGCGAGCTCGGTGCAAAATTCTGGGCTGATTCTCGATAATCGCTTTCAATCGTCCCTTGCCAAGCGCTGGCCTCGCGTACAATCTGCTCCGACATTCGCGCGCCGTCCGGCGCTTAAGAGGGGAGGGCCCCATGGCAAACGAGATTTGGACCATCAAGCGTTGTCTCGAGTGGACCAAGGAGTACCTGGCCGAGCGCGGCGAGGAGCACCCCCGTCTTTCTGCCGAGTGGCTGCTGTGCGCAGCTACGGGTCTGGCGCGTATCGACTTATATATGCGCATGGACGAGACGCTCGACGCAGCGCAGCTCGAGACCATGCACGCGGCGGTCGTCCGTCGCGCGAAGGGCGAGCCGCTGCAGTACATCACCGGTAGCACGCAGTTTCGCATGATCGACGTCGCGTGCGCCCCCGGTGTGCTCATCCCGCGCCCCGAGACCGAGATGCTCGTCGAAGAAGTTCTGAACTATCTGGATGCCGAGGTGCTGAGCCCCGAGGCCGCTGCCCGCCAGCGCGTGGAGCTGCCTTGGAACGATGAGGTCGAGCAGGCCCGCAAAGCCGAGACGGCGCTGGCTGACGAACGCGCGGCCGCCGAGCGTCGTGCCGCCAACCTGACGGCCGCCGATGAGGCTGCGCTGGGTAGCGACGTGCTCGGTAGCCGCGCCTATGCCGAGGAACTGGCCGACCGCGAGGCCGAGGAAGCCGCCGCGCAGGCAGCAGAAGCCGAAGCGGCAGAAGCAGAGGCCATGGAAACCCCCGAGCCCGAGCTCGACGAATACGGCATCGCCATTGAGGACAACGACCAACAGGCGACTCCCGCGCAAGATGCCGCCGAGGCCAACGTATCTGCCCCAGCCGAGCCCCGCACTGCCCGCGTTCTCGAGGTCGGCTGCGGCACGGGCTGCATTTCGCTCTCCCTTGCCTGGGAGCGCCGCGGGCACGTTACCTGCACTGCTACCGATATCGAGCCGCGCGCCATCGACCTTGCTACCAAAAACCGCGATGCGCTTGGCCTCACGTCCGACGAGGTCGCCTTCAGCCTCACAAACCTGGTGAGCTCCATTCCCCGCGAAGAGTGGGGCACCTTTGACGTACTCGTCTCCAACCCGCCCTACATCCCCACCGATGTCATGCGCTCGCTGCCGCATGAGGTCAAGGACTTTGAGCCCGATCTGGCGCTCGAGGGCGGTGCCGACGGTCTCGATATCTTCCGCCGCCTGCTCAACGCGGCGCCCTACATGCTGCGTGCCGGCGGCCTGTTTGCCTGCGAGCTCTACGAGGGCGCGCTCGACGCCGCGGCCGAGCTCTGTCGTCAAGCAGGCCTTTCGGACGTGCGTATCGTCTACGACCTCACCGATCGTCCCCGCATCGTTCGAGCCATCGTCACCGAGCCCAAACAGCGTATTTAAGCTGAATAAATAGACATTTGCGCAAGTTTGTCCTTGCAATATACCGTAAAACTTCTACTATAGAAGGAGAAAGGTATGTCAAATCAGCTGCATCGGTACCGTATCGTGCTTGATTACATTGAACCTTGGCTTGATGAGCAGGATGAAGCTACGCTGAAGCAGATTTATGCAGACCTTTTGGTGCTCGAGAAGGAAGGTCCCAGCCTTGGTCGTCCGCTGGTTGACCGCGTAAAGGGCTCGAAGCTTCATCATTTAAAGGAGCTGAGAGTGACGTCGTGTGGTGGGCAGGTGATTCGCATCCTCTTCGCCTTTGACCCCAAGCGCCAGGCGGTATTGCTATTGGCGGGTGATAAGTCGCGAGCGGGATCGTCAAGGGCAAAATGGAACGGTTGGTATGCGATCAACATTCCAAGGGCCGAGCAAATATACCGTCGCCACGTAAGGAGGCTCGATCGAGATGGAACTGCATGAGTATATGGAATCTCGCGGGATAACACGCGACTCCATTACCGCCGAGCAGGAGAGGACTCGCGATCGTATCGAAGCCTATAAGCTTGCTCAGATTCGCAGGTTAAAAGATCTAACACAGGCGTCGGTCGCCCAGTCGATGGGCGTTTCTCAAAAACGTGTATCCGAGCTCGAGCGTGGGGAGTTGGGTTCGATGAGGCTCGACACGCTGAGCAGGTACGCAGAGAGCCTCGGCGGAAAACTGGTTGCAAGCATCGAGTTTCCCGATCGTACCGTTACGCTTGCGCGCTAAAAATCTTCAATTAACCCCCTCACTTTCACCGACTACTAGAGCCGCTCACCAAACCAACATGCGCTCTGGGCAAATAGGTTGAATGTTTCGTGCGAGAATGCCCCACAGTAAACAAACTTGCACCGGAGCGTAAGGGGCTGGCATACACATGCAGACGGTCTATCGGGTATACGAGGGAACGCGCGAGCCGCATCGGCTTGCCGTCGAGCGCACGGCCGAGGTGCTCGGCCGCGGCGGCTTGGCCTTGATTCCGACCGAGACCGTCTACGGTGTCGCCGTGGCAGTCAACGCCTTCTCGGACGCCGTGCCCCAAGATACAAGCGAATTCCCATCGTGGCCGCGCGATCCGCAGGCTGCCGTCAATGGCGCCGCAGTTCCTGCGCTCGGCACCGGCTATCGCCGTATCTTCACTCTCAAGCAACGTGAGCTCACGCAAACCGTCGCTTGGCTGGTCGATGGCGTCGAAGCACTCGACCGCTATGGCGTGGATATCCCGGAAGATGCCCGCGTACTCGCGCGACGATGCTGGCCGGGAGCCCTGACTATCGTGGTCAAGGCAGCCCCCTGCGTGCCGACCTTTATGCGCGCTGCCGACGACACCGTGGCCCTGCGCGCTTCGGCCTCTCCCGTGGTCCAAGCGCTCATCCGCGCCTGCGGCAGTCCCCTTGCCTGCACGAGCGCCAACACGCACGGTGCGCCTTCGCCGGCAAGCTTTGCCGCCGTCGAGGGTCGCATCCTGGAGGGGGTCGATGTTGCCGTCGACGCCGGTGAGACCCCGTGTCGCGACGCCTCGACCATCGTGTCGTTCCAGCACGGCGGGCTCCAGATCCTGCGCCAAGGCGCACTTCCCGCATCAGAGATCGAGCGGGTCCTGTCCGACCCGATGCAATAGAAGGGTGTAAGCGATGTCGTTGAATCTGGGCAGCCTGGGCATGGAAGATGCCTCGTTTAACTTTGGCGGTTCCTACATCATGGCGCTCGACTGCGGCACTACCTCGGTACTCGCGGCCATTGTCGACGAATACGGCTGCATCGTTGCCCAGGCGCGTCGTAGCGTCAAAACCAGCTTCCCGCGCCCCGGCTGGGTGGAGCAGGATCCCACGGAGGTGCTTGCCAGCCAGATCGGCGTGATGATGGAGGTTCAGTTTAAGAGCGGCATCCATTCCGATCGCATCGCCGCCATCGGCATCTCCAACCAGCGCGAGACCACGGTGGTCTGGGACCGCGTGAGCGGCCAGCCCATCTATAACGCCATCGTATGGCAGTGCCGTCGTACCGCGCCGGCGATCGACGCGTTGGTTGAACAGGGTTGCGAGGAGCTGGTGCGCTCCCGCACGGGACTTACGCTTGACCCGTATTTCTCGGCCTCTAAGGTGCAGTGGATTCTCGACAACGTCGACGGCGCACGCGAGAGCGCGGCGGCGGGCGACCTCATGTTTGGCACCATCGACACCTGGCTCATCTACAACCTCACCGGCGGCCAGGTCTTTGCCACCGACTACACCAATGCCAGCCGCACGGCACTCTTTAATATCCATACGCTCGATTGGGACGACGACCTGCTGGCGCTCTTTGACGTTCCACGTTCCATGATGCCCGAGGTTCGCTGGAGCTCGGGCGACTACGGCCGCGTCGCGAGCGACATCATGACCAACATGCCGCCCATCATGGGTGTGGCGGGCGACCAGCAGGCATCGCTGTTCGGTCACTGCTGCTTCTATCCCGGCCAGACCAAAAACACCTATGGCACGGGCTGCTTTATGCTCATGAACACCGGCGACGAGATCGTCGAATCCAAGAATGGCCTGGTCTCCACCATCGGTATCGCTGCGGACGGCAAAGTCAGCTATGCGCTCGAGGGCTCTATTTTTGCCGCCGGTTCAACGATGAACTGGCTTCGCAACAACATGGGCATCATCTCGAGCGTGAGCGAGTCGGCACAACTCGCCGCTTCGATTAGCGACAACGAGGGCTGCTACTTCGTTCCCGCCTTTGCGGGTTTGGGCGCTCCCTGGTGGGACCCGCATGCCCGCGGTATCGTGTGCGGTCTGACCGGCGCCTCGAGCCGTGCGACCATCGTACGTGCCGCCTGCGAATCCATGGCATATCAGAGCTACGACGTGCTGCGCGCCATGGAGCAGGACGTGGGGCTTTCGATCGAGCGCCTGTCTGTCGATGGCGGTGCCTCGCGCAACGAGTTCATCATGCAATTCCAGGCCGACCTGCTGGATATCCCCGTGCTGCAATGCGAGACGGTGGAGACCACGGCAATCGGTGCCGCGTACTTGGCGGGTCTTGCCGTCGGCTATTGGGAAGACCTGGAGGAGCTGGAGCAAAATGCCCAGATCGTTAGGACCTTCCTTCCCCACATGTCCGCCGAGCGCCGCGAGCAAAACCTTGCGGGCTGGCGTGATGCAGTAAGGCGCTCGCTCAGCACCGCACAGTAGGGCTGCGATGGGCTGCTCGATACAACAAACCGCTAAACTAATGCATGGCGTGCGGCGGCAACATTGCTGCACGCCTTGTCAGCAAGGCCGTTTTGCGGCCGCAACGAAAGGGGCAATCAATCCATGACCGTCACCTACGATGCGTCCCGTGTGACGCTTGTCGATCACCCGCTCGTCCAGCACAAGCTGTCGATCCTGCGCGACAAAAACACCGGCACCAACCAGTTCCGTCAGCTCGTGCGCGAACTCGCGCTTTTTGACGGCTACGAGGCCATGCGCGACCTGCCTATGGAAGACGTCGAGGTCGAGACCCCCATCACTACCGCCACGTTCAAACAGCTTGCTGGCAAGAAACTCGCCATCGTGCCCATCCTGCGTGCGGGCCTTGGCATGGTCGACGGCATCCTCGACCTGGTGCCCTCCGCTCGCGTGGGCCACATCGGCATGGAGCGCGACGAGGTTACCCACGAGCCGCACGAGTATTACTGCAAGATGCCCAAGGATATCGACCAGCGCATCTGCCTGGTCGTCGACCCCATGCTCGCCACGGGCGGTTCGGCCGAGATGGCCATTAGCTACCTGCGCGAGCGCGGTGTCAAGGACATCCGCATGCTGTGCATCGTCGCGGCCCCCGAGGGCCTCAAGTCGCTGACTGAGAAGGACCCAGATGTGCATATCTATACCTGCGCCATCGACGACCATCTCAACGAGGCCGCCTACATCGTTCCCGGCCTGGGCGACGCCGGTGACCGCATCTACGGCACGCTCTAGTCGCTGGGCTAAGACGGCCGCGGCTGCAAATACGAAGAAACGGTGCGCGCGGACGAACAAAAGGCGACCGCGCGCACTCCTGTTAACGGACGTTTTGCCCTGCAGGGTTCGAGAAAAACGTATTACCGTACCTGCGGCATAAAGAAGGTCTTAAGAAAACGAACAGGTGCGTATTAACCGATGCTTTTTCGGTTGTACTTTAGCGATTGGCTCGTACAATAGTCACCAATGTTTGGCGGGAACTGTTCTGTGAAGCGTTAAAAAGGAAAGTGAGGACGCCAGTGTTTCAGATAGCCGATCTGCTCGCTATCGTTGCAGGCGCCATCGCGGGCGCAATTGCCTTCCTTCCCTTTGTCTTTACGCTCAAGCCGGTTCTTGACGATAAACAGAATGCGGACATGCTCAAGGGTATGGTGAGTCTGGCGGTCTCGGCAATCGCCCTGCTCGTCTTTACCTTGGTTGTGTTTGTGTTGTTCGGAGAGGCATTTCGCATGTTCCTCCTGGGCGAGGCGATCGGCTTCGTGGCCTTTATGGCCGCCTGCACGGTTCGCGTCGCCAAGGCGCTGCGAGATCCTCATGAGGTCGAAAGGTAAGTCGTGGAAATTTTTGAAAAGCTGCCTGATGAGATTAATCATCTGGTCAGCGAGTTCAGCTCCACCCCTGTCGTGGGCGATCTGAGCTGCGGCATCACGCAGTACTCGTTTTGGCTGATCGTCTCCACGATCGTGCTCCTGATCGTCCTGGCCGTGTTCAAGAAGAAGCAGACCCTGGTTCCCAAGGGCTTCTTCGTCAACGGTTTCGAGTACATCATCGAGTACGTCGAGAACGATATCGGCAAGGGCGTCGTGGGTGAGAACTGGAAGAAGCACTTCCCGTTCCTGTGCTCGCTTTTCCTGTTCATTCTGATCAACAACATGATCGGCCTGATCCCGGGAATGAAGCCCGGCACCGGCGCAATCGGCTCCACCGCCGCGCTCGCCATCTTCGCCTTCGTGTACTTCATCTACTACGGATGCAAGGCTCACGGCGTGATCGGCTACATCAAGAGCCTCGCCCCGCAGGGCGTGAGCTTCCCGATGAACGTGCTCGTGTGGGTCGTCGAGCTTTTCTCGACCTTCCTGCGCCTCATCACGCTCGCCGTCCGTCTGTTCTGCAACATGTTCGCAGGACACGTGGTCATGGGCTCGTTCGCCATCATGGCGAGCATGTTCATGCAGCCGCTGCTTCAGCAGGTTTCCGCGGCCCACGCCGTCGGCGCCCTGCCTTCGCTGGCCTGGCTTGCCATCCTCATCCTGATCTATGCGATCGAGCTTGTGGTCGGCGCCATCCAGGCTTACGTCTTCACGGTCCTTACCGCCGTGTATGTCTCCGAGGCAGAGGAGGTCGCGGAGGAGGAGTAGTCTTCCGTTCGCGCCTTAAAGGTAAGGTAATTCGTTAAACCGCCGGTGCCCGTACCCATGGAGCCCGGCAGTTATAAAAAGGTTATCCTGCGTGAAATAAGACACGCACGACAAAGGAGGAATCGTGGGAGTTATCGGTTACGGTCTCGGTGTTATCGGCGCTGGTCTTGCTATCGGCCTGTCTGCTCTGGGTGCTACGGGTGCTATGGCCCGTCAGCCTGAGGTCCAGGGCCGCGTGTTCACCGTCTTCATCATGGGCTCCGCCTTCGGCGAGGCTCTGGCTCTGATCGGCTTCGTTGTCGCGCTGATCGTTAAATAGCACGGAGCGTCAAGTATGAATCTTTCATCCCAGAAGAGCGCGATCGCACTCTCCGCGTCCGCGGCCGCGCTGCTCATGCCGGTTTCCGCGTTCGCTGAGGACGGCGCTGCCGGTGCGGACATCCTCATCCCTAAGATGGCGGAGTTCATCCCGGCGCTTATCGCCTTCCTGATTATCTGGATCGTGCTGGCCAAGGTCGCCCTGCCGGGCATCATGAAAACCATGGAGGAGCGCGGCAAGAAGATTGAGGAGAGCCTCGACGAGGCCGAGAAGACCAAGCAGGAGGCTATCGCCAAGCGCGCTGAGTCCGACTCGATCGTCACCGACGCCCGTCGTCAGGCTGCCGACATTGTTCTCGAGGCCCGTAAGGACGCCGAG
Organism: uncultured Collinsella sp.; assembly: GCA_965149855.1. GTDB lineage: Bacteria > Actinomycetota > Coriobacteriia > Coriobacteriales > Coriobacteriaceae > Collinsella. The sequence goes on from CBCTTO010000023.1 coordinate 13,840, forward strand.
TCCGAGCGCGCCCGCATTATCGAGGCTGCTCACAAGGAGGCCGAGGAGATCATCGCCAAGGCTCATACGACCGTCGAGGACGAGCGCAAGTCCATCTACGCCGGTGCCGCGAGCTCCATCGCCGACCTGTCCGTTGCCGTCGCCACCAAGATCGTGGGCGAGGCACTCGAGGACGATGCCGAGCAGAAGAAGCTCATCGAGCGCTACATCCAGGAAGCAGGTAGCCTGAATGCCGACTAGCCGCTATCAGGACAAGGTGCTCGAGACCTACGCGCGCTCCCTTCTGGAAGCCGCTAAGGCCGAGAACCATGTGTTCGAGGACCTCGAGATGATCGAGCGTCTGGCTAGCGCCAGCCCCGAGATCATCGCCGTGCTCGACACCATGTCCAAGCGCGACCAGCTCGACCTTCTTCCCAAGGTGGCAGCTGCCTTTAAGTATGTTGCCGAGGAAGACGAGGATGTAGTGGGCGTGACCGTCACCACGGCGATCCCGCTCGACGACGAGCTGCGTCAAACCATCACTAAGAAATGCGAGCAGGACTTCGGCCGCAAGGTATTCCTTATCGAGCAGGTCGACCCGTCTATCGTGGGCGGCCTGGTGCTCGAGGCCCGCGGCGAGCGTCGTGACATTTCCGTCAAGACGCAGCTGCGCATCGCGCAGGAGACCCTCGCAAACTCTGCTAATTCGTACGGAGGTGAAGCCTAATGTCCGAAACCCTCAATGCCCAGGATATCGCCAAGAAACTGCAGGAGCAGCTCACGAGCCTCTCCGCGACGGTCGATACGCATGAGGTTTCAACGGTCGACGAGGTAGGCGACGGCATCGCGCGCGTCTCCGGCCTCAAGAGCGCCATGGCAGGCGAGCTTCTGGAGTTCAAGAGCTCCGATACCGGTGAGACCGTCTTCGGCCTTGCCCAGAACCTTGACCGTGACGAGGTCGGCGCCGTTCTGTTTGGTGCCGTCGACTCCATCAAGGAAGGCGACGAGTGCCGCACCACTGGCCGCATTATGGATATCCCTGTGAGCCGCGCCATGCTCGGCCGCGTCGTCAATCCGCTCGGCCAGCCCATCGACGGCCTGGGCGACATCGTCGCCACGCACCGTCGCCCCATTGAGTTCAAGGCCCCCGGCGTCATCGACCGTACCCCGGTGTGTGAGCCGGTTCAGACCGGTCTGCTCGCTATCGACTCCATGGTGCCTATTGGCCGCGGTCAGCGTGAGCTCATCATCGGCGACCGTAAGACCGGTAAGACCGCCATCGCCATCGACGCTATCCTCAACCAGCGCGGCAAGGGCATGGTCTGCATCTATGTCGCCATCGGCCAGAAGGCCTCCACGGTTGCCAACATCCGCGAGACCCTCGCTCAGCACGGTGCGCTCGACTACACCATCATCGTTTCGGCCACCGCTGCCGATTCCGCCCCTATGCAGTACATCGCGCCTATGGCCGGTGCCGCTATCGGCGAGTTCTTCATGTACAACGGTGAGGACGGCAAGCCCGCCAGCGAGACCAACCCCGGCGGCCACGTGCTCGTCATCTACGACGACCTGTCCAAGCAGGCCGTGGCCTACCGTCAGATGTCGCTGACGCTGCATCGTCCGCCCGGACGCGAGGCCTATCCTGGCGACATCTTCTACCTGCACTCTCGTCTGCTCGAGCGTGCAGTCAAGATGTCCAAGAAGAACGGTTATGGCTCCATGACGGCTCTTCCGATCATCGAGACCCAGGACGGCGACGTCTCGGCCTACATTCCGACCAACGTCATTTCCATTACCGATGGTCAGATCTACCTGCAGTCCGAGCTCTTCTTCCAGGGCCAGCGCCCGGCAGTCGACGTGGGCATTTCCGTGTCCCGCGTCGGTGGCGATGCGCAGACCAAGGCCATGAAGCAGGTCGCCGGCAACCTCCGTCTGGACCTCGCTTCCTATCAGGAGCTCGCTGGCTTTACGCAGTTTGGCTCCGACCTCGACGAGGCTACTCAGAAGCAGCTGACCCATGGTGCCCGCATGACCGAGCTCCTGAAGCAGCCGCGCTACAAGCCGTTTGAGGTTGGCGAGCAGATCGTCACGCTGTTCGCTGGCAACGAAGGCTTCCTGGATGACTTGGAGATCGCCGACGTGCTGCCTTTCCGTGCCGAGCTCATCGAGTACATGGACAATGGCTTTGGCTCGCTGCTCGACAAGGTTCGCGCCAAGAAGATCGATGATGACACCAAGGCCGAGCTCTTGCGCGTCATCGGCGACTTCAAGCGGCAGTTCATGGCCAAGCACCATTCGGATGCTTCTGGATCAGAGGAGAACTAAGCCCCATGGCCAACCTTCGCGACATTAAGAAGCGAATCTCCTCGGTTACCACGACCAAGCAGATCACGCGCACGATGGAGATGGTCTCTACGGCCAAGATCCGTCGTGCCCTCGATCGCTCCAAGCAGGCCGAGCCCTATAAGGAGGCGCTGACCGACGTCATGTTGACGGTCGCCGGCGACGCCTCCTGTTCGGGCACCGATCCCATGCTGCAGAAGCATGAGAGCGTCAAGCATGGCCTGATTGTCGTTATTGCCTCGGACCGCGGCCTTGCCGGCGGTTTCAATACGACGGTGGAGCGCACGGCCGAAAAGCTCGCCGCTTCTTGGGCGAACGACGGCATCGAGTGCGAGATCATCGCGTGCGGGCGTAAGCCGGCCACGTATTTCCGTGACCGCGCAAACGTCGTCATGCACTTTGAGGGCAACTCCTCTGAGCCCGATTTCAATCAGGCCCGCATGATCTCCTCTCATATCTGCGATGCGTATCGTGCCGGTGAGCTTGACCGTGTCGAGCTTGTCTACCACCACGCCAAGAACCGCGTGGATCAGGAGCTTCGCGTCGAGCATCTGTTGCCGCTCGACCCCGAGATGATCGCTATGGCCCACGGTCCGCGTAAGAACGAGACCGACGCCCCTAAGCGCATCTCGTCCACGTTCGAGTTCGTGCCCTCTCCCGAGCATGTTCTCGGCAAGCTTGTGCCGTCTTATATCCTGACGGTCATCTACCAGGCCCTGATCGATTCGGCGGCTGCCGAGCAGGGTGCACGCCGCAAGGCCATGCACTCCGCGACGGAAAACGCCACCGCGATCATCTCGACCCTTACCCGCACGTATAGTCGCGTGCGCCAGGCTTCGATCACGACCGAGATTAACGAGATCGTCGGCGGAGCCTCAGCATTGGAGGAACAGTAATGGCTAATAACACCGTAAAGCTTGCGGTCGAGGAAGCCACCAAGAAGACGACCGCCGGTGATGGTCGCATCGTGCGAATCATCGGCCCTGTCGTCGACGTCAAGTTTGACGGCGCGGTGCCCCCGATCTACAACGCGCTCACGGTCGAGGCCGAGACCCCGATCGGTCATCTGAGCACGATCCTCGAGGTCGAGAGCCAGCTTCCGGGCGGCGTCGTCCGCACGGTCGCCATGTCCTCGACCGACGGCCTGCAGCGCGGCCTCATCGCCACCGATACCGGTGAGCCCATGAAGATGCCGGTCGGCCCCAAGACGCTTGGCCGCATTTGGAACGTCATGGGCAAGCCCGTCGACGGCAAGCCCATGCCCGAGGTGGAGGAGTTCTACCCCATCCACCATGCCGCGCCCCGTTTCGACGAGCTCACCACCAAGACCGAGATCTTCGAGACCGGCATCAAGGCCGTCGACCTGCTCGAGCCCTACATCCGTGGCGGCAAGACAGGCCTGTTCGGCGGCGCCGGCGTTGGCAAGACCGTTCTGATTCAGGAGCTCATCAACAACCTCGCCCAGGAGCATGGCGGCACCTCGGTGTTCACCGGCGTCGGCGAGCGTACCCGCGAGGGCACCGACCTGTTCCTCGAGATGAGCGAGTCTGGCGTTATCGACAAGACCTGTTTGGTCTATGGTCAGATGAACGAGCCGCCCGGAGCGCGTCTGCGCATCGGTCTGGCCGGCCTTACCACCGCTGAGTACTTCCGCGATCGCGGCCAGGACGTTCTGCTGTTCATCGACAACATCTTCCGCTTCTCCCAGGCAGGTTCCGAGGTTTCCGCACTGCTGGGCCGTATGCCGTCCGCCGTTGGTTACCAGCCCACGCTGGCAACCGAGATGGGCGACCTCCAGGAGCGCATTACCTCGACCAAGACGGGCTCCATTACCTCCGTCCAGGCTGTCTACGTCCCCGCAGACGACCTGACCGACCCGGCGCCTGCCACGACGTTTACGCACCTCGACGCCACCACGGTTCTTTCGCGTAGCATTTCGTCGCTCGGCCTGTTCCCGGCTATCGACCCGCTCGCATCTTCCTCCGACGCTCTCGATCCCTCGATCGTCGGCGAGGAGCACTACCGTGTCGCCGTCAAGGTCCAGGAGCTCCTGCAGGAGTACTCCGACCTTCAGGACATCATCGCCATTCTGGGTATGGACGAGCTGTCCGAGGAGCAGCGCCTTACGGTCAACCGTGCCCGTAAGATTCAGCAGTTCCTCTCGCAGTCCTTCCACGTCGCCGAGAAGTTCACCGGCAACCCCGGTGTCTACGTCCGCGTCGAGGATACCGTCCGCTCTTTCGCCGAGATTGTCGACGGCAAGGCCGATGACCTGCCCGAGCAGGCTTTCCGCTATGCTTCCACGATTGAGGACGTGCGCGAGCGCGCCCGCAAGATGGGGGAGAAGTAGGTTATGCGTATCCGCATCGTGTGCCCCGTGAGCTGCGCCTATGAGGGCGACGCTGCGTTTGTGTCGATTCCGTCCACGGATGGCGAGTTTGGCGTTCTGCCTGCTCACTCCAGCGAGATCTGCACGATCGACCGCGGTTACGTTCGCGTTTCCGATAAAGCCATGGGCACTGTCGACCACACGTTTGCCGTGGCCGGCGGCTATACCCAGGTTGCGGACGATGTCGTGACCGTTCTCGCCGAGCGCGCTTGCGATTTGGCGACCGTCGATGCCGACAAGCTTAAAGCTGATATTCAAGGTTTTGAAGAGAAGCTGGGTAATTTGTCGGAGGATGATGCACGCCGCGCCTACCTCTATAATGAAATCGCATGGTGTAAGCTCAAGCTTGCCCAATAGTCAAACGATTTAGCGTTCGACCATTTGCGAACACATCATGCCCGGGATGGCCCAGCCATCCCGGGCATGCTTTTTGAAAGGGTAGACCTTGGATATTATCCGCGTTGAGGGTGGCCACGCCATCGGAGGCTCCGTGCCCGTTTCGGGCGCCAAGAACTCCGCGCTCAAACTCATGGCGGCAACGCTTCTGGCGCCGGGCAAGACGACGCTGCAGAACGTGCCCGATATTTCCGATGTCCACGTGATGGGCAAGGTGCTCAAGGGTATGGGCGCCACAATCGATGTCCTTGACGAGCACACGCTCGAGATTGATACCTCTCAGGTCGATTCTTGGGAGGCCCCCTACGAGCTCGTCGCCAAGATGCGTGCTTCCACCGCCGTGATGGGACCCCTGCTGGGCCGCTTCCATCGCGCCAAGATTGCCATGCCGGGCGGCTGCAACCTGGGTGCTCGCAAGATCGATATGCACATTCTTGGTCTCGAGGCCCTGGGCGTAGAGTTCGATACCGCCCACGGCTACATCAACGCTAATGCGCCCCAAGGTCTGCGCGGTACCACCGTCACGCTCGAGTTCGCCAGCGTCGGTGCGACCGAGAACCTCATTATGGCATCCGTGCGCGCGAAGGGTACCACGGTTATCGACAATGCCGCCCGCGAGCCCGAGATCGTCGATCTCGCCAACATGCTCAACGAGATGGGCGCCAAGATTGTTGGCGCCGGTACGCCCGTCGTGACTATCGAAGGCGTGGAAGAGCTCCATCCCGTTACCCATCGCGTGGTGGGTGACCGCATCGAGGCCGGTACCTTTATCGTTGCCGGTGCGTTGATGGCCGACGATCGCGGTGTCGATGTCACGGGCTTTTGCCCCATTCACTTGGGCATGGTGCTCAAGAAGATGGAGCTCATGGGTATCGACTGCGAGCGTACCGACGACGGCGTTCACGTGAATCGCGCCGAGCGCATCAAGCCGGTCGACATCCAGACGCTTCCGTTCCCCGGCTTCCCGACGGACATGCAGGCGCAGATTATGGTACTCTCCGCCCTTGCCGACGGTAGCTCCGTTATCACCGAGAACATCTTCGAGAATCGCTTTATGTTTGCCTCTGAGCTGGTGCGCATGGGTGCCGACATTCGTATCGAGAGCCATCATGCCATGATTCATGGCGTCAAGGGCTTCTCGGGTGCACAGGTTACCTCGCCCGATCTGCGTGGCGGAGCGGCCCTCGTCGTAGCGGGCTTGATCGCCGACGGGACGACCGAGGTTTCGGCCATCCATCACATCAAGCGCGGCTACGAGCAGTTTGTCGAAAAGCTGCAGGCGCTCGGCGCGCATGTCGAGCATGCTACCGTCCCCGATCCCGTCATCTACTAATACAGGTTGCCTATGTTTAATAAAAAGCCCCTCGCGGATACTACCGCCCGAAGACCCTCAACTGGTGCGCAGGCCAAGATCTACAGTCGCGATAACGTGGCTCGCTATTCCGAGCGCGCTCGTCAACGTCGTCGTAGCCACACGATTCGTCACGTCGCGCTCATTGTCGTGCTTGGCGTGCTGCTGAGTGCCACTACCGCTGCCGGCTTGTGGTTTGCCACCATTATGGGCAAGCTCGGCGATTCTAATGTCATTACCGACAATCTGCGTCGGGTTCTGGTTGACACCGATGAGGCAAAGGATCCGTTCTACGTGCTGCTTCTTGGCACCGACGGCCGTCCGGGCGAGGATACGTATCGTGCCGACTCGATTATCCTGGCACGCATCGACCCCACGCAAAAGCAGGCGACGCTCATTTCCGTTCCGCGCGACACCAAGGTCGAGTACAAGGGCGAGACCATGAAGATCAACGCCTGCCATACCGTTGGCGGCGCCGAGGCCATGGTCGAGGCGGTCAACGAGCTATGCGGTGTTCAGATTTCCCACTATGCCGAGGTCAGCTTCGACGGTATGCAGGCGCTGATTGATTCGGTTGGCGGTATCGACATTAACGCAACCGATGATGTTGACGACCCCGAGCACCTGGATATTAAGATTACCGCTGGCCAGCAGCATATGGACGGTGCCACCGCCCTTACCTATGCCCGCTGCCGCTACACCTATGCCGACGGCGATTACACGCGCATGCGCCACCAGCGTCAGGTGCTTGGCGCCCTTGCCAACCAGATTCTCAATAACTTCGATGCCACGAAGATCTTTGGCCTGGTTAATTCGCTGTCCGATATGCTTGTAACCGATATGAGCGTTCAGGATATCGTGGCTACGGTCAACGCCATGCGCGGTATGGATGTCGACGGTATCTACTCGGCCAACCTGCCCTCGTACGCCGACGACAGTACCATGATCGACGGTGTGAGCTACGTCTTTGTCTACGAGGACGAGCTCAAGGAAATGATGGAGCGCGTCGATGCCGGCAAGGATCCCAAGGGTCCCAACACCATGGGTCTTTCCGACGGTTCCAGCTCTACGATCGGCGACCTGAACAACAACACGTCTGACGACTACGCAAACGGTACTGCAACCTCATCGGTCAGCTCTGACGATTCCGATGACTCAAACGATTCGAGCGATTCGGACTACTACGAAGAGCCCACCGGCGACGGCAACGGCTACGAAGCTAACTATTAGGGTTACGCGGGCTTACCAGCCCGCGTAACCAGTTGACGCTGCAAACCCGCCAGAGCGGCAATCTGCCTTTCAACTTCGGCGGCATGATCAAAAGATCAATGCCGCCTCGTTTCAAGGCACCTTGCTCGCTCTGGCGGGTTTTCGCTGTCGGTGTTAAAACATCGGCGTAACACTTGTCACATGGGTAGTCATTGGGGACGTTCTTGTTTGACTAGTCGTTTAAGAACGCCCCCAGCTTCTATGCGGTGCTGACTACTCCCCTTGCACCAAAAACCGCCCCGTTCTCGGTTTTGAGGACGGGGCGGTTTTGCTTACCTGGATTGTTCGAGTTCCCTATGCAAAGCGGGCGACGAGCTCCTGGAGCACGTCGGTCATCTTGACGAGCGAACTAACCGGGACAAACTCGTTGACGCCGTGGTAGCAATAGCCGCCGGTGGAAAGGTTGGGGCAGGGCAGACCGCGGAACGACAGCTGTGCACCGTCGGTGCCGCCGCGAATCGGCAGCACTTGGGGTTCAACGCCGCAGGCAAGGTAGGCTTCCTTGGCAACATCAATAAGCTCGGGATAGTCACGAACGATTTCGGCCATATTTCGATACTGCTGCTTAATCTCGACCGTCACGCGCTCCTCACCCAGACGTTGGTTGAGCATCGAGGCGGCGGCATCAATAAGGTCGAGTTTCTGCTGGAACTTGGCGGCGTCATGGTCGCGGACGATATAGCGCGCTGTGGCGTGATCGACGGTCGCAGATACACCCTCAAGGTGATAAAAGCCCTCGTAGCCTTCCGTATACTCCGGGCGCTGCACGTAGGGGAGCAATGCGTTGAAGTCGCAGAACAGATTACCTGCGTTGACCATACGGCCCTTGGCGTCGCCCGGGTGGATGGACTGGCCCTCAAAGCGGACGGTCACCTCGGCGGCATTGAAGCACTCCCACTCCAGCTCGCCGATGGGGCCGCCGTCGACCGTGTAGGCGTACTTGCAGCCAAAGGTATCGATATCCAACAGCTCGGCTCCGTGGCCGATCTCCTCGTCAGGGCAGAAGCAAATGCCGAGTGCGGGATGGGGCAGGGAGGGATCCTGAGCGATACGCGCGACAAGCGACATGATCTCGGCGACGCCTGCCTTGTCGTCCGCGCCCAGCAGCGTGGTGCCATCGCTGCAGACCAGGTCCTCACCCGCGAGGTCGTTCAGGGCGGGAAGCTTGGCGGTGCTCATGGCAACGGGCTTACCGTCAACCGTGCCGCAGACCAGGTCGCCGCCTTCGTAGTGTACGATGTGCGGCTTCACGCCGGCACCCGGTGCAACTTCGGTGGTGTCGAGATGGGCGATCAGGCCCAGGGCGGGCTTGTCCTCAGCGCCCGCACTTGCGGGGATATGCGCGCAGACATAGGCGTGCTCGGTCACGTGGGCATCTTCCGCACCAAGCTCGCGCAGCTCTTCAGCCAGCACGTTGGCAAGGTCAAACTGAACGGCGCTCGAGGGTACCTGGTCACAGTTTGCATCCTCGGACTGCGTGTTGATCTGGACGTAGCGCAAAAAGCGCTCGAGGACATCGGGGCTCGTGGTGGTGTTTTCCATAAAGACCGCTCCAATCTTGGTCGTCGTGTGCAACAAGAACTCTAGCACGGTATGCCACGGCATACCACGACGCTTGGATGGGGTAGAATCAGCCATTGAATGCAGAAGGGACGGAAGATCATGGATACGACAAATAGCTCGCGCGAACTGCATCTGACGGTGGCGAACGAAGACTACTTGGAGTGCATGGTTCGCATTGAAAGCGAAGAGGGGGAAACCAACGGCGTGCGATCGGTCGACATCGCGCAGCGCCTTGGCGTCTCCAAGGCATCGGTCAATAAAGCGGTTTCGGCGCTCAAGGCATCCGAGCTTGTCGAGCAATCGCACTACGGCAAGGTGATCCTGACCGATCGCGGCCGCGAGGTTGGCACGGCTATCTGGTACCGTCATCGCCTCATCCGCACGTTTTTGGTTCAGGAGCTCGGTGTCGAATTTGAGCGAGCCGATTCCGAGGCCTGCATGATGGAGCATGCGCTATCCGAGGACACGATGAGCCGCTGGCTCGCCTATCTCGAAAAGCAGGGAATCAGCGTCGAGGAATAGCGGGATATATATGGATACGAGTTATTACAACCGCTTTGGTGCCGAGGAACTTACGCGCCGCTTGTCGAGCGAGACCTTGTTGGCGCAGGGCCCCATGGGCAGTGTTCTGTTGAGTGAGTACGATGCCGCCGACATTCCACCGGCGTTTTGGAATCTGGCAGAGCCGCAGACCGTTTCTCGTATCCATCGCTTGTATGTCGCCGCCGGCGCGCAGGTGCTCATTACCAACACCTTTCAGGCATCGAGCTATGCCCTCAAGCACGACCAGATTGCGCCGTCCGTGGCGGAGGTCAATCGCGGGGCCGTCGACGATGCCCGCCAGGCGCACCCTCAGCTACTGCTGGGCTCGATGGGCCCGATCGGTATTGAGTGGTTTGCCGAGGACTCTGTCGAGTATCGTGAAATCCGCGGCATTGCGCGCGAACAGGCGCACGCCTTGCTCAATGCTGGTGTTGACGGTCTGCTGATCGAGACGGTGACGTCTATCCGTAATCTGCAGCCCATGCTTGCCGGCGCCCGAGATGCCGCCGACGGCATGCCTGTTCTGGTGAGTTTTGTCGTTGACGATAAAGGCGACCTGCTGGGCGATGGCCTCAACATCGAGGCAGCCGTTTTGTACGCCGAAAAACACGGCGCAAATTCGGTTGGTGTTAATTGCTGTTCGCTTGCGGCCGCGAACGCGGCGGTGCCCAGGATGGTTGCATCGGCGACTACTCCCGTCACGGTGCGTCCCAACGTAGGCGATCCGGTCCAGACTCAGGATGGCCCCGTATGGCACGAGAACCCCGAAGCTTTCGCGCGCGCATGCATCGAATGGAGACATGCCGGTGCCGCAATGGTGGGCAGTTGCTGTGGAACCACGGCAATCACTACGGCCGCGATGGCCGAGGCGCTCGATATATAAAGGGCAAACCGCTCCATACGGGGCGGTTTTTTTATTGCTTGCATGTCCTCGGCAGCATTTGCCCAAATGGTGAATGCTGGTGCCGGCAGGTTGCCGAGTGCATGTTGCGGGTATACCCCATGCGTACCATGATCCAAACACTGTGAGGTGTCTGCGCGTGTGCGCGATAATTCATTTTGGAACTGACGGTTGGCGCGCTCGCGTCGATGAGGACTTCACTGCCGATAACGTTGCCCGTATCGCCGATGCCGTCGGCGAATTGTGGCAAAAGACCAATCCGGGCAAAACGGTATATATAGGGTTCGACACCCGGCCCCTGGCGAGCGAGTTCGCTGAGCTTGCGGCGGGCGTGCTAGCAGCGCACGGGCTAGACGCCGTGCTCGCTTCGCGACCTGTCCCGACCCCTGCCCTTACGTGGGCGGCGGCTTATGACGGTGAAGCGTGCGGCGCGCTCATGGTGACGGGGTCCCATCATCCGCAGGGCTATCTGTGCCTCAAGATTCGCATGGGTGACGGCTCGACCGCCAACCAGGATGTCATCGAAGAGCTCGAAGAGACTATGGCTCCCGAGCCAATGGGGATCGAGGGGCAATATCGCACCGCGGATATCATTCCTGACTATATGCAGGCGGTGGCATCGTTTGTCGATGCCGAAGCCATCCGCGCCGCGCACCTGCGCGTGGTTGTCGATCCCATGGGCGGCGCAGCCCAGGGCTATCTAGCCGACTTGCTGCGCGAGCTTGGCGTTGAGGTGCACGAGATTCACGCCGGGCAGGCGTCTGACCAAGAAGATATCTGCCCCGACCCCGTTGAGCCGTGGGTGGACGCTTGCGAGCGCACGGTTATCGAGGACGGAGCTTGCGCTGGCCTGGTGACCGACGGCGACGCCGACCGCATCGGCGCGGTTGACGAGCGCGGCAGATATATACATCCGCATCAGATCATGGCGCTCGTTTTGGGCGACTTGGTTCAATTTCGTAATTTGGAGGGGCGCGTCGTCGTCAATCTTTCGTGCTCGACGCTCGTGCGTCGCATTGCCGAGGCGCTTGGCTGCCGCGTGACCGTCAAACCAGTCGGTTTCAAATATATAGCGGCGGAGATGAAGAAGGGCGGCGTCCTCATAGGCGGCGAAGAAGCCGGTGGTATCGGCATCGCCGCACATATGCCCGAGCGCGATGGAATCCTCGCCTGTCTGATTCTGTGTGAGCTTATGGCAAAGACGGACGCGCCTTTGGGCGTTCTGGTCGACCAACTCGAGGACAGTTTTGGTAAGACGAGTTACGGTCGACGCGATTTACGCCTTGAGGCCGAAGATGCCGAAACGTTACGAACCCTGCTGCCGGGCGTAAACCCCAAGTCGATTTGTGGCAAGGTGCCGCAAAACGTTAGTCATATGGATGGCTTGCGTTTGGCATTCGAGGATGACACGTGGCTGCTGGTCCGTCCTAGTGGGACCGAACCAGTGGTGCGCGTCTACGCCGAGGGGTTCTCGGTGGAAGAACGCGATGAGTTGCTCGATGCTGGCTGTGCTTTAGCTAGGGGGACGTATCCGCTTTAACCATGAGACTGCCTTATATAAAGAGATGCTCGGCGAGCGGTAGTTAACGGCTGGCAAACGTTAGTCGAATC